>JALOMB010000011.1 GCA_025455685.1 Chitinophagales bacterium | reverse complement strand
ATGTTTGTTTTTATACTTTTTATCAATGCACTCAATCTAATAGATGGCGTCAATGGATTGGCAGCTAGCCTTGGGATACTTTATTTCAGTTTCTTTTCCTATTACTTTTATCAGACTGGAAATATAGCATTTATGCAGATTTGTTTGGCGCTTGTAGCTTCGCTTCTAGCATTTCTTAGATACAATATCATCAATCCAAAAATCTTCCTCGGCGATACAGGCTCTACATTGATAGGCTGGTGCGCAGCATTTTTCATGCTCTCAATGAGTACCGACAATCCAAATATGAGACAAAAAGCGGGAATAAACTCCATGTATGGTATTCAGATTGCACTTTTTTTCATTCCACTCTTTGATACTTTTAGGGTTGCTTTTGCCCGAATTCTCAAGCAAAAATCACCTTTTTCTCCCGACAAAACGCACATTCACCATTTTTTCCTACGGCTCCATTTTCAGCACTATCATATTACTTCTATGCTCATTGTAGGAAATATTGCCATATTTCTTTTTTGTTTGATTTTTCAAAAAGAGCTGGGCAATACGCTGATGATAGTAATATTGGCAGGGATTTTTGTTTTCGTATTTTTCTTGTTAGAATTTTTTATTCTCAAAAAACTAAAATCAAAGCGCGAAAATATGCTCACCTTCAAATATTTCCAGAAGTTTGTAGCTACCAATTGGTATTTATTTTTTTCCATTATAGCATTTGCGCTCCCATACCAAAGATGGTCTACGAGTATCCCTATTATAGTTTTCTTTATCTTTTGGTTGATTAGTTTCAAAATCTCTCGTATCAAAAACCTCAAAACAGGCAAATATTACATTTTGATACCTTCTCTTATTTTTTGGGCTAGTATTTTATATTATTCTTTCATGGGAGAATTTTCCATATTAGCTAAAAAACTAGAACTACGTTGGCTTTTCCTACTTTTTCCCGTAGTACTTTTTCTCCAAAGAGATTATTTTGATCTAAAAAAATGGTATAGCATTTTATCGTTCTATATCCTTGGTATCTCTAGCTTTATGACGTTTTCTATTGTTATTTTTATTTTAAAAATAAGCGCATATCAAAGTTTTTTCTTATCTAAAGATTTATTGCTCACGATGAGCCATATCCCTTCTATTTACTACGCAATGTTTCTAAACTTTGCGCTCATGAGCTGTATTTATTTGAGAAAATCGGAAATACACCTTTTGAGAAATCAATGGGTACAATTTATATTTTCATTGTTTGTAGGTATATCCATGCTATTGATACAGAGCAAAATTGGATTTGCGGTGATGATGCTTATTCATATAGTAGCTGCCATCATCCAATGGACTCAATATAGAAATTTTCCCAAAACGCTTTATGCTTTTATGTTTTTTAGTGTTTTCTTCTTTATTCAATTTTTTGATTTCAATAAATTAGATTCAAATTATATTTTTAGTTCAAGTGTTGAGGTGTCAAAAAGAGTTTCTGCTTGGCAGCAAGCATTTTCAATCATAAAGACTGACTATTTATTTGGAAATCCAAATTACAATGGTGTTATTATAGAATCTGGCACAAGGACCAATGCCCATAATCAATGGCTCGACCTTTTATTGGAAATGGGAATTTTGGGAGTATTGGCGCTATTTGGGGTCTATATTTTTTCTTTTTATATGGCCTTCCGCTCCAGAGATTATTTTTTCAAAGGATTTCTATTGCTTACCCTTATCTTTTCATTGGTCGAGTCCACCCTCGCCAACCAATCTGGCATCGTATTTTTTTCTATTTTCAACTCCCTCTTCCTCCTCAAGTCGAGATTGAGAGTCAAAACAAACGAAATTATCATAAAAAAAATAGAATAAACCTTATTTCAAATCGCCTGCTCATCACCAAAAATCATATTGCGGATAGTCCACCAAATGATTTTTAAGTCTAAAATAAAAGTCCAATTGTGGATGTAAAAGCGATCCAAGCGAATTCTACCATTCATTTTTTGAACGGAATCTATTTCCCCACGATAGCCTGAAACCTGAGCTAGTCCCGTTACACCGGGCTTAATCATATGGCGAGAATACATTTCGGCTATTTCTAAATCATATTCTTTGATATGCCCTATCATCATAGGTCTAGGCCCTACCACACTCATATCACCGAGCAATACATTGATAAACTGAGGCAACTCATCTATATTGTTTTTTCTGATGAAATGTCCTACAGGTAAAATACGAGCATCATTTTTGATAGTTTGCTGAAATGGCTCTGATTCTTTACTTTGGTACATTGTGCGAAGTTTCCAACAGCGAAAAGATTTATTGTTTAGACCTATTCGTTCATGACGATAAAAGATTGGGCCTCTATTCTGAAAATAAATAAGTATAGAAAGTATCGGCATCAACCAACTCAAGAAAAAAACCAGCATAAACAAAGCAAAAAATATGTCAAAATACCGTTTGATAAATTGATTGGATGCATAATCCAAAGGATAATCAAATAGAGAAATGATAGGCGTTTTATCTATCAGTTCAAATAAACCTCGTTTGACTTTAGAACTGTATAGCTCACTGAAACCGTACATTTTAACTAATTTATTTTCTGACAATTTCCTAAGTTTGTCTTTGAATTCCAACTCAAAACTCACCAAATCTACATTAAATAAAACTTTATCTATAGTGAATTCCTCTGCCAATTGAAAAATATCTTCTTTTTGAAACACGGGCAGTATTTTTAAAACCTTAAACCCTAACCAAGGATTAGTATCAATATAATTTTTCAAAAAGTGAATATCGTCTTCTCTATCTACAATGACAATAGTTTTTAGATTTTGATGAATATTAAATTTTCTGAGTAAATGTACATAAACTCTATCAAAAATAAAAAAAAATAAAACCCATAATCCATAAAAGGTCATCAAATGTTTACCATCATAGTATGGAGAATCTACCCAAAACCAGTAGGAAATTACAAAGACAGAAAACAAAATAAAAAAATCAAATATTCTAGATATCGATTGATAGATCTGGATTTGCGCAGATATTTTATGAAAATCAGAAGCCCAAAAACTAAAAATAAAAGCGGAGAGAATTACGAGAAATAGCGAAGGATAAGACCAACCATCCACCCAAAGGCTATCAAAATATATCCAATTGGACAAGCTTGAACTTATACATATACCCAATAAACTTCCAATAAAAAACCACCACTTATATCGCATTCTATTTCAGATATATCAACTAAAAATGGAAAAACACAGTAAAAATCACTCTATATCTTTGAACACTAGCTCAAAGCCTATAATCAATACACACAGAAGTGCCCAAATAGCTAATCCGATTAAGGGAATAATAAAAGGATTTTGCAATTTTTTGCTCTGTACGACAGGTGAGGCTATATAGAGCAAGTTTTCGTCTTTATAGTTCATGTATTCCTTTTTTAAGGCATTTTTTTGATTGAGCAAACCACCAAGAGACTGATATAAATCATTCATCACCATCATATTACCATTTGGATTAGCTCTTTGTTTAAATTCTTGCCCTGCTAGTTTAGCTATTTCTACCAAAGAATCGATTTCAGTAAACGCCTCAAAAGCTCTTTGCTTACCTTCTAGAATATCGTTATTATTGGCATAAACTAATTTAATTTTACTGACAATTGAATCAAAATCGATGATACTAGTTGGTTTTGGTTTGGATTGATGAAGAAACTCAAATCTATAAAATTTGGTTTTATCGTCTTTGTCTAGGGATGTAATATCGGGCTTAATCTCTTGAATAGAGATTTTTCTCAAATCATTTTGAATGATTAATTTTTCTAGTGTCTTGTCTTGATACAATTCACTTTGAATGGAATTATTAATCAAGTCTTCTACAGATTTCATTTGATCCATTCTAATATGAAAAGACTTCACGACAAACTCACTTTTGTATTTCGGCCAAATCATTTGTTTGGCTAAATAGAGTCCAGATAAACCTAAACAAATAATAAGCAAAGTCGTGAAACGTTTTTTATTGTTTTGCGTTACTTTGACGACTTTTTTGCCGAGTTCTTTTAAATCAATTTCATCTTGATAAGGTTGCATTTCCATAAAAACAATTATTTATTATATTTTTGACAAGGCTTGCGTTAAATCTGTGATTAAATCTTCAGCATCTTCTACACCTACGGAAAAACGAATAAGTTTATCGGTTACATTGATTTTTTGTTTGATGTCTTCTGGTACGCCAGCATGCGTCATAGAATAAGGATGCTGAATCAAACTCTCCGTAGAGCCAAGACTAACAGCTAATTTGATAAGTTTTAAATGATTTAAAAACACAAAACATTCTTTTTCGCCGCCTTTTAAATCAAAAGAAATCATGGCTCCGGTATGCGTACATTGATTTTTGAATATTCTCGCTTGGTTTTCATCGTCAAATTGGTCGAGATAATACACTTTTTCAACTTTATCGTGGCTTCTTAAGAATTTAGCGACGATTTGTGCAGTATCGCCTTGTCGCTGCATTCTAATTTTGAGGGTCTCCAAACTTCTGGCCATAAGCCAAGCCGTATGAGGTCCACTCATGCCGCCTAGATTATTTCTCATTTTTTTCACTCGTCCTACGAGCTCTTTGCTACCCATGATAGCTCCAGCCACTATGTCACTATGTCCACCGATATATTTAGTAGCACTATATACGGTTAAGTCGCAGCCTAATAAAAGTGGGCTTTGCCAAATGGGTCCTAGATAGGTATTATCAGCCATGGTAATGACTTTTTTATCTGAGGTAGAGAGTTCTTTGGCTATTGATACGCACATTTCTATATCAATCAATACATTATTAGGGTTTGCTGGAGTTTCTACAAATACCATGGCAATTTTTCCATCAAAGCCACTAGATTTAATGGAATTCATTATATCTTCTTTGGTATCTTCTGGCATAAACCCTAGGCTCTGAATACCATATCGAGACAAAATATTTTTCACAAAACTATCGGTACCTCCATAGAGCGGATTAGAATGAAGCACTACATCTCCAGGTCTAAGAAATTCAAGCATAGCTGTAGATATAGCTGCCATACCAGATTCGAAGATACAAGCATCTTGTGCCCCTTTTTCATAGAGGGTTAGTCTGCTTTCTACGATTTCAAGATTTGGATTATTAAATCTACTATATACCAAACCTCCAGACTCTCCTTCTTTTAAGGTTCTTTTACCAGTTACGAGTTCGAAAAGTGCTTTTCCTTCTTCGGCAGAAGAAAAAACAAAGGTTGAGGTTTGAAAAATGGGCATTTTTACAGAGCCTTCACTCCACTCTGGTTTATAACCATGAGTCATCATCAAACTTTCTGGCTTAAATTCTTTACTCATATTAAATTGGTTTTGGCAAATCTAATAAATATATGGCAAATCTTAGGAGATTTCTCTTGATTCAGTTATGTTCTTCGTTTCATATCCCTATCGAGACTGCGCTTTTGGTCTCGGTTTTTAATCGATTCACGCTTATCAAATACTTTTTTTCCTTTAGCTAGGGCTATATCGAGCTTGACCAAGCCTCTTTCATTGACATAGAGCACGAGTGGCACAATCGTAAGCCCTCGTTCTTTGACTTTGTTCTGAAGGGTGGTAATCTCAGATTTCTTGAGTAAAAGCTGTCTAATTCTAGTGGGTTCATGGTTATTATAGGTTGCAGGCTCGTATATAGCGATATTCATGCTTTTGACGAGGAGTTGATCTTTTCGAAAATAACAAAAGGCCTCTGAAATGCTTGCTCTACCGAATTTCACCGACTTCACTTCACTGCCCGTTAGGATAAGTCCAGCTTGGAATTTCTTGACAATTTCGAATAAAAAATTGGCTTTTTTATTGGCTATCGAAACTGAATTCGGCATTTTGGGTTTTATCTTCTTAGTCATAGGTCACATGGTAAAACATCCGTAATTATTTCTATCTTTGCCTGAACCAAATCGATTTCCGGCATCATCACCTCCTTTTCTCCAAAATGGAAAAAATCTAAAGTTAAAGTAGAAGGAGAATTGATTGAGTTTATCATCTGGGAGCACCAAGCCGGCCAAAGATTCTGTTCCTAAGGTAAAATAAGCTAATCTAAGATATGCCCCAAGGGTTAGCTTTTGATCTTGAATCATAGAAATAGGCATACCGACTTCCAAGAATTTTTGCTCAAATCTAGGCGTCAAAGTGTAGATATGAGTAGCTCTAACAGAATTTTGAAAAATAGGCAAGGCTCTTTGAATATATAAATTGGCATAAACCTTTGAAAAAACTCTATAATCTGCACTCAAATAAAATAGCGTGGGCAATCCCATGGATATTTCTTTGGCTCTAAGCGAGCTCGTATCACCAAAGAACTCTCTAGACGTAGTTCTGAATCTATTCTGACTATTTCGTTCGATATTGCGATAATTGATCACATCATTTAGTCCAGTATATTGATGGAGTCCAGAGTTTTCGGTAAAATTAAGTGTTCCTAGGTTTCTGATACCTCCACCAATTTTATATAGGTAAGATCGAAAATGTTTATCCGATTGGTCGTCCCATTTGATATAAGTCGCACCGATATCTATACCAAATCCACTGCCTTTAGGTGCAAATTCATATTTCCTTTGATAATCATCTAATGAGGAACCTGCTTCGAGATTGACTTGGTCATAATATGCACTATCTCCAATTTTAGTAAAATTTGTAGTGGCATTATTTTGAATATAACCTGCTTCAAGTCCAAGATAATATTTAAGATTTGTGCCAAGACTCAAACTAGCGGATTCGTTTAATGAGAATTGATAGGCTACATTTCCCCCAATACTCATCCAAGCCATATTTTGTATAGAAAAAGGATTGACGCGATACTTTAGAGAATCTTCAATAAAATTGATATTGTAATAATTAAAGAAACTTGGGAGGTTGATCATTGAAATGCCTGTTTCGATTTTGGTGAGAATTCCTGTGCTAAGATTTGGGGTAATTCTAAGAGCTATACTTGGCGTATAGGCAGCAAAAGAAAATAAAACGCCTTGTAAACTATTATTATTTCCGTTATAGGGATAAATCAAGAGATTTCTTTGACCTTCAAATTTTCTAAGTTGGGATGAATCGTCATGAACGATGAAGTTTTTGTACTCGCCTGTGGCGATACCGAGTAAGGATTCGTTTTTGACATGACCATAATCACTATAAAAATGTGTAGAAAATCCAAAGAAATTAATATCAAAAGGTAGTCCACTAGTGACAAATTGGTCTGGCTTAAATTGTAAGGCCGTACTTCCTGAAAAATTTGATTGATGAAGACCACTATAGGATTGTGCTTTTACTTCTAACCGCATCAACAAGATTAAAACTATCAAAAAATATCCCTGAGATTTCATTTCTTAAATTAAATAGAACGCAAAAATAGTCTAAAAAAACTTAATATATTCATAAAACATCAAACTACATCAATAATTGAAGTATTTCACGAAACATTTTAGAAAATTTCTCATATACATCATAATGCAAGATATAATACTGTTGCTTATTAGAATTAAATAAATTTGCCAAAGCATAGTTATGAGGTGCATATACATCTACTCGTTTATATTCCGATATGTTTTCGAGTTCATCTCGATTAGAGAGCGCGACTATCTTAGGAATTTCTAGAAATACATTAAAAAAAACCGTATTGCGATTCACAGCATATTCTTCAGGCCTATTCAAATTATTGATAGCATTACAAATAGCATAAGTATTATGGATAAAATGAGCTTGAAAACAGGTCAGTACAATAAAAAATTTCCGTGTAAACTGACTGTTAAATTCTTCTATAAAAATCTCTGCGTTATATACATAATGAAGCGTAATAGTCAAGGTGCTGACTTCACTACATAGCTTGGATAAATCTTCAAATATCGCTTCATCATCATAGAGAATTAAAACTTTCATAGCAATTAAGAGATTACATGCAATTCTTTGCCTACTTTTTCGAAAGCAGCCACACATTTCATAATATCTTCTCGACTATGGGCTGCTGAAATTTGCACTCTAATTCTAGCTTTATCTTTTGGTACGACAGGATAGAAGAAGCCAATTACATAGATGCCTTCTTCTAGCATTCTTCTAGAGAATTCTTGGGCTAGTTTGGCGTCATAAAGCATGACAGGCGTAATCGGATGCGAGCCGGGTAGGATATCGAAGCCTAGTTTGGACATCTCACTTCTAAAAAATCTCGTATTAGATTCCAAAGTATCTCTTAATTCTGTAGAATTCATTAGCAGATCAAGCACAGCGATAGAAGTTTCGACGATAGCTGGCATCAAAGTATTGGAAAAGAGATAGGGTCTAGAACGCTGACGAAGCATTTCGATAATTTCTTTTCTTCCACTAGTAAATCCCCCAGAAGCACCTCCCAAAGCCTTGCCAAGTGTCGAAGTAATAATATCTATTTGACCTAAGACATTACAGTATTCGATAGAGCCTTTGCCTCTCTTGCCTAAAAAACCAGTAGCATGACTGTCATCGACCATGACTAAGGCATCGTATCTTTGAGCTAATTGAACAATTTTATCGAGCTGAGCGATATAGCCATCCATACTAAAGACACCATCTGTGACGATAATTCGAAATCTCTGAGCTTGAGCAGATTTAAGTTTTTCTTCTAAATCAGTCATGTCATTATTTTTATAGCGATATCGCTGTGCCTTGCAGAGCCTTACGCCGTCTATAATAGAAGCGTGATTGAGTTCATCAGAAATTATCGCGTCTTCTTCCGAGAAGAGCGGCTCAAAAACACCGCCATTGGCATCAAATGCAGCAGCATAGAGAATTGTATCCTCAGTTTCTAAAAAATCAGAAATTTTTCGTTCCAAAGTCTTATGAATATCTTGCGTACCACAAATAAATCGTACAGAACTCATACCAAAACCACGTTTATCTATGCCTTTTTTAGCTGCTTCGAGCACGCTAGGATGAGCAGAAAGCCCGAGATAATTATTGGCGCAGAAGTTTAAGACCTCTTTGCCTTGTACCTGAATTTTTGATCCTTGATGACTTTCTATAAATCTTTCTTTTTTAAATAATCCTTGAGCGTTTATTTGTTCGAGCTCTTCTTTTAGATGGGTGATAAATTTGGATGACATATTCCTTTGTTTTTTTTGATAAACAAAAATAGTGATTTTTTTTTTCAAATTTCAACATATATTTAACATTAAAAAAAAATATATTATCTTTGCAAGATTAAAATCTGTAATTAGATTAATGAATAAACTTAATGTATTGCTTTTCATCGTACTTAACCTTTTCTTTGCAGGAATTGGTTATGTTCTATTCAATAAAATTTTAGTAAAACAAGTCGAATACGAACCTTATTTCAAAACTGAAGCAATCATCGACATTGACAATATGCATTTAAATGAAAATTTAAAAAATTACAAAAGTGTCTTTGAGTCTTCGCAGGCTAGCCTTTTGGACTCATTGAAAAAAGACTCTATCAATCGTTCTAAGGAGTTTGAATTAGCTAAAAATAATTTGAAAGAAAAAGCAATTTCAAATTCAAATAATAGTTCTAAATCAACATCCGCGCCTAAATCAAAAGAAAATAATACTTCAAAACCAAAAATCATAGAACAAGAAGCAAAAACAAGTCTAGATTAATTATTTAAACCAAACCTATGAAAACAAAAGTTTTACTCTTATTGATTATTGTATTTTCTCTGTCAAGTTGCTTAAATAAAAGACTGTCTAAAATAAAACAAGATGTACAGTCTAGTCATGATAGTCTAGTATTAGCTAAAAAAAATGTAGATAAAAAAATCAAAACAGGTGAGTTGAGTCTTGAAATGGGTAAAAAACTTCAAGACACTTTGAATTCCTTAGAGGCTCAGTCAACAGATTATATGAAAAATCTTGACAAAGCTATGAATTCAAATAATGTGTTTGTGAAGAATAATGTAATAGTCAAGATCAATAAGAATCTTGATAATTTTATCAATGTTTCTAATGATTTACTCAATGATTATGAAGATGTCAAAAGTCTAGATGTCATGAATGATTTCATGCTAGACGAGTCCTTTCCTCCAGGCGGCTATGAAATACCAGAATCAAGCCTTCCTGCCGTTAAGGACGCCTACAAGTATCTCATAGACAAGATTATCGTAGCGACCAATAAAAAGAAACCGGTACCATATGTCGTTCACATTTCTATTTTAGGCTTCTCTGATGGGACTCATTTTGGCGACTCATCTCCTACACGATTGAAACTCATAGAAGAGTTCAATCTACCTTTAGATGCACCGGGTTATTTGATAAATGAGAAATTATCACTAAAAAGAGCTCAAGAGATTAGAAAAATAGTGGTAGATTTATTAGAGCAGCGCAAAGTCAACTTGGTAAACCGTGACAAAGTTCAGTTTGATATCCGCGAGGTCGGAAAAGGCGAAGAACTTCCATTTTCTGACAAAACTTATGGACAAGATGATAAGAATAGAAGAATTGTCCGAGTTCAATGGTTCGCAATAAATAAAAAATACTACACCGGAGAAAACAAGTGAGTTTTGCGGTAGTTTACCACAAATCCATCAAAAAGATTCATTATTTCGTATCAAAAGGTGAATCGACAAGTTCATTATTTATTGATGATTTCAATAAATCCAAGGCTTTATCACTTACACAAACTAATCAAGATGAGTTTTTCGCAAAATTCAAAGATTTTGAACTCCTAGATTTTGATAAAATAATAATTGATGAGGCGCATAGCAAACTTGAAATCAAACATTATATTGAGCATTTAAAAGCACATAAGGATTTACTGAAACTAGTAGGATTTATTCAAAAAGAATTTCCAACCATAGAAAAAGAAAGCATGATCACTTATTTCCAAAACTTAATTCAGGCTTTTCCGGATTGTCTGATTTATCTCTTTGGATTTGAAGGAAAAATATGGATAGGGGCTAGTCCTGAACTCATAGGCTTATCAGAAGATAAACAATTCAAAACCATAGCTATCGCAGGCACCAAAGATTTAAATGAGGCATTTGAACCAAAAGAAACATTAGAGCAAAATATAGTAGAACAGGAGATTTATCAAATTTTAAAAACCTATCATCATCCCTCTCTTGATTTCAGGGAAGAAAAGTATTCAAATATCAAACATTTGGTTTCAGAGTTTCAAATTCCGCTTGACGACCAAAATTTGTTTTCTGAAATCATTCATAAAATTCATCCTTCATCTGCCTTGGTTGGCGCCCCAAAATTATCTGCTTTGGAATTTTTGAAGCAAGTAGAAAAAAGCAACCGTGAGTTTTACTGTGGCTTAATCCATCTCAAAACTAAAGAAATTGAACTGGCTTATGGTATTATCCGCGTTATGGTCTTTTATCAAAATAAATCAATTGCTTATGCTGGTGCAGGATTATTGGATAAATCAGACGCTGACTCTGAATTACTAGAAATGCAAACAAAAATCAATACTTTTACACAATTCTTGCCCTTATAGAATACCTTTGCCTTGACGAATAATCTCGGGTATTTCTGAAGTTAGATCTACGATAGTCGAAGGGATTTCACCTAGGTTTCCGCCATCAATGATTAAATCCACTTTTTCATAAAATTTTTCAATGATAATATCCGCTTTACTATCGTATTGGTCTTCATCTTCTATGAGAATGGAAGCAGAAAAAATAGGCGATTCTGTTTTTAGAATTATTTCTTGAACCAAAGGGACATCTGGAACTCTTATACCGATTGTTTTAGGTGCATTTGGCATGATTTTATGAAAATGACGATTGGTAGGAAGAATAAATGTAAATGGCCCTGGCAAATATTTCTTGAGCAAGCGAAAGGTCGCATTATCTAGCTGAGCTGAGAAATCTGATAAATGACTAAAGTCTCTACAAACAATAGAAAACTTAGCTTTTTTCATGTCTACTTGCTTGAGCTGACACAACCGTTTAAACCCTTCAATATGATCAATCCGACAACCCATGGTATATACGGTATCCGTAGGATAAATGATGATTTTTCCTTGATTGAGATAATCTGCAATAATAGATAAATTCCGAGTGTCAGGTTTGAACATATCTACCCGGATAACTTTGGCATAAGGCATTATTCTAATTTTTTCCAAGCCTCTAGAATGTGCGAGGGGATAGGTACTGTTTTAGCTTCTCGCACATCATACATTACTTGTTTTGTTTTGGCTTTGGCAGCTATTTTTTCTACCTCTTGGCGCATTACAGTCAAGATATAGTGAAACTCAAAAGACTTTTCTCCGATTTCAGCTACTTTGAGATATACTTTGATAAGATCTGGGAAGAAAATAGGCCTTAGATAATCAATGGAGGCTTGAGCTATAATAAATTGATCTTTTTGCCAATCCCAATTATTGACATCAAGACAATAATGATATCGAGCCATTTCCATTATCGTGAGATAATTCGCATTATTGACATGACCAAACTGATCCACGTCTTTCCAGCGGGTAGGTACATGGCAATGATAAGTAAAATCTAAAAGGTCAAACTCAAAACTCATGCATCGATTTGATAAATTCATTGACCATCTGAAAAGTTAAATCACGTTTACCGGCAGGAATTACTCGAATCACACGTAAAGCAAGCTGATCAAATTCTTGTTTGATTAAATTAACTTTTTCTAAACCTTGCTCTGATATGCGCAAATAGATTTTTCTTTTATCCCCAAATTGATAAAATTTCTCTACAAAACCACTAACCAAAAGCGGACGAATCATCCTAGTAGTAGTGCTCTTATCGACATTAAGCCAAGAATTGATATAACTTAACTCTACAAATCGTTTATCTTGAATATGGAGGATAATTCTACACTGATTGATTGTTAAATCAAAATCACGATTAAATTTCCGCTCTATCGTTCTCAGACTTTTATCCCAACTAAAAATAATGTTTAAAACTTGACTTACTTGATTGTTATCTTGATTCATGACGGCAAAATTAATAAAAAAAAATCAAATAATCATGATAATGTTGTATTAGAAAACTATTTTTATCCAAGCTGTTTATAAACTTGTTTACTTAATGTCAATTTAAGTTGATTTTATGTTGAAAAATCATTATAAACATGGATCAAATCATTTAGGCTATGTTCTAGCTGATATTCAAATCCCAATGTATCCGTTTTATTTGAATTAAATTCTTCTAGAATTAGTTTCATTTTAGAAGCTAAATCGATTGAATCTTGTGGTTTATAAAAAACAGTGAATGCATTTTTTAGTTCAAAAAATACGGGTATTTCAGGGATGATGATTTTTTTACATATAATACTAGCTTCGATTATTGGCATGCCGAAACCTTCGTCGATACTTGGATAAATTACGGCTATACTTTTATTCATTAGGGTTGATACTTGTTCATTAGTCAAGGAATCTATAAAAATCAATTGCTTAAACTTGGGGTGACTTTGAAACGCTTGTTTTAGCCTTTCTCTTTCAGAGCCATGTCCTACTAAAATCAAAAAAACATCTTGCTCAAAATCCTCATTTAAAAATGTTTGCATTAAGAACCCTTGATTCTTTCTTTTCATATAACTCGCTACACAGAGAAAGTATTTATTTGGCAAAGTCAAGGAAGCTTCTTCACAAGGTATCTTAGAAGAAATACGAAAAAAAGGAGGAATTACAGAAATTTCTTTTGATATTGGATTTAGAATACGTTGAATTTCATTTTTGGTGTAAGAAGATACTGCTATGATATGATTGGCATGAAGACCGGTATATAAGGCTTTTAATTGATGAATTGTCCTATCCCAAAGTGAAAAATCTCGGGGCAAGGTGAAAAATAATAAATCATGTATCGTAGCTATGACGTAAACCTTGGGATTTAAATGGCGAATGAACAAAGGAATTTCCATAGATAAACCATGATAAATATCTAAAGATAAGGATTGTATCGAAAAATTTACGCCAAACTGACGAAACAGCAATTTTTCTAAGAAACTTTGTGGCTTAATCCAGTGGCAGTGTTTTAGTCTATTTTCATCAAAGTAAAGGTTTTTGCCAGAATGAAAAAGATAAATTTCAAACGTATCGAGATGATTATCAATTAATGTATAGAGTAAATTCCTGGCATAATTGCCTAAACCAGTAGTATTTACAAATGCTCTTTTAGCATCGAAGCCAATTTTAATCTTCCTTAGCATAGAGATAGCAAAGGGTTTCTATACCTTTTTCGATATTAAAAAGACCGAAATGTTCATTTGGAGAATGAATCGCATCAGAATCCAACCCAAAACCTAATAATACGGTATCAATACCCAAAACAGATTTAAACATCGATACGATAGGAATTGAACCTCCGGTACGCAAAGGGATTGGTTTCTTGCCGTAACTCTTTTCAACTGCCTTTTCAGCGATTTGATAGCTTTCAGAGGTAATTGAAGTCACGGCAGGGTGTCCTCCATGATGCGCATTAACTTTGACTTTGACTGATTTAGGCGCGATAGATTTGAAGTAATCTTCGAAGATTTTTTCGATATCTAGAAAATTTTGATTTGGCACCAAACGCATGGATATTTTTGCATTTGCTTTGCTCGGAAGCACTGTTTTGGCTCCTTCGCCAATATAACCACCCCAAATTCCATTGACATCTATCGTAGGACGAATAGATACACGCTCTAGGACAGAATAGTCTTTTTCCCCGAAGACTTCCTCGATATCCAAATGATTTTTATAGTCTTCTATACTAAAAGGTGCTTGAGCCATACGGGCCCTTTCTGATTCGCTGACTTCGGCCACTTGATCATAGAAGCCTGGAATCAAAATCTTACCTTCCTCATCTTGCAATTTAGCAATCATTTTACATAATTCATTTATAGGGTTGGCTACGGCTCCACCATAAACGCCAGAATGCAAATCTCTATTCGGTCCTATGACTTCAACTTCCATATAGCATAGACCTCGTAATCCTGTAGTAATCGAAGGATGTTCATTAGCAATCATCGAAGTATCTGAAATTAAGATGAAATCAGCTTTTAATTTTTCTTTGTATTGAAGTGCAAATGCTTCTAAATTCTTGGAGCCTACTTCTTCTTCGCCTTCTATGATTACCTTAATATTGTATTTAAGTTTGTTGGCTTGAATCACTAAGGCCAAAGCTTTGATATGCAGAAAAAATTGACCTTTGTCATCAGCGGCACCTCGAGCATAAATTTTACCTTCTTTGATTACAGGGTTAAATGGATCCTGATGCCATAACTCTATAGGATCTGCAGGCTGAACGTCATAATGTCCATAAACTAAAATCGTAGGATAGCTTTCATCTACATATTTTTCACCATATACAACAGGATATCCTGGTGTTTCGAGCAATTCGACGTGATTCAAACTTGATTTCCTCAGCAAGTCTGCTACAGTATGTGCACATTGATGAACAGATTTAGAAAACTGAGGATCTGCTGATACAGAAGGTATAGCAAGTAAATCAGATAATTCAGTTAAATAATCTTGAAAATTTTCTTTGATTTTTGTTGAAAATGAAGACATAAAAATAGTTTAAAATTGAAATAACGCTAAAATTTTTTCAGCCAAAATACTTTTGGCCATATACTGTGCTTCAAGCTGAGGTGCAAAAGGAATAGGTGTATCCATAGAGCCAACTCGTATAACCGGAGCATCTAAATCGAAGAAACATCGCTCCTGAATTTGAGCTGCTAGCTCAGCGCCAAAGCCCATAAACAAACTATCTTCGTGAAGTACCAACGCCTTATGTGTTTTTCGAACTGAAGACACTACCGTATCTATATCCAAAGGCTGCAAACTCACCAAATCTATTATCTCCATAGAAATATAAGATATTTCTTCTGAAACTTCTTTTGCCCAATGTACTCCTAATCCATAAGTCACTATCGTCAAATCTAAACCAGATTGAGTGATTTCTGCTTTTCCAAAATCCAAGGTATAGTATCCTTGAGGTACTAGCTCCATTGCTTTGCGGTAGAGAAATTTATGTTCGAAGAACATCACGGGATTTGGATCTTCAAAGGCTCTAAGCAATAATCCTTTGGCCTGATAAGCATTGGAAGGATATATTACCTTGATCCCAGGTGATTTGAGAAACCAGGCTTCATTGGTTTGGGAGTGAAATGGGCCTGCTGCAACGCCACCGCCACAAGGCATTCTAAAGACAATGTCGACATTCTGTCCCCATCTCCAATGTAATTTAGAGACATTATTGATGATTTGATTAAATCCTTCGGTCACGAAATCCGCAAATTGAAATTCCATCATAGCTTTCATGCCTTTAATGGATAAGCCTTGAGAAGCACCAACTATAGCAGCTTCACAAAGCGGAGTATTTCTTACTCTTTCTTTTCCATAGGTTTCGACTAAACCTTCTGTGGCTTTGAAAACACCTCCATAAGCAGCTATATCTTGGCCCATGAGGATTAAATTATGATGTTTTGAGAGCGCTAAGTCTAAAGCATCTCGAATTGCGTCTATCATACGCATTTCTTTTTTTTCTTCATTGGGTTGCGTTAGCGCTAGATTAAATGGCGCAAAGACTTGGTTTAGAGAAGTTTCATAATCTGGAATAATACTGGGCTCTTGAAGCGCCATATTAAACTGCTCTTCAATTTCATGTAAAATAATTTGACGGATTTCATTTATAGACTCTTGTGTCAAAATACTTTCTTGTATCAAAAAATTCTGAAAATTGGATACAGGATCACTAATTTCCCATTTTTTTTGTAACCCTTCAGGATAGTACTTTGTCCCACTAGCTTCTTCATGTCCTCTCATCCGAAAAGTCATGCATTCTATTATAATAGGTCTCTGCTCTTCTACGGCTTTTTTCCTAGAATTGCTTACCGCCTCATATACTGCTAAAATATTATTACCATCAACTCGAATCGCTTCTACTCCATAACCTATTCCTTTATCTACAAAAGAGGCACATTTAAACTGTTCACTCGAAGGTGTAGAAAGTCCCCACTGATTGTTTTCAATGATTATTAATAAGGGTAAATTCCATACTGCAGCTACATTTACAGCTTCATGAAAATCTCCTTGGGACGCACCACCATCTCCAGAAAAAACGAGGGTACATTGCTTCGAGCCCATTTGCTCAGCCAAGGCAATCCCATCAGCCACACCCATTTGAGACCCGAGATGAGATATCATACCGACTATTTTGAATTCCTGAGTACCAAAGTGAAATGAACGGTCTCTGCCTTGGGTAAAACCATTCATCTTTCCTTGAAATTGACTAAACAAACGATTCAAAGGAATTTTTCTTGTCGTAAAGACTCCTAAATTTCTATGCATTGGCAAAATAAAATCCTCATTATCCATTGCCATTGTTGCACCTACCGATATGGCTTCTTGACCCCATGAGCTAAACCATTTAGATATTCTATTTTGGCGCAAAGCCAGCAACATCTGCTCTTCTATAATCCTAGGCAATACTAGATTTTGATACATTTCTACAAGTGCTCTTCGGTCTTCTAGAAAAGCTTTATATGTACTAAAATCAATAGGTTCCATGTAGTACTGTCATTTTTAGATGATTTTTGTGCAAATTTATCTATTTTTACCAAAACGTATAAAATATAATTCATATGATACACCAACTTTTTAGAAATGTTTCCTTAACACATTGGATTTTTATCAGTATGGGCGTTGGTCTTTTGATTGGGATATTTTTACCAGAGTTTGGGATTCATCTGAATTTGGTCTCCAAAATTTTCCTGAAACTAATAAAATCAATAGTAGCCCCTTTAATTTTTGGCACTATTGTCCTAGGAATAGCGCATCACACTAATTTAAAAGATTTGGGCAAAATTGGACTCAAAAGCTTTATTTATTTCGAAATAGTTACGACCATAGCCTTATTTATTGGTTTGGCAGCTATTCATATCACACAAGCTGGTAAAGGCATCAATGTACCTGAAACTTCCGAAACTAAAACAGAACAAATACAGATAAAGCAGCCCCAAACTTTTCAAGATCATATGCTCAATATTTTTCCTGAAAACATCGCAAAGTCCATTTATGAAAATAATATGCTTCAAATTGTGGTCTTTTCAATGCTTTTTGGTATTGGTGTTTCATTAAGTCCAGAGCGGGCTAGAAGAACTATAATGGAGTTTTCGGAAAGTCTTACAGAAGTGATGTTTGGAATGACAAGGATAATTATGTATTGTGCACCAATAGCAGTCGGAAGTGCTCTAGCTTATTCTGTATCACATACCGGGATTGGAATTCTCAAGAATTTATTTTTACTCGTTTTTACGTTATACTTTGCCTTAATTGCTTTAATTGTACTTGTATTTGTTCCTATTGCGCTATATTATAAAATCAACATCAAAAAACTAGCACAGCACATAGCAGAGCCAGTTTCTATAGCATTTGCTACTACGAGCTCTGACGCCGCACTACCCAAACTCATGATAGCCTTAGAAAAATTTGGATGTTCCAAGAAAATTACTTCTTTTGTCGTACCTATGGGTTATAGTTTCAATTTGGACGGCACTACGCTGTATTTGTCTTTGGCTACAATTTTTATTGCTCAAGCGTCCAATATTGATTTAACGCTGACGCAACAAATTACTATTTTACTAACCTTGATGCTCACTAGTAAAGGAGTCGCTGGAGTTCCTAGAGCATCTTTGGTCATTTTAATGGGTATGGCAGCTAGTATGAATCTACCTTTGGCACCTATTTATCTTATTTTGGGTGTCGATGAGCTCATGGATATGGCGCGAACCGCAACAAACATTATTGGAAATAGTCTTGCTACATGCGTCATTGCCAAAACAGAAAACGAATTACAGGATCTATGAAATTTACCTGTTTTTTAAAAATTTTTGTTTACTTTTGCACTTCGAAAAAATTAAACTCAAAAAACTCATTCAAATGAAAAAACAACTCTTATTAATTTCACTCTTTATGATAGGATTAAATTCCTATGCGCAGTCTTATCAAGGGATTAATACCTCTAGAAAAGCAGGAATTCTATCTACACAAATCAATCCTGCCAATTTATCTTTCGTAGATCAAAAAGTAGATATTCACTTAATCGGTATAAACTTAAATTTGGCTACAGATGCTGCACCTTTAAGCACTTCAGATCTTTCAGATTTCGTTGATGATCCTAAGGGTTTAATATTTAGTAAATTAAATAAAGAGTCTTTTACAGGCCAAATGGCACTTGATCTTATGGGTCCTTCGTTTGCTTTCGCAGTCAATAAAAAACTTACCGTAGGTTTATCTACTAGAGCTAGAGTTAGCATAGGCCTTACAGACATGGATGTGAATCTAGCAAAAACTTTGGATGGTTATGCTGAAGGATTTGATTTCACTTCGAATCCTTCAATAAATATTGAATCAAATAGAGCCAATACGATTAGTGCCTTTAACTGGACTGACATTGGTTTAAGTGCCTCTTATAGATTTATGGATATGCCAAAACACAAAATGAGCTTTGGCTTGACTGGTAAAGCTATCTTCAGTAATATCTATGCAAGCGCTTCTTTGAGAAACTTAGATATTAATGTTGATACTGCAAATAATAACGTAAGAGTGCAAAGTGGAACTGGTACTGTTTCTGCACTTTATGGAAGCAATCTCAATACCAATGACTTATTTAGCTCATTTTTGGGTGCACCAAAAGGATTTGGATTTGATATGGGTATGAGCTACGCTTATTATGGTCGTGGCGGTAATCTTCCTGTGTTTAGAGTAGGTGTATCTTTGCTCGATATCGGAAGTGTGACTTATGACAAAGCAGATGCTAGAAGATATAATTATGCTTTGAATGCTAGCAACTTAGAAATATCAAAATATTTAAATGGTAGTGTCCAAGAATCTTTGGATTCCTTAAAAGCTGGAGGACAAATTACTTTGCTCGATTCAAGCACTGATGTTACTGTAAAATTACCAATGGCTTTTAACTTGAATTTTGATTATAATATGGCTAAAAACTTTGGTTTTACCTTCATCATGCAGAAATCACTCGTAAATGCAGATGATATCAATACCATTAGAGCACAAGATTATTATAGTGTTATTCCAAGATTTTTCTTAAATTTCTTTGAATTATACACGCCTGTAACTTATAACACGACATTTGGAACGACAATTGGAGCTGGAATGCGTTTAGGTCCATTATATTTAGGTTCAAACACAGTTCTTTCTTCTTTGATGACGAGTTCCTCTAGAATGATCGATTTCCATTTAGGACTTAAATTTGGATTTGGCAATAGAAGCAAAAACACAGAAGCTGCTTCTAAATAAATTAGGATATTGTTTCCGTAGCTCAATTGGATAGAGCACCTGACTACGGATCAGGAGGTTTGGGGTTCGAATCCCTACGGGAACGAATGAATGGACTGTAGCAATACAGTCCATTTTTTTTTGTTATATTTGCTACATGATTCATTATCAGCCAGATTTTATTACTTCTCTAAATAGTCAATTCTTTCATAATGCCTATATAGAAAATATAGAATTGAAAGCACAATTTGTCGCTTATTTTCAGAATTTCCCTAAAACAATTTATACGCCTTACTTTTCAGGAATTCATGGTTTAAAAAAAGAAAAAGCAATTATTGATTCTCCTAACTATAAATCTTGGTTAAAGCCTATTCATGACTGGTTAAAAAAATTCAAGTATTACGATATCAAAAGTCATGAAAAACTTCCTTTAGAAAACGAGCGAATAGAATACAACTATGTTGTGGATTTGACCCAAGACTACGAAGTGAATTTCAAATCAAGTTTATCAAGGCATATCAAAAAAAATCAAGCGCTAATCTTAGCAGAAAACAGTGAATTAGATTTTTTGGAACCTTATCTTAGCGATAAAGCCAGCAAAATTGCACCACTCTATTTTATCAAAAAAGTCTATCAAAATAACCAAAAACATATCCGAGGATTTAGCTTAAACGATGAAGCAGGTATTCAAGCGCAATTGCTAATTTTTATTTATAACACAGAGGCTTATTATTTCGTAGGCGGCTACCATCCTAAATCTCCTAACGGATGCTACCCTGCTCTAATAGCGCGAACTTTATCATATTTAAAATCAGAAGGGTTTACGTATTTTAGTTTCGAAGGCTCTTCTGTGGAATCCGTGGCGCGATTTTACGAAAACTTTACGAATAAAAAACAATCCTTTTACCGCTATCAAAACATTCATCCTTGGTATAGATTTAAATCAAGATGGCTATAAACACAATTGAAATTTGGACTCAAGCTTCTCATCTCTCTGCCAAGCAATATGTTTGGGATTACTGCTTTTCAGAAATCCTAGATATTTCATACACCATTCATATCCACGAGGCAAAAGAAATTTTCTTGAAATTTGAAGATAAAACTATGTTTATGCCTGATATATTCTTCGAGCGATATCCTAAAACATTCCACCAAATTCTTTGGGATGAATTGCAACCCCAAAATCCGAAATCTTATACAAATCCATTTACCCAAGAAGAAATTATAGGATTATACGCTATGGATAGGCATTTTGATGTAAAGGAAAAAGAAATTCATTGCCCTATAGATATTTTTGGGTCAATTTTCTTCTTCTTGACACGAATTGAGGAATATTTTCTATCAAGAGATGCTTATGAAAGAGTAGATGAAGACCAACAATTTTTAATCAAACACAAGCTCCATGAAAAACCTTGGGTCAATATTTATATGACTTTAGTTGAAAACTGCTTCAAACATTTCGGGTTACCATCAAAAAATCTAAGGTCGTTTAGCGTTATACCTACGGTAGATGTAGATATGCGACACAAATACCTCAAAAGTACTAGTGGTCTCAAAGAAATAGGATATCTATTTAAAAATGCTAGATTATCCTTGGTCTGGGACTTAATCAAAGATAAAATTCAATATTTCAAAAATAAAAAAGACCCTTATGACTGCTTGGAAGAAATGGCAGATATGTTCAAAACAAATGGATTGGAAGGAATTTTTTTCTTTTTGCCTATCCACGACGCAGCAAACGCGACTTATGAACTGTCTCATCCTGAGGTGCAAGCACAAATGGAGGGGATAGGTCGACACCACGACATTGGACTTCATCTCGCTCGCAATCATTCATTAGAACTTCAACTAGAGAAATTTCAACCCAAACCTAAAAAAATGAGGGCTCATTTCCTCAAAATTACATTTCCCAATACTTATCAGGACGCCATTTCTCAAGACATTTCAGAAGATTATAGTTTAGGGTATCATCATCATATCGGCTTTCGCAGTGGTATATGCTACGACTATCCTTGGTTTGATATTCGAGCCAATCAAAAAACTATGTTGAGAATTTTTCCTTTATGTCTTATGGAAATTGCCGTAGATGGCTATTATCCCAAAATAAATCCTAATGAATTCTGGAAAAAATCAGAACAAATCATCTTGGAAACTAAGAAATACAACGGAAATTTTGTATTTCTATGGCATAACTCAAACCTAAAGACAGCCATTTGGCGACCATATCGAGCAATATTTGAGCGATTCATAGAGCAGTGAGCAGTGCTTATTGGATAATTTCTTTATGTGTTGCTATAATTTGCTCGGATTGGGACGCATTGAATTCTTCTAAGGTGATCATAGAATCTGCCCATGCTTTAATAGCTAAAATTTCAAGCTCATTTTCTGATTTAAGTTCATCACTTTGAACATCAAACTCCTTGGTTTTCTGACGAATTTCCCAAAGTTTATCCTTGAGTTTATAGGTCTGCTTTTCTGATTTGATTTGCTTTCTATTGGTACGCATGGCGAATCCTATAGCGATTAAATTGACTAAAACTAATAAAATTATCGTCAAGATATAATATTTTCTATATTTTTGTTTGAAAATCATATAGTGAACTTTATAAAAACAAAAATAATCAAAAAAAATCAATGTTAGTCAAAGTTTTTGGATCTTCAGTTTATGGTGTGAACGCTACGACGATTACCATTGAAGTCGATGTCGATAGTACCGGTATGAAATACTATATGGTTGGACTTCCTGATAATGCCGTAAAAGAGAGTTGGCAACGTATTGAAACGGCTATAAAACAAATAGGCTATAAAATGCCCCGAACCAAAATTGTCATCAATCTAGCTCCAGCAGATGTAAAAAAAGAAGGTTCAGCCTATGATTTACCAATTGCAATAGGAATTTTGCTCGCTAGTGGACAAATTTCTGATCAAATAGGACTAGATAATTTCATTCTTTTAGGAGAATTGTCTCTAGATGGCTCGATTCAAAAGCTCAAAGGTGCTTTGCCAATAGCCATAGAGGCTCGAAAAGAAAATTTCAAAGGCTTTATCTTGCCTAAACATAATGAAAAAGAAGCAGGTATCGTAGATAAACTCGATGTATATGGCGTTCAAAACCTTCAAGAAGTGATTGATCTAGTAGAAGGAAAAAATCAAATCAAACCAGTATTTGTAGATACTCGAGATGAGTTTGCGGAAAATCAAAAAAATATCAAGTACGATTTTGCAGATGTCAAAGGGCAACAAAACATCAAAAACGCAATGGAAATAGCTGCTGCAGGCGGCCATAATCTTATTCTCATAGGTCCACCTGGTGCCGGTAAAACGATGCTCGCTAAACGAATGCCTACTATTTTGCCGCCTTTATCTCTTCATGAAGCTTTGGAAACGACTAAAATTCATTCCGTAGCAGGAATTCTAGATCCCAAGCAATCCTTAGTTTACGAGCGGCCTTTTCGGGCGCCGCATCATACCATTAGCGATGTAGCACTAGTTGGTGGTGGAAATCACCCGCAACCTGGAGAAATATCTTTAGCTCATAATGGCGTTTTATTTTTGGACGAGTTGCCTGAATTTAAAAAATCAGTACTCGAAGTCTTGCGTCAGCCTCTAGAAGACAGAAATATTACTATTTCCAGAGCTAAGTTTAATGTGACATATCCTTCGAGCTTTATGCTAGTGGCGTCGATGAACCCTTGTCCATGCGGCTACTATAACCATCCAAACAAAGAATGCGTCTGCGGATCTCAAATCGTTCAGAAATACCTCAATAAAATTTCTGGGCCCCTGCTCGATAGAATTGACCTCCATGTAGAAGTGGTGCCATTAGAGTTTGATGAGCTCATTGTAGAAACTAAAAGCGAATCGAGTTTAGACATACGAAATAGAATCATACAAGCGCGTAAGATTCAGGAAGAAAGATTCAAAGACAATCCAGACATCCACTATAACGCACAAATGAGCTCAAAGGAAGTGCAGCAAATTTGTCATATTGATGAAAAAGGTAAACTTCTGCTCAAAAAAGCCATGGAAAAACTCAATCTATCTGCTAGAGCCTATGATCGTATTATCAAAGTTTCTCGAACTATTGCGGACTTACATCAATCAGACAAAATACTTGTAGAGCACCTAGCTCAAGCCATTCAATATAGAAGTTTAGATAGAGAAAATTGGGCAAAAGCGTAAACACGCAATATTTTATTTTCTAAAATAGCTAAATTTCATGATTTAGAATAGCTTTCAATGAAACTCATGTTTTATTGTAGTTCAATGATAGTATCGGCTTCTCTTATTCCACTGAGATAAGCGCCATGTGCATTTGAAAAGTACTTTTCATGTGTATGCTCTCCTGCGAAAAAGACTTTTTTGAGTAAATGTTGACCCAAATTCTGAAAATGCTTGATTTCCGTTTCTTTTGCAGTAAACGAATAAGACCCATAAGAAAATTCATTAGAATTCCATTTAGTTCTCAATAAATTTGTAGGATTAGGAATACTATTGCCATAAATTGCTTTGAGATGAGTCATAATTTCTGAAATAATCTCTGCATCACTCTTAGACTCTGTTAGTCGCGCATAGTCTGCATAGGCGAATGTCATGAGTGCTTTTAGATTGGGATTAATTTTATTTAGGTTGACGAAATAATTAAATTTATCTCTTATCTCAGGAGTATAGGCTATATATTGCTCATCATCCCAGAAAATACGGTCAAAAGTCACTAAAAATTTATTGACACAATTTATGCCTACTTTTTGGATAGCTTCTTTTTTAAATGGAGGCAATTCTGGTGAAAATTCAATTAGATTTTTCTTAAGTACGCCTAATGGAACCGTTACGATTACATAATCTGCCTTAGATTCGCTGCCATTATGGGTTACGATTACTTTATCGCTTAGATAATTTACTTGAGTGACACGTTGATTTAATTTAATATTAATCCCTTTGGCGAGATAATTTGGAATTGTGTCATATCCATTGGTAGCTATATGCTCGTCTCCACCCAAGTTTTCACCTTCATCATAATTTATAGAAGATAAAAGATTTAAATCACCGGTATCAAAGGTGAGATAAGTAGATAAAAAGAATTTCCAAAGCCTATTTGATACTTTATCATTATGAAGATTTGAGAAGAGCTCCTCAAAAGAAAGATTGAGCGAACCACTGTTTTTTAGTGTTTTAATCACGTTGTTGTATTCGGTTTCGATTTGATTGAACCGCTGCTCTGTAATTTCTGTACCATCAAAATCATAAGCGATCAAACTATCGTCGTCAGTCTTAATCGAAGTCATACCTGCTTGCTGAGCAAGTGTGGTAATCGGATTGCCATTTACTCCGTGTATCCAACTAGCGCCTTCATCAAAGGCAAAACCTAGACTTCGATTGGTTCGGAGTCTTCCGCCTACTTTATCCTGAGCTTCTAATACCATAACTTCAAAGCCATTTTCATACAGTTTTTTGGCTGCAGCTAATCCCGAAATCCCCGCACCTACGATAATGACGGATTTGCCATTAAGTTTGGGGGAATTTTCTTTTCTACATTGTGTAAACAAAGAAGGCACAGTCAGAACTATAGGTAAGCCGAATAAGGATTTTTGTATAAATTTCCTTCTATTCATTTATTTAAAGTTGAATTGCAAATTTAAATAAATTTTCTAAACTATTCAGAAAATTTAGTGTTTTGATTAGGGTAAATAATGTATATTTGTCCCAAAAAGAACTTAAAATATATTTTATGGCTAATGGATTTTTTCGCGTACCAAATGCTGTCAACGAACCCGTAAAACAATACGAAAAATCAAGTCCTGACAGAGCAGCTCTTTTAAGTGCTTTGGCTGATCTCAAAAGTAAAACCGTAGAAATTCCTATGTTTATCGGTAGTGAAGAAGTTTTTACACAAGAAAAAAACACACTTCATCCGCCTCATGAGCGCATGCACATCCTAGGTTATGCGGCCAAAGGTGAGAAGGCTCACGTTTCACAAGCTATAGACGCTGCTCTAGCGGCCAAAGAAAACTGGAGTAATATGGCTTGGGAAAATAGATTAGCGATATTTATGAAATCAGCAGAACTATTGAGAACGAAATACCGATGGACTGTATTGGCTGCTACTATGCTCGCCCAATCTAAAAATGCCTTTCAAGCAGAAATTGATGCAGCCTGTGAGTTAATAGACTTTTTAAATTTTAATGTTCAGTTTGCCGCTGAAATCTATCAAGAGCAACCTATAAGTCCTCAAGGCGTTTGGAATAGGATGGAATACAGAGCGTTAGAAGGATTTGTATTGGCTGTTACGCCTTTTAATTTTACAGCAATCGCTGGCAATCTACCTACTTCCGCAGCCATGATGGGCAATACGGTCGTATGGAAATGCGCCAATAGTCAAATCTACTCTGCTTATTTCCTCATGAAACTCTTCAAAGAAGCCGGTTTACCTGATGGGGTTATCAATTTGATTTATTCTGATGGAAAAGATGTCGGAGAAATATGTTTTGCACATAGAGATTTCGCAGGCGTTCATTTCACTGGCTCTACAGGAGTCTTCAATAGTATGTGGACGAGTATCGGAGCCAATATCCACAAATACAAATCTTATCCTAGAATTGTCGGGGAGACTGGCGGAAAAGACTTCGTCTTCGCACATCCAAATTGTGATATTAAAGCCGTTTCCGTAGCCTTATCTCGCGGTGCATTCGAATATCAAGGCCAGAAATGTTCCGCAGCCTCTAGAGCTTACATTCCTGAGTCCATTTGGGCGGAAGTTCGTGAACACCTTCTAACTGACCTCAAGAGCTTCAAAATGGGTAAAGTAGATGATATGGGAAATTTCATCAATGCCGTCATCGATCAAAAATCATTTGACAGCATCAAAAACTATATCGAATTTGCTAAATCAGATGCAGATGCAGAAATCCTCATCGGTGGGGAATGCGACGACACCCAAGGATTTTTCGTATCGCCGACAGTCATATTGACTACGAATCCTAAATTCAAAACTATGTGCGAAGAAATTTTCGGTCCTGTGCTCACTATTTACGTTTATCCAGATGCTCAATGGAAACAAACCGCAAGTTTGCTCAATGAAACCTCAGACTATGCATTGACAGGAGCTATTTTTAGCCAAGACAGACAAGTCATCCAGGAGCTAAGCAAAATCTTTCAAGATAGCGCCGGAAACTTCTATATCAACGATAAACCTACGGGTGCAGTAGTCGGTCAGCAGCCATTTGGTGGAGGAAGAAAAAGCGGTACCAATGACAAAGCAGGTTCGAAATGGAATTTATTACGCTGGGTCAATCTAAGAACCATCAAAGAAACCCTAAATCCACCAACCGATTATAGATATCCTTTTTTAGAAAATTAATTCAATGAAACCCATACATATTATTAGTATTCTTTTAATTGCATTTGTATTGAGTTTTTTGATATTCAAAAACAAAGATAATACAAGCTATGAAGATTTCCAAACTTCAAAAGAAAACACAGATAAATACTACCATATCGTAGGCAATCTAGATAAAACTAAATCTCAGATTTATGACCCTTTAAAAGATCCAAATCATTTCGTATTCGTCATGATAGACAATAAAGGAAACGCTGAAAAGGTAATCTACAAAGGAGTTAAGCCCGATGGCTTTGATCAAGCTGAAAAGATCGTAATCGCTGGAAACTATAATGGAAATGCTTTTCATGCACAAAAAATTCTTATGAAATGTCCCTCAAAATATGAAGACAAAGAATCTTTGAACGGACTCGAAAAAAAATCTTAACGAATGAATTTATTTTATATACGTAGCTTTACTGAAAATTTTTACCAAAACGAACAGTTATTTTTTTTACATTTTGGGCAATTTCTTTTATTTTTATTTTTAACTTCAAGTTTCTTTGCTACGATTTTTTATAGCATTTCTGCTTTGCGGAACAAAAATTTAGAAAAAGAAGCGAAGTTTTTCTTCTATATACAGTCTTTTTCGATTATTTCAGTCTTTGCTTTGATAATTTATATGTTTTTCTCTCATAGATTTGAATATCATTACATTTGGCGTCATTCATCTCTAAGTTTGCCTTGGTATTATATTTTATCTGCCTTTTGGGAAGGTCAAGAAGGAAGCTTTATCTTATGGGCTTTATGGCATTGTATTCTTGGATTTTATTTCCTTAGAGACACCAAACACGCTTCATTTATCGTTTTAGCGACACTTAGTTTTGTAAATTTCTGGATTGGAACGATGATTAGCGGTTGGGAAATTTTTGGAGAAGTAATGGGCTCAAACCCTTTTATATTACTCAGAGAAGAAATCCAAGCACCTATCATGCAGCAAGCCGACTATCTCTCCAAAATCAAAGACGGCAATGGTTTAAACCTGCTATTACAGAATTATTGGATGGTCATTCATCCACCCGTGTTATTCTTAGGTTTCGCTTCTATGACGATTCCTTTCGGTTATACATTATATGCAATACTTACCAAAGACTTCGATACCTTCAAAAAACAAGTTTATCCTTGGGCAATTTTCGCAGCAGCCTCATTAGGTACTGGTATCATCATGGGTGGTATGTGGGCATATGAAGCCTTGAGTTTTGGTGGATTCTGGGCTTGGGATCCTGTAGAAAATGCCTCGTTTGTTCCTTGGATCATTATGATTGGTTTCCTGCACAGCGTCAAAATATACCAAGCTACTCAAAGAAACCTTCCATGGGCTTTACTTTTGGGAATTTTAGGATTTGGTTTGACCCTTTACTCTACTTTTTTGACGCGCTCTGGAATTTTAGGCGATAGCTCGGTGCATTCCTTCACCGACAATGGTTTGAAGATGCATTTACTTATGTTTATGGGCTGTTTAATTTTGCCTCCTTTGTTTTATTTGGCTTTTTTATGGTCTGGATTGCCCAAAGTAAAACAAGATGAAAAAGTTAGTTCTAGAGAATTCTGGATGTTAATCGGAATATTAATCATGATTTTATCTGCCATACAGCTGACCTATGCGACATCTATCCCCGTATGGAATTTACTTTTTGGTTTAGAAATCGCACCTCCTATACAAGTCAATCAATATTATAACTCTATTCAAATTTGGATAGCGATATTTTTAATTCCGCTCATGAGCATCGTCTATGATTTGAAATTTATACAAACACCTTGGGAAAAAATCAAGAAAAAACTTTTAATTAGCTTAGGGTTTGGAGTATTGGGCTGGGTTTTAGTATGCAGCTTTGGTGTTTTGCCTTGGTGGCAAATGCTCAAAATAAGCTCTTTTTCGATTTATCTTATCTCAAGTCAATCTTTTCTTTTTGCAGTTTCAATCTTTTCAATTGTATATTTGACGATTTTGGTCGTGGATTTCGCACAACAAAAAAACTATAAAGCCGTAGCAGGTAGATTAGCACATATGGGATTTATCCTAGTGATTTTAGGCGCATTATTGTCTCAATTCAACAAAAAAGCCTTGAGCAATAATATTCAGGGAGTAAATTTTGGAAAAGAATTTGATGATGAAGAACTCAGCTCCAACACTTTGATTTTGCAAGGTGAAAAAACGCAGATGAAAGATTTTTTAGTTAACTATTCCAATCGAATTGATTCATCTGAAGTATCTTATTTTGATTTATCCTTTTATGAAACTCAAAAGCCTCAGGACAGCTTCAATATGCGTGTAGAATTGAAATATATACAAGAAGGCACTGAAAAACGCCTTAATGCCGAGCCTTCTATACGGTCTTTTTGGCACAAAGATATTTTCGTTCACGTGACTTCTGTGCCACCTGCAGCAGCTAATCGTGAAAAAATCACCAAAGTCAAAAAAGCCCTTAAAGACACTATGTATACCTTGGAGTCTATGATGATTTTTGATGACGTATCAGACCTCAACGACCAAAACAAATCCATAAGCTTTACTGCCGCTCTTAAATATGTAGGGCCAAAAGGTGTAGAGACCTTGAAGCTCCCATATTCGATTAAATCAGATGGTAGTATCCATAATCCTGAAGCTATGACCCCTGATAGTAGCCTAAAAATAAAAATCAACAAAATTTATCCCGAAGAACAGCTCTTCGAGTTTGAAATCGAACAAATCAAAGAATCAAAAGACTGGATAATCTTAAAAGTCTTAGAATTTCCTATGATTAGATTACTTTGGTTTGGATGTGTGCTGATGTGCTTGGCTACTTTTATGTCCTTTTATTTTAATCTTAAAAAACTTCAATCTAACGCAAATCCATAGTATGATTAAAATTGCATTCTTTGGGACACCAGACTTTGCCTTAGCAGCTTTGTGCTTCTTGCATGAAAAAAGTCATGACAATAACTTTCAAATTGCTTTGGTCATCACGGCAGTCGATAAACCCTCAGGCAGAGGTCAGAAACTCTCCCGAAGTCCCATCAAAGAATATGCTTTAGCAAATAATTTGCCTTTAATCCAACCAAATAACTTAAAGTCGCCTAAATTTTTAGAAGAATTCGCTTCTTATCAAATTGATTTGAATATTGTTGTTGCTTTTCGGATGATGCCTAAGCTACTTTGGGATATGCCTAGATATAAAACAATAAATCTTCACGCGAGCCTTTTACCCAATTATCGCGGTGCAGCGCCCATAAACTGGGCAATTATCAAAGGGGAAAAAATTACTGGACTCACCACTTTTCTCATTGATGAAGCGATCGATGAAGGCAATATCTTGCTACAAGAAAAGATTGTAATTGAAGATTCAGATAATTTCGAGTCCTTGTATCATAAAATGAAAATTCAAGGGGCTGATTTATTGCTGCGTACCATTAGCGGGTTTATCGATCAATCCTTAAAACCACAACCTCAGAATCCTGACTTAGCCATTCATCTTGCTCCGAAAATTACGAAAGACATATTAGCCATTACCTCATTTGACGATGCAAAAGTAATTCATAATTTTGTTCGTGGTTTAGCCCCAATATATTCACCCTATATCCTCTTCCAAGGCAAGAAAATAATCTTAAAACAAACTAGCATTATAGACGATAAATCTAATGTCTCTAATATTGGAAACATAGTTAGTGACAATAAATCTTATGCTCATCTAATCTGTCACAAAGGTATATTAAGCTTGGATTTACTTCAGTTAGAAGGAAAAAAAACGCTATCTATTAAAGAATTTCTCAATGGGAATTCATTTTAATCTATGTGTCAATTTTCAATAAATATACATTCATATATTTATTTCTAAGACATGCAGCATGTATTAAACAAAAAATTTGTTTTAAGTCATGTGAATTTTCTCAAATTTACCATTTGGTTAATTCTCGGTATATCTTTGACTGATAATTTATGCTATAAATTAAATGTATCAGTAGTTTTCTTCCTAGCTTTGATTTATCTTTTTTCCTTGCTCTACACCTTTAAAACAGGTTTATTTAGGGACTTTCTACAATACTCGCTTATAGCGCTAATCGCAGCTGTTTTTCATGGTATATTTTTCATTCTACCTATCAAAGAACATTTAAAGTTAGCGCAAAAATTAAAAAATCAAAAGGTTTGGATCACTTTGGAGATCACAGAAATCCCTAAAAAAACTAAAAATGCGATCAAATTAGAGACTAAAATCTTAGAAATTTTAACTCAAGATACTCAGAAGTATCGACCTGATGTATCTGCTATATTTTATACCAAAGATACCACCAAACTCAAGTATGGACAAATTATTCAAAGTCAAATTTATCTTAATGAAGTTCAACCGAATCAAGTAAACAAGAACTTTGATTACCAAGTATATCTCAATAGAAACCATATATTCTATTCGGGTTTTATCCCTGAAATCAAACTTTTAGATAGTCCTTCACATAGTAAATCATGGAAATACATTCCTAAAAAGATTAGAGATCATTTCGAAGGTCAGTTGGAACTGCACGCCTCAGAAAAAGAGAGTTTAAATATCATTAAAGCTATCTTAATTGGTTTGCGGACTGAACTCAGCCCAGAAACTTATGATGATTATAGTAATACTGGTGCTATTCATATTTTATCTATTTCGGGACTTCATTTCGGCGTTTTGATGATAGTCATGAATTTTTTCTTTAGCTTTGTTTTTCCCAAAGGTAGTATTTTGGGGTTTGGTATCAAACAAAGTTTACTTATGTTTTATGCTATTATGACAGGGTTTAGCCCACCTATTGCGCGAAGTTTCTTTATGTTTTTTTTAATCGATTGGAATAGTGCCTTTTATCAGAAATCATCAAATAATTACAATGTCTTGTATTTTTGTGCTTTTATATTATTGCTTTTCGATACTAACAATGTCTATGACATAGGGTTTCAGCTTACCTTCGTATCTCTATCTGGATTGATGTTATCGTCGGATTTGACAAAAAAATATGTCAATAAGATTTCAAATTCTATTTCCAAGTTCTTTATCAATAATTTAATTACAATTTGTTCTGCGACACTATTCACTTTGCCTTTTACGCTATTTTACTTTCATAAAATGTCCTTTTTGGGGCTTTTATCGAATTTCTTTTTAGTACAATTATCAGCTTTTACGATGTACTTGGGTTTTGGGTATTTGTTTTTTGTACAGTTCTGTGATTATGTCGCCAAATATATCTATCTGGCCTTAGAGTATTCGGTGATATTGCAAAATAAAATCATTCATTTCTTCGCTCATATTCCATTTGCGAGCTTCCAAAGGATTTTTTTTGATGAAATAATGTTTGGATTAGCTTTTCTGGCTTTGTTTTGTAGTTTTCTTATGTATTTAGAAAGGAAGAGGGTTTATCGTTATTGTTTTTATCTATCTGTATTGGGGTTGATAGCATATCGGATGGGACACAAAATCCAGGAACATCATCAGACTTGGTTTTATTTCAAGGCTAAATCGTCTTCTTTTATGTATGCTTATAAGATAAAAGATACTGCTTATATTTTCAGTGATGACTTGTCTGCTCGTGACTTAGACTTCTTTTATCAAGGCTATCTCATTCAAAAAGAAATCAAGTATGTTCGTATTTTTCCACCATCATTTGATTTTAAAATATCAGGGGTACCATTTCATATTGTAGATAAATCGAGGGCTAAATTGAATAGTCCTAGTGAGGGTTTTCATATTTTTTTGCCACAGGTAGGTTTATATTTTCAGGAAAAATATAAGAATCGCGCAAAAGCTATCAAAGCATCATATATAGCTTTGGATTATGTGGTCAATGAATTTGAGTTAAAGCGTCCATAGGCGATAGCGTAGAAAAGCCTTAAGCTTTTATATTTTGTGAAATGTTATAAAACCATTTAACCACAAAGAGCCCTAAAGCTTTTTAATAAAAAAGCCTCTAAAAAATTAAA
>JALOMB010000154.1 GCA_025455685.1 Chitinophagales bacterium | reverse complement strand
TCGCTAAGGGCAATTTAATGAGAAATACATTTAAAGCATTGATTATCAATTATTTATGTATTTTGCTATTTTTATAAATATAAAAGTTAAAATATCAAATTTTTGTTCAATTATTTTACAGTGGGAATTGCTGTTTTACTTTCCGTCTTTGAGATAAATACCTGATTATCAATTATTTACAACTAATGCTGTCCGATTTACCACAAAGTTCACAAAGGTAATCACAAAGAAGCACCAAGGTCTTGGTGGACTTTGTGGGTATTTTCTTGGTGTTCTTGGTGTTTAAATAGTGTATGCTTGCCTTAGCTTTTGCAAATAAATTTTCTGTAAATTCCTGATTATCAGGTGTTTATATCACTTTTAACAACAACAATTTAAAGAATCTTCATTACTTTTCAGGAAATTCTAGCTTTATTCTAAGCCTAAACTCATTTACGCGCGCGGGCTAGACAGCCCGCGTTACAATTTCCCTCTAAAGGTTTTGAGAATCTAATTTATCTTGCAACTCATTCATTATCAGCACATTAGCTCAATTTCATTGTCGAGAGGAATACAACTATACAATTCTATTTTCGCGCAAAGGCACTAAGGCGCAAAGTGCTGATAATCAATGATTTAGTTTACTTAGCTTCTTAGTTGGTTAAAAAAATGTACAGTAGTATAGTCGAGAGGCTTCATTGATACATCAACTTAAATCAATTTATTATACATTTGCATTTCAAACTTGAATTCAAGCCTTTATTTTTTTATAAAAATCTGATAATCAATTAATTGTAAGATATTATGTTGAGCAATACCGAAAATGTGGGCAATTATACCATCCATTTTGAGATGATGCATAGGGATGAAGTTACACCCGAGATGGCGGCTGTGATAAATAAATATTTCGAGAGCTTACAAAACCATACAAAAAATAAAAAAGGTGTCATCGCAGACCTAAAAAGTGCCATAGTAAAATATCCAGATTTCCCGCAATTCAAAAATTATTTATACAATGTCTTAAAGATGAGTGGCTATGAGAAAGAAGCCTTAAAAGTACTTGAGGATACGCTTGCCAAGCACCCCAATTATTTCTTTGCGCGAGCTGATAAAGCCAAGTTGTATCTCAGGGACGGTAATCTTGAGGCGGCTGAGGCTTTGATGGGCGGTGAGCCACCCAGCAATATTCAAAGTTTGTACCCCGAACGCAAGGATTTTCATATTACCGAAGTATTGAACTACATTAGATATGCAATTGATTATCACTTATACAAAAATGAGTTTGATGATGCCAAAAAATATGTACAAAATTTAGAGGGTTTTACTACCCAAGTACCAGATTTATTGCCTGAAGTACAAGGTCTGAAGAAACAGGTCTTATTAAGTCGTGTGACTTTTAATATAGAAAGGCAACAAGAAATCTATCAAAAATCTCCCAAAGTTGAAAGCACTCGCAAATACTTCTTTGAGCCGAGCGACGATGAGCCGATTTATAACCACCCCGAAATAGAAAATCTTTATTATCACGATTTTGGTATTCCGAAGGAGTTAATTGAAAAAATACTCAGTTTGCCCCGAGCTACTTTGATTGAAGATTTGGAGAAGATGTTGGCTGATTTTCAAATCCGCAATGATTTTTTTTACAACGAGGTTGAATATGAAACGACTGAAGATTCTGACTATCAGTGGTGTTTTTTCTTTCACCCCATTTTTTTATTAGCCGAGCTGAAGGCAGTTGATAGTTTGCAGGCGGTATTGAATCTTTTTCGCCAAGATCGGGACTTTAAAGACTATTGGTTTAAGGAATATATCGATGAATTTATTCCGCCATTGTATCAATTGGCGCAAAATCAGCTCAAGGCACTTGGCGATTATTTGAAAGAAGAAAACAACGAGACATGGAGCAGAAGAATAATAGCGGCAATTCCTCAACAAGTAGCTTTGCATCAGCCTGCCCGTTGGAACGAGGTAATAGATTGGTACAAAGATATTTTCACCTATTTTATTGAGCAGAAAGGCAAACAAAATCTAATCGACGGTATGCTTCTTGGCTCTATGGTGGAAGACATACTCGACATAAATGCGAAGGAATTGTCTGATTGGGTAAAATCCTTGTACGAAAATGAATTGGTAAATGAGCTAGTAGTTGGCGATTGGAAAAAGGTAGAAACAGAACTTCAAGAATTTAATTTTTCAGCCAGAAAGTATATGCTTGAAGCGGATACTTTTACGCTGTATCAAGAAATTATAAACCCAACAGCAACTAAATACTTTGACGAGGAAAAAGTAGCGTTGCTAAGCGCAAACGTTAAGGAAGAAAGTTCATCGTACAAAGAGGATTTTGATTTGCTCATAGATTTGTTAGTTTTTGACAAAAATAAGCAAAAATTTAGCACTATATCCCCCCCTGAAAAGCCCTTGCCCGTATTGCAAAATCTTTTCAATCCTATCAAATACAATCGCAATGAGCGCGTAAATGTACGCTACCAAGACGGACGTGTAGAGAAAGATGTCAAATTCAAAAAAATCGAGGAGGATTTCCAAAACGGGCTTTGTGAGATAATTGATTAGCCGCAAAAGTCAGACAATCGATTGGTGGGCTAATGCTACGTGGCTATTTAACTACTTGGTTATCAACAGATTATATCATTTAAGTGGTTCTTCACCACTTTTCAGGAATTTTGATAATCAACGCTTTAGATTCTTCGCTTCGCTCAGAATCACTGAAATTGATAAATTTCAGAAAAAAATTCTCATTCCTGAAAAGTGGTGAAGAACCATTTAATTATCCTAGATTCAAGTTTGAAATGCGATTTATTGCGTTTTTGACCTTTAGGGCAACAAATATTATTTCCCCTCTCCTATTCATTTTGTAGGGAGGGCTGTTAAGTGCTATTTTTGAACCAAATTATATTTGTTGTTAAACTCGAACTCCTGCATTTCTTTATAATGTATGTAGAAGATTTAGTAAGCCCCTCCCTGAAAGGCTAATCTCCCTACAGAAAAAAAGTTGGGAAACGCTTGTGTAAGTACAAATAAATACAGTATCAAATTTTACTTGTTTATTTTAAGAATTTGCCTTT
>JALOMB010000153.1 GCA_025455685.1 Chitinophagales bacterium | reverse complement strand
ATCACATCATATCGATAGCCAGCACCAAAATCCTTATTTAACACGATTTTACCTTTTAAAGCTACTTTGCTTCCTACAGCTATGTTTTGATTGGTAGTGACGGTAAGGTCTATGGTTTTGCCATTTTCTTTGGTACCATCTTGGATATGTGCCCAATTGCGACCCATGATGCCATTATTTACTTTTACACATTCGCCGGCTACAGTGATGATTTTACCTTCATATTTGGCTTTATTTTTCATCAGTTCTGATAGTTTAACAGCATCTTTTACTTCTGGTAGATTAGTAGGTGATGAAGTTGCCGTACCAGAGGAGGGAAGAGCCTGCCCACTTGTTACTTGACCGCCGGGATGCTGATTTGCATTGATGATATTACTGACGAGATAAATGGTGTCAAAAGTTTTTTTGAACTCTAAACTTTCAAAATTAGTCTTCATCAGTCCACCGCGGTAAAAGTAAGTTTGACCTTTGACAGCCTCAGTTTTTGCTGTGGCTATCCAGAAATTTTTTCCAGACTCGCTGACATTAAGATAGGTATATCGTTCTGATTGGAGGATCTCATTAGCTACCACTTGGTGTACATCTACCGGTGCAGCGCTTGGTGTCGTGTTCGAATTACTAGATGGTACAAGTGCGGCTGAAGAAGCGTCTGTATTGGCAGTTTCATCCGCCACGATTACTTTTGGTTTAGAGTCACAAGCCCAAAAAAAGGTGACTGCGCTTAAAAAAACAATATATTTTAATGATGTCATTATTTAATTTTTTATTCTTTGTGTAATGGTGATAAAGTAACGATGCCAAGCTTTAGATGGTTCAAATGTACCCTCATAGCTACACATTAAAGCTGTCTTTTTAAGTAAATTTATTGAAAAACTTATACCTGCGATATGTTGCTTTAATCCGGTTTCTGTATTAAAAAAGGTGTAATTAATATTTCTGTAATTCACTTCTGTATTCAGTTTTCCCTTAAAAAAGTTATCGGAGATTCTACCACCCAAAATCATGCCTTTAAAGTAAAAAGATTCCAGCAAATTGATATTAACCGATGCTGTGGTACTTTTTTTCAGGATACTGTTAAAGTTGATATTGGCTATGTAATTGGATGTTGGTTTTGCATTGCTTCCTTGGTATCTGTAAAAAGCAGATGTGTTGATATTTATCTTTTTGAAAGGGCTGTAATTGGCTTGTAGTCTGAAGCCTTGTCTTGTCTCTTGAGCTAATAATTGATCTATAAACGTTTGATAGGATTCATAATAAATGATATTCCGTCGATTGTCATAAGATCCGGAAAGCGAAAGATTATTTCTGATTCTATACCGTAAAGAAGCATATATACTGGTCAACTGAGGTTGATGGGAAGTTTCACCATTTACTTTTTTATATAAGTCCATTTCTGATGAAAAGAATAAATTCAAATTTTTAACCAATGAATTATTATGTTGGAAATAGACAAATCGTCGATCGGTATTGGATTGATTCATTTGCTCAGCAATGGCAATAGATGTTTGTGATATGCCTTTAGCTGTTTTATCATTTCGCACCAGATAAGCACCAAATTGTGGCAAATTTTTATTAAAAGTAAAATTGGTAAAATCGGGTCTTGTTCCTGCGAAAGCACCTCCAATGTATCTACCTAAAACATACTCTGCCTGAACTCCATCTATGGCTCCCATGTTAGCTATATTGTTATTCATTTTTCTGCCTACCCAAATAGTATACTTATCTGTAGGTGCATATTGTACCGACAAAGTAAAAATTTTAAAATCATCATAAAAATATGTTGCTCTTTGTTGCTCTATACCATATCGATGACGATAGGTAAGATAAGATTGAACCGAAAATGCAGACTTATGTATGTTTTGAATATTGAGTGAAATGGCGGCTCGAATGCGTTGAAAATTATTGTTATTGTCAGGATTAATACTAGCATTGGTTGAAAAAGTCAATCTGCCTGTGGTAACTTGTTTTCTATTTTTTAAAGGGCTTTGCACTACCGTATCTTGGTCGCTATCTATGGTGACTGCGGGTACTATTACTTCTGGTTTAGTATCTGCTTTGTTTTCACTGATTACTTCACTTGGTTTAGAAAATCGGAAATTAACAGATTGGCCTATTTCTGTGGCTATATCCGTTATATTTTCTGTCACACAAGAAGTAGTAGATTTTTGTTTTACTACTAAAGCCTTGATAGGCTGAGTATTATACTGCAAGGACAATGTATCCCCAACCTCAATTGTAGATGTAGATAGAAACTTAACATAAACATTTTTACTACTTTTGTAGGTGATAACACCTTGTAAGTCATTATCCATTCCTTGGCCCATCACCAAAACCAGTGGTAAGATAAAAATTAAATAGGTAGATAATAAGCGCTTTTTCATACTATTTTACTTTTCACCATCAGGATGGCACGCATAGCATGCATTACTATTGTATTGATATCCATTTACTCCGTCATGTTTATCGGCCATATCTGCAGGATCATCATGTTCATGACAATTAATACAACTAAATAAATTATAATTGCTGGAATTGAAGTGGCAATCTGCGCAGAGGTTCCATTCGCCATCATGTTTTCCACTGTAAATAGGAAAGTACAAGTTATCGTGATCAAAGGTAGATGGTGACCAGGCACTTTGACTGTGACAAGCTATACAATTTGTCGGAAACTGAGCAGCAGCATGATTTGGATTGGTCGTACTGTTGTAGTCACTTTGATGACAACCTACACAGGTATTGGGTGTATTG
>JALOMB010000063.1 GCA_025455685.1 Chitinophagales bacterium | reverse complement strand
CTTATGAATTTAAAGTCTGCGGAAGCCTTAGAATTAATGAAAGAACCTAGTCGTTTGGTTTCGCAAACCTTAGGACAAATTGCTAAAGAAATTAAGGTTGGAATTACACCTTTAGCATTAGACAAAATCGCTGAGACATTTATACTAGATCATAAAGCAATCCCTTCATTTAAAGGATATAATGGATTCCCTAATACATTGTGTATTTCTATAAATGATGTAGTGGTTCATGGAATTCCTAATAATAAACCTATAGAATCTACTGATATTGTATCTATAGATTGTGGCGTTTTTTTTAATGGATTTCATGGAGATTGCGCATATACTTTCATCATGCATGATGCAGATGATGCTGTGACTCAATTATGCAAAACTACGGAAGAGTCTTTGTATTTAGGGATCAAAGAAGCTAAAGCCGGGAATCGAGTTGGAGATATTGGATATGCGATACAAACTCACTGTGAGTCTAATGGATATTCTGTAGTTCGAGAATTAGTCGGTCATGGAGTAGGTAATCAACTTCATGAACCTCCTGAAGTTCCAAATTATGGAAAAGCAAATTCGGGAGTTATGCTCAAGGCCGGTATGACTATAGCTATAGAACCAATGATAAATTTAGGTGTTTATCAAATTACGACAGATTCTGATCAATGGACAATTCGAACAAAAGATAGAAAGCCTTCTGCACATTATGAACACACAATATATGTAGGGATTGATACTCAGGAGATTTTGACAAGTCATAAATATATAAAAAATGAAATAAAAGAGAACAAGGATATAAAAAACATTTGATTTAATTTTTTTTATATATCTTTGCAATCCAAAAATATAAAATGGGAAAAGAGGATTTAATTAAGATAGATGGTATGATTACTGAGGCATTATCCAACGCCATGTTTAGGGTTCAGCTTGAAAATGGTCATAGTATAATTGCTAATATTTCTGGAAAAATGAGAATGAATTATATTCGAATCTTACCAGGAGATAAAGTCTCAGTTGAAATTACTCCTTATGATTTAAACCGTGGTAGAATTACATTTAGATATAAATAAATTACAATTATGAAAGTTAGAGCATCAATTAAAAAAAGAAGTAATGATTGCAAAATTGTTCGCAGAAAAGGCAAATTGTATATCATCAACAAAAAAAATCCAAAATTTAAACAAAGACAAGGTTAAACTAATTTTTTATGGCAAGAATAGCTGGAATTGATTTAAAAAAGAATAAAAGAGGCATTATAGGCCTTACTGGAGTATACGGTATCGGTAAGACTTTTGCTGGAGAAATCCTTTTAAAATGTTCAATTGATCCAAATCTCAAAGTATCAGAATGGTCTGAAGAACAAGTTGCTGGCATCAATAAGCTTATTGCAGACAACTATAAAGTAGAAGGTGAACTTAGGTCTGAAGTACAGCTAAGTATCAAGCGTTTACAAGATATTGCTTGTTATCGTGGAATTAGACATAGAAAAGGCCTTCCACTTAGAGGACAATCTACCAAAAATAACGCGAGAACCCGAAAAGGTAAAAAGAAAACGGTAGCAAACAAAAAGAAAGTAACTAAATAATAATATTATGGCAAAATCAACAAAACAATCCACTCGTAAGAGAGTCGTAAAAGTCGATGCGGAAGGTCAAGTCCATATCAATGCTACGTTTAACAATATCATTGTATCCTTTACTAATAATTCTGGACAAGTGATTTCTTGGGGTAGTGCAGGTAAAGCAGGATTTAGAGGCTCTAAGAAAAACACGCCTTATGCGGCTCAGTTAGCTGTAGAAGATGCTGCTAAAGTAGCTTACGAAGCTGGATTGAGAAAAGTAGAAGTTTTAGTAAAAGGCCCTGGAGCCGGAAGAGAGTCAGCAATTCGAACCGTTTCAAATAACGGAATAGATGTTTCATTAATCAAGGATATTACACCTATTCCTCATAATGGTTGTAGGCCTCCGAAAAAAAGAAGAGTTTAGAAATCTTAATTATTTATAAGTTATGGCAAGATATATAGGTCCTAAGACTAAAATTTCAAGAAAATTCTCAGAAGAGATTTACGGTTATGATAAGTATTTCCAAAAAAGAAAATACGCACCTGGACAGCATGGTCCTTCTAAAAGAAGAAAGCAGCCTAGTGATTATGCTGTACAGCTAATGGAAAAACAAAAAGCTAAGTATATTTATGGTTTGTTAGAGCGTCAATTTGAAAAAACCTTTAAAAAGGCTTTGTCAAAACAAGGTGTGACAGGTGAAGTTTTGCTACAATTGTTGGAAGCAAGATTGGATAATACTGTTTATAGAATGGGCTTTTGCAAAACAAGAGCTCAAGCAAGACAAGTTGTACTTCACAAACATGTCTTAGTGAATGGTAAAATTGTCAATATCCCTTCTTATTCTCTTAAACCTAATGATGTAATAGAAATTAGAGAGCAATCTAAATCATTGGAACTTATAAGTACTAGTTTAGCTAATACTGAGCGTAAATTCACTTGGTTACAAGTTGATCCACAGAGATTTACAGGTGCTTTCTTGAATTATCCTAATAGAGAAGATATTCCTGAAAAAATCAACGAACAATACATTGTTGAATTGTATTCTAAATAATTTTTAGTCCTTAAAAAGCAAAATAAAAGATATGTCTTTATTACCTTTCCAAAAGCCAAATAGAATAGTCATGAATAAGTCCACTCTAAATGAGAGTGAATTTGTTTTTAAACCTTTAGAGCCTGGTTTTGCTGTTACTATTGGTAATTCAATAAGAAGAGTACTTTTGTCATCCTTAAGTGGTTATGCCATTACAGGATTCAAAATCGATGGAGTATTACATGAGTTTTCTACTATTTCAGGTGTCTTAGAGGATGTAACTGAAATCATTCTTAATTTCAAACAAGTTAGGTTAAAAGCGGTACATGATAAACAAGAACCTGTAGAAAGAATTAAACTTAATATTTCGGGCAAAACTCAATTTAAAGCTGGTGATATTGAGCAGTTTACTTCTAATTTCAAAGTAACCAATCCTGACTTAGTGATCTTTAATATGGAAGATACTACTAAGATTTCTTTAGAACTCACTATTCTAAAAGGTAGAGGTTATGTATCTTCTGAAGAAAATGTCGTTCCCGATATGCCTGTAGGTTATATTCCTATTGATGCTATATTTACACCAATTAAAAATGTACAATATGTCATCGAAAATACTAGGGTTGATGATCGAACTGATTTTGAACAATTAATTCTTAGAATCAAAACAGACGGTACTATCGATCCCGAGTTTGCTATTAGAGAGTCAGCCAAAATTCTAGTACAGCATTTACTTTTGCTTACTGATGAAAATATCACTCTGGATGATAAAGAAGAAATTGCAGAAGAGGTTATTGATGAAAATGTAATCTATATGAGAAAACTTCTTAAAACTCCTTTAGAAGATTTAGATTTATCAGTACGTGCTTATAATTGCTTAAAGCAAGCTAAAATAGAAACGCTTTATGAGTTGGTTAAGTACGATACAAATGATTTATTGAAATTTAGAAATTTTGGACGTAAATCATTGGTAGAAATTGAAGAATTGCTTATTGAGAAGGGTCTATCTTTTGGAATGGATATCGCCAAATATAGAATTGAAGATTAACTAATTTATTTTAATATAATTTATTATGAGACACGGAAATAAAATCAATCATTTAGGTAGAAAGACAGCACATAGAGATGCCCTTCTAAAAAATCTTAGTAATGCGTTGATAAAATATAAGAGAATTAAGACAACCTTAGCTAAAGCTAAAGTGCTTAGAGGTTTTATCGAACCAATCCTCACTAAAACCAAAATAGATAATACACATAACCGAAGAATTGTTTTTTCTTATTTACAAGACAAAGACTCTGTAAAGGAGATGTTTAGTAATATTTCTGATAAAATCATGAGTCGACCAGGTGGCTATACCCGAATTATTAAACTAGGTTTTAGAAATAGTGATGCAGCAGAAATGGCTTTGATTGAATTAGTTGATTTTAATGAAACCTATTCAAAAGATGCAAAATCAGTTGGTACATCTAAAACTAGAAGAGGTAGAAAAAAAGCTGGTGCTAAAACTGAAGCAGATACAACTGTAACAGAAAACAATATAGCTGTAGAAGAGGCAATTGTGGAAGAAGTAGCTAATGATAAAGAAGTTGATGACTCAAATGTCAATTCTGTAGCATCTTCTGAGGATTCTGATAGCACTACTGAAGAAGAAAATAAAGATTAAATAATATTTTTATCTTTTCATTTAAATAGGATAGCTTAGGCTATCCTATTTTTTTTGACAAACTGTCATATTTTATCCAATATTTGTCATCTTTATTGGTAGAAATATGTTTATGTGGACATATTTTATTGATTTGTTTATTTTTTTCTTTTGGACTAATTTTTGAAATGTTATATTTGTAATTCGAAAACAAAAAAAACATTATGTTTCAACCAAAATTTTCCAACCGTTTAAAAGATATTCTTAAATACTCTAAAGAAGAGGCTGTACGATTACAAAATGACTATGTAGGTATTGAGCATTTAGTCCTCAGTATGCTAAGAGAGCATGATGATGCTGTAGTTAAATCTTTAATAGGTTTAAATTTTGACATAGATAGCTTTAGAGAGCGCCTTTTGAATGTTATCAAAAGTAAAAAAAATGAAAATCATACTTTTCAACCTAAAGATTCTATACCACTTACCTTACAAGCTGATACGGTCATTCGTAAGTCTATTTTATTTGCTAAGAAATCAAATGATCAAATTATTGATACCTATCATTTGTTAATGGCGATTTTAGGGAATAAAAATAATTTTGTAACACAATTATTTCAAGAGTTTGATATCGATGATGTATTACTTAGCTCACTGAATATCAAGTCTAATGAGACTGAAAATCAAGATTTATCAATGAGAGATGACGATGATTGGGAAGAGGGTTTTTCTATGTCAAACCAACAAAATACAAGCTCATCCGATAAGAAGTCCACTAAATCCAAAACGCCTGTTTTAGATAATTTTTCTAGAGATATCACAGTGCTTGCCCGAGAAGATAAAATTGACCCAATTATTGGGAGAGATGAGGAGATTGAACGTGTTTCTCAAATACTGAGTCGCAAAAAGAAAAACAATCCAATTTTAATTGGCGAACCTGGAGTTGGAAAAACAGCCATAGTAGAAGGTTTAGCGCTTAGAATCGTACAAAAAAAAGTCTCTGCAGTACTTTTTGATAAGCGTGTAGTGCTTTTGGATGTGGCTTCTCTAGTAGCAGGCACTAAATTTCGAGGACAATTCGAAGAGCGAATAAAAGCCATAATGAATGAGTTAGAACATAATAATGATGTCATTCTTTTTATTGATGAGATACATACTATTGTTGGAGCAGGTAATTCATCAGGCTCTCTAGATGCCTCAAATATGCTTAAGCCTGCTATGGCAAGGGGTGAAATTCAGGTTATTGGTGCTTCGACACTAGACGAATACAGGCAATATATAGAAAAGGATGGTGCATTAGCTAGAAGATTCCAAAAAGTTCAAGTCGACCCTCCAACTGTCGAACAAACCATTCAAATTCTAGAAAATCTCAAATCTAGTTATGAAAAATTTCATAATGTCGTCTTTTCCGACAATACAATAGAAACCGCCGTGAGGATGAGTGATAGGTATATAACGGATAGATTTCTTCCCGACAAGGCCATAGATATAATCGATGAAGTAGGTGCTCGGGTAAATATCAAGAGTATTCACATTCCAGATTATATTCAAGAACTAGAAAAAGAAGTCCAAACCGTAGAAAAAGATAAAAAAGAAGCCGCTCGAAAACTAGACTACTATACTGCCAATCTTCTCAAAGAAGAAGAAAAAGAACTTAGAGCTAAGTTAAATATAGAGAAACAAAAATGGGATGAAGAAATCAAGAAAAATAAACAAATTATTACCACAGAGCATATTGCTTCAGTGATAAGTATGATGACTGGAATTCCAGTTAGTAAAGTAGCAGAAAATGAAAGCATTAAACTCAAAAACTTATCTCAAGATCTTAAATCAGATGTAATAGGTCAAGACGATGCTATTGCTACGGTCGTCAAATCAATTCAACGCAATCGAATTGGATTGAAAAATCCTAATAAACCTATAGGTGTATTCGTGTTTTTGGGTCCTACTGGCGTAGGTAAAACAGAGTTAGCTAAATCAATAGCTAAGCGCTTATTTGAGAGTGAAGACGCACTCGTTAGAATTGATATGAGTGAATATATGGAGAAATTCTCAATTTCTAGATTAGTCGGAGCTCCTCCGGGATATGTAGGCTACGAAGAAGGTGGCTTGCTCACTGAAAAAGTAAGAAGAAAGCCATATTCAGTAGTATTGCTCGATGAAATAGAAAAAGCGCATCCCGAGGTTTTTAACTTATTGCTTCAAGTCTTTGATGACGGAATTCTTACAGATGGTTTAGGTCGTAGAGTCGATTTCAAAAATACTTTAATCATTATGACTTCAAATGTAGGTGTTAGGGATTTAAAAGATTTTGGACAGGGTGTAGGTTTCGCTACCAAAGCAAAATTAGATAATTTTGATGCACATACTAAATCTGTAATTGAAAAGTCCTTGAAAAAAACTTTTGCACCTGAATTTCTCAATAGAATTGATGATATAGTCTTGTTTAATTCCCTTCAAAAAGATGATATTAAACAAATTGTTCACATAATATTAAAAGGATTACTCAGTAGAATGGAAAGCCTAGGCTATAAAATTAGCGTTTCAGATACTGCTATTGATTTTATTTGCGAAAAAGGATACGATATTCAATTTGGTGCTAGACCACTACATCGTGCCGTTCAGAAATATATCGAAGATGTAGTGGCTGAGGCCATACTCGATGCTCAAGGTCAGAGTGATTTAGTTATTGAAGTAGATTTTGATGAAATCAATCAAAAAACCGTTGCATCAACTAGTCCAATTGTTTTAGAAGAAATGAGTTTTTTTGATGAAGAATAGTTTAAATAAACCTTGGTTTGAATCTTGGTTTGATTCGAATTATTATCACTTGCTCTATAAAGAAAGAAGTCAGGAAGAAGCAGATAAATTTATTGATAAACTATTAAGCAATATTACTTTGACGCATCGAGAGTCTGTATTGGATGTATGTTGTGGAAAAGGCAGACATTGCTTTTCATTTTCTTCTTTTTTTCAACACGTAGTAGGATTTGATTTATCTCCTAGATCTATTGAATTTGCTAAAGAATCGTTGAGGTTGCATACCCATGAAAGTCGCATAAACTTTTTTGTGCAAGATGCTAGATATTTTGAGCTAAATCAGCAGTTTGATTTTATCACTAATTTATTTACTTCTTTTGGATATTTCGACGAAATCACCGATAATATTAAATTGCTTCAATCGGTTCGAAAACATTTAAAGCCTGAAGGATTATTTTTATTAGATTTTTTAAATCCAGAAGTCGTCTCGTATGTTCATGGTGAAAAAAATATTGATGGAGTTGAGTTTACTTGGCACAAATCCAAACAAAATGGATTTATAGTTAAAGACATTATCGTCTTAGATGGTACAAAACGTTTTGATTATCAAGAAAAAGTACAAGACTTGAAGACTAATGATTTTCAGCGTATGTTTGATGAAGTCGGTTTGAAGCTTGTCAAGGTATTTGGTGATTATGATTGTAATCAGTTTAGTGCTCAGACCTCTCCCCGACAAATTTATTTACTTAAACCTGAATAATGTCTTTTTTTGAAATCTCACATCAAGACCCTCATTCTCATGCTAGAGCAGGTGTAATCCAGACAGATCATGGCAGGATTGAAACCCCAATCTTCATGCCCGTAGGTACCCAAGGTACCGTAAAGGCAGTACATTTTCAGGAACTTGCCCAAGATATTGAAGCGCAAATTATTCTTGCTAATACCTATCATCTTTATCTTCGTCCTGGCATGGAAGTATTGAGGCTTGCAGGTGGGATTCATCGATTTAATGGTTGGAATGGCCCTGTGCTAACAGATAGTGGTGGATATCAAGTTTATTCTCTGGCTAAAATGCGAAAAATTGATCAAGATTCAGTAACTTTTCGAGCTCATATCGATGGCAGAAAGCTACGATTTACCCCTGAATACGTCATGGATATTCAGCGTATTATTGGTGCAGATATTATCATGGCTTTCGACGAATGCACGCCTTATCCCTGTGACTATGACTATGCTAAACGTTCCATGCGCTTAACCCATAATTGGCTTAAAAGATGTATCGACCGCTTTAAGGATTCTCCTGAATTATATGGGTATACACAATTCCTTTTTCCAATTGTTCAGGGCTCTGTTTATCCTGATTTGAGAAAAGAAAGTGCGACTTTTATCTCGGAACAAAATCAAGTAGGCAACGCTATTGGAGGACTTGCCGTAGGGGAACCTGCTAGTGAAATGTATCATATGATTGAACAAGTCAATGCCATTTTACCCAAAGAAAAACCTAGGTATCTTATGGGTGTCGGTACTCCTGAAAACATTCTTGAAGCAATAGAAAGAGGCGTAGATATGTTTGACTGTGTCATGCCAACTAGAAATGCTAGACATGGTTATCTTTTCACACATAGTGGTATTATACAAATTAAAAATCTCAAATGGGAAAAAGACTTTAGCCCTATAGATGAGTTAAGTGATTTACCTTTATTGAGAAATCATACTAAAGCTTATTTAAGGCATTTGTTTAAGGCTAATGAAATTTTAGCTATGCAGATAGCTTCAATCAATAACCTTAGTTTTTATTTGAATTTAGTTACTAATGCTCGAAAAGCTATCATAGAAGGAAGATTTTCGACATTTAAAACAGATACACTTGCTAGAATACTTAGAAAATGTTAGCATAGCTACTTATGTTAGCTTGTTGAAATTTGGATAAATAAATTGACTTTTTTCCTTTAGCTTTGTCCCATGAGAGCATATTTAGATTTACTACAAAAGATAATGGATGAAGGGTATGATAAATCTGATAGAACAGGTGTAGGTACTCGTAATATTTTTGGGTATCAATTTAGATTTGATTTGTCCCAAGGTTTTCCTTTGGTTACGACCAAAGAACTTCATATCAAATCAATCGTACATGAGCTAATTTGGTTTCTAAAAGGAGATACCCATATTGATTACTTGATTAGAAACGGCGTAAATATATGGAATGATTGGCCTTATGACAAATATAAGAAGTCCGATCAGTTTCAAGGAGAAACGATGAAAGAGTTTCTCAATAAACTCATTGATAATCCAGATTTTTCCAAAAAATGGGGTGATTTAGGCCCTGTCTATGGCAAACAATGGAGAAACTGGACTAATTCAGATGGTCAAAGCGTTGATCAAATAGCTCAGTTACTTCATTCTCTCAAACATAATCCTAATTCAAGAAGACATATAGTGTCTGCATGGAATCCCTTAGAAATTGAACAAATGGCATTACCACCATGTCATTGTTTGTTTCAATTTTATGTAGTAAACAATACATTGTCTTGTCAGTTATATCAACGCAGTGCAGATGCATTTCTAGGAGTCCCCTTTAATATAGCTTCTTATTCGCTTTTGGTGTTTATTTTGGCCAATATTTTAGATTATGAAGTAGGCGAATTTGTTCATACCTTTGGTGATGTTCATCTTTATCAAAATCATTTAGATCAAGTCAAAACGCAATTGTCTCGAGATCCACTTCCTTTGCCATCTTTAAAAATTAAACGAAAGTTAACGCAGTTATCAGATATAAAATTTGAAGATTTTGAATTCATTGATTATGTCTATCATCCTAAACTAAAAGCACCTGTAGCCGTATGATTAGATTGATTGGATTTTTAGGTTTATGGTTCATTTTTTTGCCTTTAAATGGTCAGAAATCACTTCGAATTGATACGACTCAAGATCTAGACCGTCTCATAGAAAGACTCTTTGACAATCAGACGATAATTGTTCGCAATGTAAAGTATCTCGGTTCAAAATCCGCAATTGGTTTCTTCGAAATGGATACCAATGCCATAGGTGTTCGTCAAGGCATTGTGCTTTCCACAGGACGTGTTCAAGACATTCCTAAGGGAAATCAAACCCCAGGTACTAGCGGAATAGCTTGGAATAACGAGATTCGTTTTCGTTCAGATCGAGACCTCAATAAACTAGCTAATGGTAAAGTCAGTGATCAAGTAGTCTTAGAATTTGATTTCATTAGTTTTGAAAATCACTTAACCTTTAATTATGTCTTTGCTTCTGAAGAATATCCAGAATATGTAGGATCTAGATTTAATGATGTTTTTGGATTTATCCTAACTTCAGATGGGAATTTTTATCAAAATCTAGCTTTGGTGCCTAATAAAAATATTCCAGTAACCATCAATAACATTAATCATCTCAAAAATT
>JALOMB010000152.1 GCA_025455685.1 Chitinophagales bacterium | reverse complement strand
CATGCAAGAGTTTTTTAAATTCTTTCTTTTGTAAATCTCGCTTCGCAAATCCTAAATAGGCTTTGATTGTTTTATATGTTCTACATATTTCCAATTTGCTTGGATATAAATCAGTAAAAAGGACAATGTCAGCATTGATAGTGGAATCTCCACTTAATAAATTTTTCCAAAATTGCAATTCAGAACAATATATATAATCGATATTATTATCCTTATCCTTAAACTGAAATTGATGTATATTTGGCAAACCAGAATGCAATTCGATATCACTTGTTTTGTAAATACATAATTTATCTGTGTCAGAACTTTCATTATGGGAACCGTATAAACGACTCCCAAAAATAATGGTTTGAATGATTTGTGATTGTAAAAACAAATGTTCTTCTTCACTAAAAATTATATTCATTATTCTTCTATTTCAATATTCCTAAATGGCCGTTCATATTTAGGTTTTAACAACTTCCAGATGATGGCATCGTATGATCTTTTTTCGTACATCTTAAATAATATAGCAGGATGTTGACACGTCTGAAAATATAAAGCGGTTGCCTTTCGGTCTTCTAATTCTTTATATTCTGCTCTTGCTTCAGATTCTATTTTTCGATAGGCTTCCCAAAACTCATCAATCATCGAACGTACCCAATGATAAAACTCATCAGGTACTTTATCCAACAATTCGTCCATAGATTGGTTATCGCGCAGATGCTCCCAAATGGTTTTGGAAGAGACCTGGGTGATGATTTTATGGAGGCGAACATACTCAGCAAACTTGATTTTAATCCGGTATCCATTGACAAATCTTATGATAAAACCTTCTTTATCATCCATTTGTAACTGACGGATAGCCTGTAAATCATTCAATCCATCATATCTGTTGACTACAGGGAAACCTATGTCTATCAAAGGGGTTTCCGCTCCTGTTGCTATATCTACGATAGCCAATAATACCAATTCTTCCTTAGGGCCATAATCTATGACGATGCGATTTTCTGGATAAATAATCTCAAACAAATAGGTTTTGGTCTTGTCTAGCTGATCGATACATTTGGCATATTTGCTATGTAAGAGTTCATTGGCTTTGATGGCTTGTTCGCTTGTAAAAGATCCGCGGGTAGCGATATATGCACGGTCATTCCACCAATACAATATACCCAATGAGCCATCCATTTTGTCGTACACCTCAAAAGGCAGCATCGGAATCTGCTGATCAGGCACTTCACCATAATTAAAGAACTTAGTAAACGGTCTTGCCACGATCCCATACTGTTCATCCAATATCAATCCTCTGCAAAGCATCGTCACCTCATTCCACATATATTCATATTGCGTTTTGGCCGTATAGTTATAGATATATAGCGGTCGCTCCGGATGTTTGGTCATTCGGACGTAGCCAGAAGAGATCATTTCTTCTAGTGCATCGATGGTGAATGGAAGGTTTGTCATAACGTTTGTTCATTTTAATAACGATGCAAAGGTAAAAGTGGTGTGCGCAATCTTTTTGCGTAGGAAAAATTATTTTTATATTGAACTAATTTCATTACAAAAAAGATGCATCAAATTTATATTCTGTTTTGTAGATCATGTTTGGAATCCTTGCTTCCAAAGAATTAGAAAAAGCAGTTAAGTAAGTCTGTAGAACTAAGAAATCTGTAGGTTCCCTACGCTTTAAATAAGGCTCAAGTTGATTAATATGCCTCGAAATATCATTTTTGGTATAAACTTCAATTCCATTACTTAATAACAAAGTCTGACCTAACTGAAAAGCTATCGATTTTTTAATTTCTAAATCTTTCATATTTTTACCAAAATCAACTAAACTGTTTAAGTTAATCGATTTTAAAACATCTAATTTCGTTTCAATGCTTCCTTTTAACGCAAGTTTTACACTATTCCTATATGTCGTTCTCGATAAAAATGAAAGTATCATTCTTGCACACCGAAGGTATTTTAAATTTACATCTCTATCTAGTAGCCTTAATATGCTATTGCCAAATTCTTGATTATGTAGTAAATATGTACAAAAAAGAGCATTGTTTAACTCATCTGTTGTTCCCTTAAAAACATCTACCAAAATTCCATTATTCAATACTGCAAGATTAGAATTTATTGTTCTCTTTTCCTTGTAGAACGTTGCATACATATTGTTAAACTCCTTGCATAAATCCGCACACTTAGAAATTTGGGAAGGGATTTCTTCAACAAAAAACAAAACATCAATATCTGTTGAATTTTCAGATCCAAAAATCTGGAATTTTGGCAAGCTTATCATTTTATAAATTTTTTATTACCACAAAAATTTGACAAATACTAAGTTAATAATAACGATGCAAAGGTAAAAGTGGTGTACGCAATCTTTTTGCGTAAGGGAAAATTATTTTTATTTTTCTCACGGATTTATCAGATTGCGCAGATGAAATGAAATATCTACTATTAAAATCTGTGCAATCCGTGTTATCTGTGAGCTAAAAAGATTCTTTCGCAGAACTTGTAACACTTCAGCGGTATCTATCGGATTTAGTATAAGGTGATGAAAACTGTCACTTATACAACTCACCCCTAATTTCCACCAATAATCGCTCTACCATTTTTGATCCGGAGCGTCAGGAAGTAGGCAATTACTTATATTTTGTTTAATCTAGTTTTAAAAGTTTTTTTATAAATCAGAGATAGAAATAGTTTGAACTAAATTACCTTTTATGACAGTGATATTATCCTTGTCTTTATAGAAAATACCATTATATTCTGGCTCTAGAA
>JALOMB010000151.1 GCA_025455685.1 Chitinophagales bacterium | reverse complement strand
ATTTAAAATAAGGATAAATGAATTCAAATACATTAGGATTATTTTTAGTATCATTTTCACTTGCACCCAAATCATTTTTAAAAAAATAAGGGGTTGGCTCAAATAATATGGCAACCCCGTCTTCTTTTATACTTGATGACCATTTTTTTAATAATTCATTTCTGCTAAATGAAATTTTACCATGAGCAGGGTCAACTATTTTGTATATTTCTTTTTTATCGTTATATTTCTTTTTATTAGTAATTTCATAGAGTACTACAAAATGATTTTGATTCCAATGCAGAATACATGGAAGTGGAGCATTATTTATTAATTTTTCAGCATCCACTCTTACAGCCATTGTTTTTAATCCAATGGTATCTGCTGCTTTAGTTAGTCCAGCAATATTAATTCCTTGTCTATCGGTATATGAAATTTCTCTTAAATATGTACCCGTAAAGTCTCTTCCATACCATTTAGAAATCATTCTTAAACAGGTAGCTCCACAATCCATCTCGTCAAGTTGCTTGTACTCAGGAAACTTTGAAAACATAATTTACATATTAATTAAACTTGATTTCTTCTAGTTAGATATTAACTTTTCAAGTTGTAATTTATGACGCATATTATGTACTATAATATGTTCAAAAAACATCTCTAAATCGTATTCCCCTCCCCATTTTGGTTTTATTAAAATATTATCTATATCTTCTTCGCCTAACTCAGATAACTTAGTATGAATTCTATCAAAATTGGAATTAATAATCTGTGAAAGAGACATGTATTCTGCATAATTGTGAATTTCAATAACGTCAATATAAAATTTTTCTTTTATCTCAATTGAAATATACCTAGAATAAATATTTAAGGCTTCCAACACATGAATTCCTATGTTTAGAGGAGTGGAAAATTCTTCAACTTCACATATTTTTTTAGATAATTTTGAATCTAAATTGATTTTGTTTAATGTTTCATAGAAATCTAAATATGTTTGTTTATTTAAATAAAATAGAGAATCGATACTACTCATTATCATTTTTTTTTCTTAAAATAACTTTTTGTTGCTTTCCATTTTCATCAAATAAATAAGTATATGCAGAAGAAACCGGAGGGCTCTCCATAATTTTAGCTTGAGCAATTGCTAAATGATAATAATATTTATCATCAAGAGGTGTTTTACTTGTTTTAAAAAGTTTATAATTTGTATTATTTATTGGCCAATCAATTACATCATTTGCTGGTTGATACTTATATACATCATCTGTAAATATAAATGGTTGATTTATAGTAAATATTTTTTGAATACTTTCAAAAGCATGCGCAACACCTGGGGGAATTACAAGAAATTTATATGGTGATGATTTAAATTCAAATTCTACTTTATTAAATTTAGTAGGTGAATTTTCACGCATATCAATAAATCTAGCTTTTACCATTTGATTAGGGTCACCTACAAAAGTAAGTCTATCTTGCTGACCTAAATGTATCCCAAAGGCATCATGAGTATAAATTCGATTATGACCATGTTCAATTATATAATATGGTTTGCATTCTGTAAAAGGTACAAATCCTGAAGTTTCTCCACTTTTTAAGATTAAATGCCTATTCCATCCCAATCCTTCAATTTCAGAATATCCCTCCCATTCTGGAAGATCATATTCAGTTACTTTATTTTTGTTGAACCTTACTTGAAATAATTTATTATTAATATTTATTTCTTGGGTGTAAGTATACTCTTTTATTCCATCAGATAATACTTTTTTTTGATTATAAGCAACTAATTGATAATATTTTAGAGAGACGTTATTTTTATTTTCTTTATACCCTATTATATCATCTGTATTTACATCCAAGTCTAAATTAATCACATCACCTGATGGATTCCATAAAGTTGTACCATTTTCAAAATCATTTTTATCAGGTAAATACAAGTTATAATCATTTATCGTAAAAACATTTTCTAAATTATCAAACGAATGTGCTACTCCTTGTGGAATACAAAGAGTTTTATCAGTTGATGGGTAAAATGAAAATTCAATTTTATTCTTAAATGTCATTGAATCTTCTCTACAATCAATAAAAAATCCTTTTATTTCTTGAGTAGGGTCTCCTAAAAAAGTTAATCTATCTTCTTGACCTAAATGTACACCATAATGTCCATATTTAAATTCTTCTTCACCATGATAAACCATTTGAAAAGGCTTATTTGAAGCAAATGGAACTACAAATGACTGTTCTCCATTTGGTTGTCTCCACCTTAATTCCCATTTTAATCCAATGATTTCTTTAAATTCCATATTTAAATTTTTTTTTGATTGATAAAAAAGAGAGGAATTTCAACGAAATTCCTCTCAAAATTTTAATGATAAATTAAGCAACAGCTAATCTATCAGACTCTTCAATATCTGCGATAGAAACTGAGTAGCCATTTTCTTCTGCAAACTTCATAAACTCTTCTTGAGAAGAAAATTTCATTTCTGCAAGACCTGGCCAATCTTTGTCTTGTTTTATACCACCTAAAGCAGCGCCACCAAATAAAGAATCTGCGTTTTCAATTTCATTTTCTTTTAATGCATCAAATGAACTTGGTTGATTTTTTGAATAAAAATCTTCAATTTTTAAATTAGACATATGATTTTAATTTAAGTATTATCCTTACTCCTTAGGCATTTTCGGGATTCCGGCCTTTTATACGATAGGCAAATCGGTATCCAGTTTTGTCTGCTCATGATCAGAAAGGGCTGTAGTTTGCTCGTCCCCTAGTCTTTACATTTAGTAAATGAAAAAGCGACCAGCTCCATTCATCCACAGAAAACAAAACATCAAAGAACACCTAAAACAAAAATAATCATTTTTCCGGAATTGATTAAAGTTTTTTAAGATTTTTTTGATTTTATTTTCATAGAACAAAGATAATACGGAATTTAGCCAGGCGCAAATCAATACTTGGACGAGTTATCTACTCTATCTCAATATCCAAAACTGTTATATCGATTTCAAAAGAGCTGAAGAGTCTAGAAAAAAATGAGTTTATAAATTACTCAAAAGTTCATTTTTCTTAGTTTCGAACTCAGTCTGGGTGATGAGTCCTTGGTCATAAAGCGCTTTTAGCTTTTGCAATGTCTGTGTGAGCTTATCATCTTCTGGGGTTGGTGAATCATTATGTGCGTTTACAGTCGTAGCGACTTCTGTTTCCGATTGAATTATATTAGTTTGGTGCGCATGGTTAGAGAGATAATTTGTCGTCATAGCTGCAAATTTTTTGGCTTGGCTTTTGGGCACATCTTCTAGCTTATACTCTAAGGATTTACTGAGCATAATTAGATTGGCATTCATCAAACCTTCTTTGGATTTGAGTTCTTGAATTGCAGAGAATTCATGTGATTCGAAATCTGTGGACATGCCTAAATTCTTTTGGCGGGAAATGATCACTCTTTTATTAGTCAAGGTCCATGCATCCGGAGAAATAGTGACGACGAGCTTTTTCTGGATTGCCATATATTCGATGACTTCATCACTAGATAAAATACCTAGGATTTTTTTGCATAATTTATCTACGGTATCGAGGTCTTGACCTTCTGCTGATAGCATATTGAGGTTGTATTTACTCATAAATCGCTTTTTTTGATTTCTAAAATATCACAAAAATAAGAAAAATATTTTATCTTTGTCTCTATGAAAATCAAGTTTTTTCTTTTTGCATTGCCCTCAAATCTATTGATATCCTTGCTTTTGCTCAGCTTAAGTCCTACGCAAGTTCAGGCACAATTTAGCTTCAAGGATAAAAAAGGAGATCTCATCCTAGGCATTATGCCGGAATACACGTATCAGTTTGGGACAGGATACATTCAGGAAAACTATAGTAATTTCTCCAATATTGGATTTGGTGGGTTTATTAAATTTAAAAATAATTATTTACTGGGCATTCGAGGAAATTTTATTTTCGGAGCAAATGTAACGAATCGCAATATTTTAGGTCAAATGGTCACCAATAATCAAACGATAATCTCTCGTGATTTATTTGGTGAAATCCCAAGTCTCGAAGGCAGAGGTGCTAATGTCGATATTCGGGTTGGTAAAATCTTCCAAGTCTTCAGAAATCAACGAAATTCTGGTGTGACGATGGAGTTTAACTTAGGATACGGCTTTTATCAGACATTTGTCAATGTCGACAATTTAATCCTTAAACAGTTTTCAGCGCCATATGATCAGGCCTATGACAGAAGGATAGCGGGATTTAGTTTCGGTCAATTTATTGGATACAGTTATTTTTCTTATGATCGAGTAATCAATGCGACCATAGGATTTCAAAACTATATTCATTTTATGAACCTAGACTATGCTTGGGATTTCGAAACTAATCTGCCAGCAAATAGACAGCCGGGTACTTTTATGACCTTCGGACCTAAGTTTGGTTTAATTATCGGTATTTTTCCAAAAAATCAAAAAGAAGTGGAGGGAGAATTTTATACTAAATGACTTTTTTTTATCTTTTTTTGGTTAAGTCATTTTGGATTTTAAGTCCCTTTTTGGCTTTATTTATACCCAAAATTAAAGCATTCCGTCGACAAAGACTCAATCAAGCTTGGGTTAAAATGAATTCACCGATATGGTTTCATGTAGCTTCTTTAGGAGAGTTTGAGCAAGTGAAGCCCTTGATAAAAGTGCTTAAGACATCTGAACAATCACATGAAATTTTGCTTACTTTCTTTTCTAACTCAGCATACGAGAGTGCTCAAAAATATGCTTATGTGGATCAGATTGGTTTCTTGCCCTTTGAAACGGAAATAGATGATTTTATCCATTTTATCCAACCTAAAATGGCGGTTTGGGTTCGCTATGAACTGTGGTTTGCGACCTGGAAATCGCTTTATAATAGAAAAATTCCCATAATTCTGCTCAATGCATTCTTGCC
>JALOMB010000062.1 GCA_025455685.1 Chitinophagales bacterium | reverse complement strand
AATCGCTCTTAAACTTTCAATCAAGGCTTTTAATTCTGTCGGATGATGGGCATAGTCATCGATATAGGTGTATTGGCCATATTTAGCGACAAGCTCAAATCTTCGTTTTACGCCTTTGAATTCGGCTAAGCCTTGCGCTATCTGATTATGGGACAATCCGAATAATTTAGCTACTTGAATAGCTGCCAAGGCATTTTCTATGTTATGAATGCCATTATAGGCCATCTTATATGCTTCTGAGGTATTGGTCACAAAGGAATTATCAAAAGCAGCCGTATTATATGAAATCGAATGAAAATCTCCATTTGAGAGACCGTAGGTAATTTTGCGTGCTTTAGTCTCTATTAAATGAGCAATATCATGATGAATAATCAATGTCCCATCTTCCGGCAGAAGATTTACAAAATCTTGGAAGGCTTGGATAATATGCTCTTTCGTTCCATATATATCTAAATGATCGGAATCAATAGACGATATTACAATACATTTCGGACTGAGTTGAAGAAAGGATCGATCGTATTCATCGGCTTCCACGACACAAATCTGAGAATCTCCAACTAAATAATTTGAGTTAAAGTTCGCTGAAATGCCTCCTAAAAAAGCATTAACTGGTATTTGAGCATGATAAAACAAATAGCTAATCATGGTAGAAATTGTCGTTTTCCCATGCGAACCAGCTACCGCTATCGTGTTTTTTTGTTTTGAGATGGCACCTAAAACTTGTGCTCTTTTAAACATAGGGATTTTAGAAGACTTAAAATAATTGAAAATTACACTTGTCTCAGGAATTGCAGGTGTATATACCACTAAATCGAGTATTTGAAAAAAATCTTGACAGATATCTTCATAAGATATTTGTGCGCCTAAATCAGAAAGTTCTTCTGTGAGTTCCGTTTTGGTAGCGTCATAACCATAAACTTTGGTGCCTTGGAGCAGATAGTATCGAGCAAGCGCACTCATACCTATGCCTCCTATACCGACAAAATATACATTATGAACTTTTGGATTCATAATGATTTGGTTTTAGATTGTTTAAAATATGAAAAGCTATCAGAGAAGCGGCTTTTGGCTTAGCAATAGATTTTAAGGCTTTGGCTATCGCGTCTTGAGTAGCTTGGTCGTCTAGTAAATCTAAAATTGTAGCGACAAGTTTTTCTTCACTCTCGGAATCTAATACGACTTTGCATCCTCCTATTTTTTCAAGACTTCGGGCGTTCTTGGTCTGATGGTCTTCAGCGACATGTGGCGAAGGCATTAAAATTAAAGGTTTTCCAACCACACTTAATTCAAAAATTGCACCTCCTGCACGGGAAACAATGAGATCGGCTGCTGCATAAGCGCTTTGAATATTGGGTATAAAATCATATACTTTTATTGAATCATCTCCCAAAGACTCATATTTAGGATAATAGGACGATCCTACTTGCCAAATAAGTTGAATGTTCTTTTCCTTTAATTTATCAAGATTTACTGATATTGCGTGATTTATAGCTTTAGCTCCTAAAGAACCGCCTGTAACGAAGACAATTTTTCTAGAGGGATTAAGTCCAAAAAAAGCTTTGGCTTTATCACTGTCTTCCATTAAATTTTCGAAATCTTCTCTTATGGCATTTCCAGTGACAATGGATTTTTCGACTGAAAATTTGGCGGCATCATCAGGATAAGAAAGAAATATTTTTCGCGCCATTATTCCTAGAATTTTATTGGTAAATCCTGGATAAGCATTTTGCTCTTGAATATAAGTAGGTATTTTAAATAACTGACCTACGAAAAGAGCTATCCCACTTGCATAGCCTCCGGTACCAATCATGGCATGAGGTTGAAAGTTTAAAATATATTGAAGACTTAACCAAAATGACCAAGGTATTTTATAGCCTAGTGATAAATTTCTGAGAATAGACTTTAAGTCGAATCCTCTCTGCACACCAGAAATTGGCAACCCTACAATATTAAAGCCTTCTAGCGGAACTTTCTGCATTTCCATCTTGTCCAAAGCACCTATAAATAAAAACTCAGCATCTTTGTCAATCATTTTAATAGCTTTAGCAATGGCAATAGCAGGATAAATATGGCCTCCCGTGCCACCTCCACTCACAATGTATTTCATAACTCAGGTGTTTTAATGTCGAATGTAATTTTAAAATCTTCTTCTACGCCATCAAAAACTTCATCTTGAGTATTTGAAGCTTTTTCTTCATTAGCTTTGCTCACTGATTGTATCGCTCCAATAGCCACCCCGATAAACACAATACTAGAACCACCCATACTTATCAAAGGCAAGGTAACACCTGTAGCAGGTAATAAACCGACATTGACACCCATATTAAATAAAGCCTGAATGGCAATACTTAAACCTAACCCGAGTGCCATAAGTGCTCCGAAACTATCCTTTGAATTAATTACAATAAGAATACTACGATAAAAAAGCGTTAAATATAGTATCATGACCAGAATCCCGCCATACAACCCATATTCTTCGATGATAATGGCATAGACGTAATCTGAAAACGCATTAGGCAAAAAATATTTAGTTCTAGAATTTCCGGGACCTTGTGGAAAGAATCCGCCGCCACTTGCTATAGCGTAATTAGCTTGATAAACTTGATGCAATGTTTCATTTTTCGAAACTTTTTTGACATCGTGACTTAGAAACGCTTCGATTCGGGATTTACCCGTTTTTAAACGACCAAAGAGATACTGCTCAGGAGCGTGGAGCGTAAAAACAACCAAAACAGCTATAAGCACGGCTCCTACAAACATAGTGCCCAAAAAGAATTTCGTGCGCAATTTACCTACAAACATCATCATGCCACTAGTCAAAACCATCATTACGGCTGTAGAAATATTCTCAATAAATACCAAAGAAGAAATGACACCCAAAACCAATAGCATTCTACCATAAACCCATAAAGGCATTTCTTTAAATTGATATAGACTTAGCTCACGACTTAAAAATAATATCACGGCAATTTTTGCTAAATCTGAAGGCTGAAAGGTTAAACTGATCAAAGGGATTTTAATCCATCTAGAAGCTTCATTAATTGAAGAGCCGAAAAAAGTAAGATATAATAAAAGCAATAGGGTAAATGGAATAAGCAGTTTATATAAACCTCTAAAATAGTTATAGTTTAGCCTATGAACAAACCACATGGCTCCTATGGAAAAAGCATAGAGTATGATATGTTTGAAGATAAAAATTAAAACTGATTTCTGTTTTTTATATGCCAAAATCTCCACAGCGCTATATACAGTAAGTAAACTCATGACAAAGAGAATAAACACAATTAGCCAAATATAGCGATCCCCACGAAATCGACTTAAAATAAAATCTAAACCTGTTTTAAATTGATACATTTATTATAAATTTCTAACCATATCGATAAATTGCTGACCCCTGTCTTCATAGTTCTGAAACAAATCAAAACTCGAACAAGCAGGAGATAGCAATACACTATCACCTTTTTGGGCCATTTTATAGGCAATTTTCACTGCATCTTTCATTGATTGTACATTGACTATGACATCTACGATTTCATTAAACTCTTGATTGAGTTTGATATTATCTTTGCCTAAGCAAATCATAGCTTTCACTTTTTCTTTGACTAGAGGCTTAAGGATATCATATTGATTTCCTTTGTCAATTCCACCAGCTATCCATATTACGGGTCCGGTAACACTTTCTAAAGCATACCAAGCAGAGTTGACATTAGTGGCTTTACTGTCGTTGATATATTTCACACCATGAATGGACTGTACCAATTCCATACGATGAGGCATATTTCTAAAAGTCATGAAGGATTCTCTAATAGTAGAATCTTTGATTCCACTACATCGTGCGGCTATTCCAGATGCTAAAGAGTTGTAAACATTGTGCTTACCTTTGATTACTAATTCGTCTTGATTCATACTAAATAAATTTAAATGGTTAGGTGTATTGATTTTTAATTCCTGTTTTTGAAAGTAGCCTGCTTTTGTAGTATCTTCACTAATCGTAAAGGCTAAAGCATTATTGAGGTTTAGAGAATTTTTATTGATAAATTCGACTATATGTTCATCATCAGCATTGTAGATAAATAAATCCTGATCTTGTTTATTTTTAATAATGTTAAATTTACTTCGAATGTAATTTTCCATTTTATAGTCGTATCTATCTAAATGATCTTCTGATATATTGAGCAAAATCGCTATATCACATCGGAATTCTACGATGTCATCGAGTTGAAAGCTGCTGAGTTCGAGTATATAGAAATCTTTTGGATCTGTAGCAATTTGATAGGCCAAACTATGTCCGATATTTCCTACAAGTGCTACCGACATCCCTTCGGATTTGAAAATATGATAAATCAAAGATGTCGTAGTGGTTTTACCGTTACTTCCCGTAATTCCGATGATTTTACCTTGAATATAGCGATAAGCAAACTCGATTTCGGAAACTATTGGAATATCAATTTTTCTTATTTCTTTTATAATTGAAGAATTCTCTGGGATTCCAGGACTTTTAATGATTAAATCAGATTGCAGGATTCTTGGTAAAGTATGTTGCTTTTCTTCGTATTCGATTTGATTTTCTTCAAGCAAATTTTTATAATGAGTAGCGATCTGACCAAAATCAGAAACAAACACAGAATATCCTTTTGCTTTAGCTAGATATGCCGCACCAAAACCTGATTCTCCTGAACCCAAAATGACAATTCGCTGATTCATTATCTCACTTTTAAAGTTATAATGGACAATACCGCTAGGAACATAGCTACGATGAGAAATCGGAAAACAATTTTATTTTCATGAATCTTCTTCTGCTGAAAATGATGATGTAGCGGTGACATAAGAAATATTCTTCTTCCTTCGCCAAATCTTTTTTTCGTCCATTTGAAGTAGGTAACTTGAATAATTACTGAGAGATTCTCTACGAGAAACACACCACAAATCACTGGAATCATGAGCTCTTTTCTAATGATTATTGCTACAGTCGCTATGATACCTCCGAGAGCCAAAGAACCTGTGTCACCCATAAAGATTTGTGCAGGATAAGAATTCCACCATAAGAAGCCAATACAAGAAGCCACAAACGCACTGAGAAATATGGTGACTTCAGCGATATTAGGAAGAAATAGTACATTGAGATAATTGGCAAAAATGTAATTTCCAGCTACATAGCTCAATACGAGCAATGTCATTCCTACAATGCCGGATGTTCCTGCAGCAAGTCCATCAATACCGTCTGTTATATTTGCCCCATTACTAACTGCTGTAATAATGAAAATGATAATAAACGCTAGTGGGATTATGTGAAGATAACCTGGAATTCTTAAATTATGAAAAAGCGTATCATAATAAAAATTGTTACCTTTTACAAATGGGATATTTGTAGCTAATTTTTTAGTATTATGTGAATAGATAAGTCCATTGGCTAATGAGTCCTTGACAATTCGCTCTTGCTTAGAGTTCATGACGGATACAGGATTATATCCATCGATGATCTTACCGTCCTGAGAAGCGTAAATGAAGATTTGTTTGACATCTCGCACCTTGATATCGGGATGATAATACATTAAAGATGCTACGAAAATCCCTGCACCAATTTGTCCTACAATTTTATATTTACCTTTGAGACCTTCTTTGTTTTTTCTAAACACTTTGATATAATCATCCATGAAACCCAAACCACCTAGCCATACACTGACGATAAGGAGCATCCAAACATAGACATTTGAAAGATTAGCGACTAGAAGCGTAGGTAAAATAATACCTGAAAGTATGATTAAACCGCCCATAGTCGGCGTTCCAGATTTTTCATTTTGACCAGGTAAACCAAGGTCTCTTACCGTTTCTCCAATTTGTTTTTGCCTGATGAGCTCTATGATTTTGCCCCCAAAAGTCACTGTAATCAAAAGACTCAAGATAGTAGCTAACGCAGCTCTAAATGAAATATAAAAAAATAGTTGGGGTAAATCGCAATATCGATCTAAAAGTTGTAGTAAATAATAGATCATAAATTTGGGGTTTTAGCTTTTAAAAATTCCATTGCAGTGGCTTTATCATCGAATATTGACTTAATACCGTTGATTTCTTGATATTTTTCATGGCCTTTTCCAGCAATGACGAGTATGTCATGGTCTTCAAGTAATGCCACACCAGTAGATATGGCTTCTCTTCTATCGATTACGGTAAGTACTTTTGCTTTTAAGTTGTCGGTGATTCCTTGTTTAATTTCTTGAATAATAGCTAAAGGGTCTTCATCTCTAGGATTGTCAGAGGTTATGATGACTCTATAGCTATATTCTACGGCGATTTGTCCCATTAATGGGCGTTTGCCTTTATCTCTATTGCCGCCACAGCCGAAGACCAAGTAGAGATTTCCATTTGGATCTTTAATTCTAAGTGCTTCTTTTAGTATTTGAGCTAGCGCATCAGGGGTATGCGCATAATCAACAATTACAAGTTGCGTCTTATTTATATTGTATATTTTATCAAAACGACCTTCAATGGCTCTAAGATTTGAAATTTCTGAAAGCAGTTTAGGCATTGAAATTCCGAAATATTCACCTACAGCATAAACAGATAGCGCGTTGTAAACATTAAATTCACCTAAAAGCTGCATCGTGATGAGTTTTTCATGATTTATTCGGATTGTAGTAGCGTAGGCATCTGCTTCTAAAATTTGCGCGGTATAGTCTGCTGATGATTTCAAAGCAAATCGTTTAATTTGAGCTTTGGTATTTTGCACCATGACTTTGTGGTGTGAATCATCAGCATTTATCAAGGCTAAAGCATCTGAATTTAAATGGTCAAAAAGCAGTTTTTTAGCTTGAATATACGATGCAAAACTTCCGTGATAGTCTAGATGATCTTGCGTAATATTGGTAAATATCCCAACACAAAATGGTAAATGCGCTACTCTATCTTGAACTAAAGCATGAGAAGATACTTCCATAAATACATAAGTCACCCCTTCTGCCTTCATTTGAGCTAATAAACTATGAAGTATTATGGAATCCGGTGTCGTATGTGTCGACGGAATATCTAATTCGTTAATTTTATTGACAATAGTAGATAAGAGACCTACAGAATAACCAAGATTTCTGAAAAGCTGATATAAAAGGGTTGCGGTGGTCGTTTTTCCATTTGTACCTGTAATCCCTACAATCTTTAAGTCGAGTGCAGGAAAATCATAAAAGGCAGCTGCTAAAGCAGATTGTGCATAAGTAGATCGCGTTACAAGAATGTAGCAAAGGTTTTGATGCAGTTTTTCCGGGAGTTTTTCTAGAATTATGATACGACATCCTGCATGATACACGGAATCAATAAAATCATGACCATCGACTTGAGTTCCTTTAATCGCAATAAATACACTCTGTTCTGTTACTTTTCTAGAATCATTGACCAATGAAGTCACTATCCTATCTTCAAACTGATATAGTTCGATGTAAGTCACATGTCTTAATAAATCCGAGAGCAGTTTCATAAGTTGTTGAGCTGAAGTGTGATAATATCTCCTCGTAACGCCTTTTGACCTGGAGGAATGCTTTGAGATATGATTTTACCGATACCTTTTACTTGTACGTTGAGTCCTAGACTTTCCGCGATAAAAATTGCGTCCTTAAGAGCCATGTCTTTGAAATTAGGAATAATTTTTCTTTCATTCACCATAGGCTTTAGAACCAATTTGCCTTGATTTGCAATGACTTGAGCATAATGATACGGCTGCTCAGGTTCGATTACTTTGGATTTAAAGAACTTGGCTAAAGCTAAAATGTCTTCTTTTACTGAAGTATATTTGGCTATAAATATGTTTGTTTGCTCAGCAAATCGTTCTTCTAAAGTTGAATGAATATTGATATCTGTATAAAAAATCCTATCTGCAATATCTTTGAAGACCGGTGCGGCTACTTCTCTGCCATAATAACCAATTGCCGTATTTGGTTTATGAATTACGACGATACAAGCGTATAAGGGTTTGTCAGAAGGAAAATAACCAACAAATGTACTTTGATATTTACCTTGTTGATATTTGCCTTTTTCTGCGACGAGACTTGTGCCTGTTTTACCTGCAATTTTATAAAAATTGCTTGAAATATTATTAGCGGTACCACTATCGATGACAGACTCTAGCATAGTCTTGACTTGAGCTATAGTAGTAGGTTTACATATTTCTTCTTGAATAACCTCCGGCTCAAAAGATTCTATTATCTGATCATTATCTTTGATTTGAGTGACTAAATAAGGTTTCATCATTTTTCCTCCATTGGCCACTGCAGCATAGAGATTTAGAATTTGAAGTGGTGTAACTTGAAGGCCATAACCAATCGAAAGCCAAGGCAAGGTAACGCCTGACCATTTTTTCAAAGCAGGCACTACAGGAGTACCTTCTCCCTTGAGTGCAATGCCTAGGGGCTTTGTGAGGTTGAACTTCTCTAAATAGGTGTAAAAATCTTGCTTTTTTCCACCAAAATATTTGAACACAGGACTAGATATCCCTACATTAGAACTCTCTTGAAAAGCTGTTTTCAGGCTTATAGCCCCATTTTTCGTTTTTAAACTATGATCATCTTTCATTTCTCTGTCATAGTACTTTATTTTTCCATTGCCAATAGGAATCATCGTCTGAGCTTCGCAATAGCCTTCGTCGATCAAGGCTAATACAGAGGCTAGTTTCATTACAGATCCTGGTTCCGTAGTGGTTTGTAAAGCATAATTTTCTGCTTCTTCGAAAGTCAAATTACCTTCTTTATCAATGGAGCGTTTGACATTTGCGATAGCCCTGATTTGGCCAGTAGGAATATGCATTACAATCGCACATCCGCGGTCAGCTTCAAATTTTCTTACTGAATTAATCAAAGAGCTTTGTGTGATATCCTGAATTTTGATATCAAGGGTTGTAACTAAATCATAACCTGGCTTAGAGCCAAAATCTGACTCGTCATTCACTGGTAAAAACACACCGCCAGATACTTTTTCCATCAAGACTATTTTATTTTCTCCTGACAACTCCACATCATAGCGCCCTTCAAGTCCTTTTTTATACCTGCCCGAATCTCTTACATAGCCAATTGTCCTTTCAGCTAGATTGCCAAATGGTTTTAGCCTTGTATTGTCTTGGATTTCAATATAGCCTGATTTAATTTTGCCTTTTTTAAACAAGGGTAGATTTCTAACTTGTCTAGTTTCTAAAAAAGTCGCTTTTTTGGCGATGAGAAAATAGCGATTATTAGATTTTCGAGCACTATCAAGGGATTCTCTATATTGCGCATGCGATTTTGAAGGAAAAATCTGAGACAATCCTTGAGCAATTGAATCGATATATTGAGACCAAACGGTATCTGTCAATGCGTCTGCTCTAGTATCCATGCGCAAATCAAAAGTAGGTAGTGTAGTGGCCAAGGTTCTTTGATCATAAGTATAGATATTGCCTCTTTCTGCTTCAATTCTTTTATAGATCAAAGTTTGACTCTCTGACTTTTTTTTCCAATAGCCATTATCTCCAAACTGCAAGAACACAATTCTTCCTAAAATCATAATAGAGGACAATACAAAAAGTCCAAATATGATGTATGACCGAACAATGACATTAGTTTTGGCTTTCATATTCTTTTTTCGACAATTCTATAATTATAGGTGGTGTATTAAGAGGCTCAAGGTCGAGAGATTTTGCATTTGCTACGACTTGAGAGAAATTAGACTTATACATCAGCTTGGAATTAATCGTGAGATAATCCCAGCGCAATTCTTTTAATTCTTTGGATTTCACATTGATTTCACGAATTAAATTAACCGCCAAATGCCTATTAGAAATATAGAGGAAGCATAGAAGCACCAAATATGCCACGAAGTTCATATTCTCTTTAAAAATAAAGAAAATTGAATCTGTCGTTTTTGGTGATTTGCTTTTTTGGTTCACTTTTAATTAAATTTTTTCGATGGTTCTAATTTTGGCACTTCGACTTCTTGAATTTGTGGCAACTTCTTCATAGGAGGGCGATATAGGCTTCTTTGTGATAATTTTCCAAGGGGTTTTGGGCTTTTGCCCGAAGAGCAAATAATTGGGATCTTCCTGATGTGCTACTTTGCTTTGGCTAAAGAAATCTTTGACGATTCTATCTTCCAAGGAGTGAAACGTAATGATGCTAAGACGTCCCTTAGGTGATAATAAATCTACCCAAGTAGGCAGCGAACGGGCTAAACTACCTAGCTCATCGTTTACCTCAATACGCAATGCCTGATAAACAGGAGCCGCATAGCTTTCAAAAGAGCCAAATTTTATTTTCTCTAGAATTTCATTGAGGTCTTGAGAATACTTTAAGGCTTTGATAGATCTACTCTGAATTATTTCTTGCGCTAAGGTAATCGCATTGCGAACTTGTCCATATTTTTCAAAAATATCTTTGAGCTGCGCTTCATCATAGGTCATGAGTATTTGAGATGCGGTTAGACTTTGGGCTTTATTCATTCTCATATCGAGTGGTGCACCTGTTCTATAAGAAAATCCCTGTTCTAAATGGTCTAGTTGAAATGAACTCACCCCTAAATCTGCCATGATTCCTTGTACCGAATCGATTCCTAATGCCTTCACATAAGGCGCAGCGTCGCTAAAGTCCGCATGAATAAGCGTAAAATTTGGATGATCGATTTTATTTCATTGAGAATTTTCATCCTTGTCAAATGCAATTATATGA
>JALOMB010000150.1 GCA_025455685.1 Chitinophagales bacterium | reverse complement strand
GGATTTTTTGTTTCAGTCGTAGCGTTCGGGCTGGTACAGACCAATGTCAACTGAAGGTTTCTCATTATCAATGATTTCTTGAACCAATTTACCAGTTGCGGGTGCAAGACTAAGCCCCATCATGGCGTGTCCAGAAGCAATTGTAAGGTTTTTGAATTTTTGAGTTCGACCAATATAAGGCAGGCCATCAGGCGAACAAGGACGCAAACCGTACCAAACTTTCTCTTTGGCTGGAATTTCGATTGGATAATCTGGAAAGAATTGTGGAACTGATTTAATAATTCCACGAACTCGATTCATGTTAATTTCGTCGTTGATTCCACCAATCTCCATCGTTCCACCAAAACGGATTAAATTATCAGCCATTGGTGTAATTGCTACACGTGCCTCTAATAAAATTGAAGGTATTTTCAATAATTTTGTCAAAATCGGCGACCACGAACCCGTAGCAATCACCAAATGAGTAAATGAGTGAATGAGCGAATGATTGATTTTGAGTTTTTTTATTCTTCCATCTTCTACCTCGAAACCTGTTACTTCTGAATTATATAGAAACTTAATCCCTTTTTTCTGTAAATAGGCTTTTAACTGCTTCACAAAAGCATTGGGATAACAATGGGTATCGCCCGAATAAAAAACCGCCCCAGCCACATCAGGTTTTACCTCGTCTTCGATTTGATGCAATTCGCTGATTGATAACACTTTAGCTTCGATACCGAGTTTATTAGCAATTTCGGCAACCTCGGCTTCTTCTTCAAAACTGTGCTGGGTTTTGCAGAGCATCATCAAGCCTTTTTCTTCAAACGCAAAATCAAAGTCGGGTTCTTTGGCAATCTCTTGGTAGAGTTTTTTGCTCAATAAACTAATGTCTCGCAAAGCCGGCATGGCTTTATCAACTTTTCTTTTGTTGGCTGCTTTGTAGAATTTTAATCCCCACGAAACCAAATCCCAGTCAAGTCTTGGTTTTACGTAAAACGGACTCTCCGAATTAAACATCCAGCGGATTCCTTTTTCTATCATTCCGGGTGTAGCCAACGGAATAAAGTGGCTCGGAACAATCATTCCTGCATTACCAAACGAGCAACCGTCATTGCCGCTACCACGCTCAATGATTGTTACCTCATACCCCGACTTGGTCAGATAATACGCTGATGATAAGCCGATTATGCCACTACCTATGATGGTTATGTTTGCCATATTAATTCTCTAAAACCTCTCTTATTTTTGATTTAAACCAGTTGGTTGAAACTAATTTTTCTTTGGGTAAATTAAGTTTGGCAATGGATGTTTTATTAAATTGTGTTTTCATATCAAAAAACTTGTAGAAACTTTCAAAATCATCACACCCTAAATCTTTTCCGATAGAATCTAATTCTTTATCCTTTAACTTCTCATTAGTTTTAAACTCCTCATAAGTTTGACGTGATGAAACTACGGTCATTAAAATACCATGAAACCTTTGATTCTTTTGTTCGATAATTTCTTTTATGTATTTATTTTTATCAAAACCATCTGGGTTAACTTCTTGAATATTATCAGGATGATATAGATAATTTTCAAAATCATAATACTTTAAAATATGATAGTTAGGATACTCTTTTTTAAGTTCGATTATTTCATTATCAGTAAGAAAATCTCTATCTCTCAAACCATGATTTGTCAAATCTTTTCGTACATGTAAAAACACATCTCTTGAGTCTTTTCCGCCTACAAAAATTGTATTTTTGATTCCTAATAAATTGAACCATTCATCATTTTTATTCTCGCAAAAAACAATTCTTTTGCCTTCAAAAAATTGAGAAAGCATATTTTTCGGAATTGCTATGTCATACACATCCAAAAACTCTTTGGGTTGCGGTAAAAGTGTTTGGGGTAAATCAAAATTTAATGAGTCAAAATCAATAATTACTGCATTCTCGGATTTGTGAGCGTATTCGATAAAACCTAATGCGTGTGAGGCTGTCCACAATTGTGAACTGTCAGGTATCCAAACTTCAACGATTTCTTTTAATAAATTGAACTGCAAAGCTGTATTTAGATGGCAATCCATTTCATCAATAAAAATAATTGCATCTTCATAATATTTCTTTCTGACAATGAAATTCAATAAAAGAATCACAACTTGCTTTTCTCCGTGACTAAGTAAATCGTAATTAATTTTTGATTCTCCTTTTCTAAAAATAAGTTTTGCTGGCTCACTTGATGTTGCATTTTGATACTCTGCAATCTGAATAGTTGTGGTTTCATCACCACCAAAAATATTCAATAGTGACGAATTTAACGGAGCAATAAAATCTTGAAAAATCTTCAAAGTATCAGCAGATTGCCCTCTAAATACAGGTTCTCTCAGGGCTTTATCTATTTCAGCTATATATGCAAATACATCATTAATAAAGCGGGTATCGTTCTCTATATAGGTCTTAGGATTATCGGAATCAGTTTGTATTTGGCTAATATTTGCCTGATTTAAAATTTTAGGGACAATTCTTATACTACTTCTGCCGAAGAATCTAGTAGATAACTTGTCTCCATTAATAACACCTCCATAATAGTCATTCTTTGAAATTATGCCCAAATTGGTACTAATTATTATATCAAAACCATAATCTTGATTCTTAGTGTAATAAGTTTTATAATTATTTCTATCGAAAATATAATTCCGATTTATATGCAATTTAATTGTATCAAAAGCATCAAAAACAGAAGATTTACCCGAACCATTTGCTCCAATTAAAAGAACTAATTTGGTAGTTGTAGAGATACCATCAATCGTTAAATCTGTAAATCTTTTGAAGTTCTTGAGTTGTATTTTTTGAATTTTCATTGTCAATATCCATGATTTTTGACAAATTTAATAAATCTATCAAGATTACTGATTAAATCACCTGAAAACCAAAAGCATACGGGTCGTCATCGGGGTCAATTGTGATGATGTTTTGACCGTAAATCCTTGCCCAACCTTCAATACTCGGGATAATCGCATCAAAATTACCTACTTTCGCCGTGCCTTCTATTCTACCAATAAACTTACTTCCGATTATACTTTCATGTATGAAGTCTTCGCCTTGTTTGAGTTTACCTTTGGCTGCCCATTGAGCCACGCGAGCCGATGTACCAGTTCCGCAAGGTGAACGGTCAATGGCTTTATCGCCATAAAAAACGGCATTTCGAGCCGATGAGGTAGGGTCAATAACCGCACCTGTCCATTCAATATGGCTCAAACCGTTAATAGTAGGGTTTTCGGGGTGGATAAAAGTAAATTTTTCATTCATGCGTTTGC
>JALOMB010000061.1 GCA_025455685.1 Chitinophagales bacterium | reverse complement strand
GTATGATAAATTTGGTCAAGGCAAGCCGTATAACAAAGCATATTGCCAAACGAAATCAAGGTATTGACCTCATTATCAGGCGGCTGCTTGGTGCGATTACCCATTTCATAATCATTCAAAATAGTATCAAAAGCCGAATAATACGTCTGCCGAATGTTACCCTCGATGCCCATCAATTGTTGAATAGGTGAAGTAGCGAGGTGTTGAGATGGCGAAATAGTGATAGATTGGCTAAATTCCTCAATTTTGGTAATTTGAGCTACCAAGTCTTTATCCCGATTATTATAATATTTGAGGTTTTTGAGCATATTAAAACTAGCCCCCTCGAGTACCCGCTGCGCCAAAACCAATCTTAAGCTAGGTTTGAGATACGTGCGCGTTTGCTCCACTTGCACCTTACCCGCCAACAAATAATCTTTGGGCATAAACGAGCCGGTATAATGCTCATAATAATCAAAAAAATGAACACTCACATTTGCTTTGCCTAAGAAATTATACAAAGCACTATTTGCTACCAAGCTCCCAAATACATACAAGTTGTCCACATCTTCAATGGGAATATACTTGGGCTGACCTTCGTTGCCATCTTCATCTATCGGCGTAAATTTCAAAGTATTATCCTTGCGCGACAATTCGCCCGGATTGAATAAATAGTATGATTTTTTCATAAGATTATTGATTCATATTGAAGGACTGAAGGGGTGAGGGACTGAAGGACTGAAGATTGAGTAAATTTGATAAATATTGCATAATTGACATAATCATTAATTTTTAGTTTAATTTTAATATTTCATAAGTAATTGATAATCAAATAGTTACAGAAAATATATTTGAGAATCTAATTTTTTATAGCTTTTACTCCCTCAATCCTTCAGTCTCCCCAACAAAACTCAAAATAGCTACAAGATTTGCAAAAGGATTTTTGGATTTTTGGCGGGCAAGTTTCATTTTCAAGTATTTGCTGGATTTCAACTAATTGATTTTCAATGCTTTGTGTATCTTCTTCGGTCAAAATGACTTGCTCGGTTTTGCGTAATTTAGGGTATTCGATAATGCCCTTATGCGCCGAAATACCATTTTTTTGTAAAACGTAGAGGTAGTATTTTACTTGGGCAATGTGGGCTTGCTCAACCGAATCCGATTTTTTGGTTTCGTGAATAATGCCATTTTTGGCATCAAAATAATCGATTTTAATCCCATCTAGTTCAAGTTCTGTATATTTTTCGCTACGATAAGGGTAGGAGTGTTCGCCAATGAGTTTACCTTCATACACTGTGTCGGAGGTATGCTCCATGGTGATATGATGACTAAACAACCAGAGCTTGCGCTTACATATATGGTAGTAGTTGATATGGGTGGCGGTGATATTCATTGGTGAAGTAGTGAAATGGTGAGGTGGTGCGTTTATTTAAGCGATTTTTTGATTTCATCAGCTACTTTTTGTCCAAAACGCTCGGGAATTTCTTCTTCGCGCACAAATTTTTCAGCTTTTTTGAGGGCTTCATCTATACTGGTAGATTCCTCATCCCGATAAATCTCCCCACCTTCGTCTATCAACCATAAAATAGCTGACTCATACGCATCGCCATCATAGCCCAACTGCATATAACCTTGATTATCAAGCCACCAGCCTAAATAAGGATAAAGTTTTGAGAATGTTTTTTTCATTTTTTTGAGGGTTTAGGTTTTACCTTTTGCGATAAGATTATAAAGAAAATGAAGATAATGTTATAGGAAAAGGTAAAGCAATTTATAAACTTACATTTTCAAATGTATCAACTTTTTTTTTGTAACCTATTTTACTATCATATTCCAAATCATAAGAAATTAAAATTTCCCTATTCTCATCTTTTTTACTATTAGTTTCATAAAAATAAACCGAAACAAAAAGCTGATTTGCTTCAATATAACGTTTTTGCTTTATCAAACTATCATAGCCTAATGTATTGTCTTTGCCATCCCATTTATCAAATAATAAATTACTGCATAGTACATCAATCTTTTGATTATTTTTCTCAAAAATATCTTCAATCCAATTATTCCAATCTCCAGCAATCCAATCCGTTTCAAAATCTTGAATTGTAGTATTTTTTAGTCCTTGTTCAAAGTCTTTTTGTTGATTTTCATTATAACCTTTTTCGTACACCTGATTACAAACCTTAACCAAATCTTGCTCAGAAAGCTCTTGATTGTCAAGGGTTTGAAGATAATTCCAAGTATTTTTCAATACTTCATTATCATAAAAGGGAGTATTGCCTATGATATTTTCAAACAGATAAATAGGAGCTAATCCCTTCTTTCCAGCCCTATTTACTCGTCCAAGTCTTTGAATTAGTGCATCAATAGGGGCATTTTCAATAAAAGCTACATCATAATCTATATCCAAGCTCACTTCTACAGCTTGTGTAGCAATTAGGAGTTGAGGTCTTCTGGTATAATCTTCATTAGTAATAGATTCTTCAATTTGAGTTCTATCCTTTTTATGAAACCCACTATGTAATAATTTCACCTTTTCTTTATCTGTAAAATCAATTTCTTCATAAAGTTTTTGAGCCGTTTTTACATTATTTACAATTACTAAAACGCTTTTACCTTTTGTTAAAAAGTCTTGAATTAAGGTTATTTCATCACTGACATATTTTTCTTCTTTACAATATAAAATGTGTCTTTTTCGGTCAAGAATTTCTTTATCACTTGCTTCCTCAATATTTGGGCGAATTATTTTTTTTTCATTTCCATCAAAAACTTCATTGAGAATAATATTAAGCATAAAATCGGGGATAGTAGCCGACATAAAGAAAAACTTAGCATTAAATAAGTTTCTAAAAAGCTTAATACTCGCTAATAACATTCCCGTCAATAAAGCATTATAAGTATGAAATTCATCAATGATAAAAAGGGCATTGCGATAATCATATAAGGCTAATTCCCATCCCTTTCCTTTCAATGAAGTTTTTAAAACTTGATGTAGTGTAGCTACTTTTACAGGATAGAAAAGTTCTGCCGAAAGAAATTTTTTAGATTTTGCTTCTTGCTGAATCTTTGCATAATCTTTTTCTTCCTTTTTCTCATCATTTGATTCCTCATCAGCTAATTGGTTATAGAAGAAATCCAAAGTCTTTGAATGTAAAGCAGTTACTCTTTCTTCGCCAAAAACTTTTTGTAGTCGGCTGACCATTGCATTAATACTGGCAGTATAAGGCAAAAGATAAAATAATCGAGCATTTTCTACTTGATTAGCATAAACCCAGCTTAGGGCGGCTTCGGTTTTTCCTGAACCGGTAGGAGCGTGAAGAATTACATCAAAGGTAATAGTTTGTAAATTTTCTTGGAATTTACGAAAAGATAATAAATTTTTATTTTTGTCTTTTGGTTGGAAATCCTTTAAATCAATCTTTTTATAAGTAGGTACTTCATTTTCCATTCTTGCCGAACCAATATGGTCAGAAGCAATCATCAAGGCACGCATCAAAGATAATTCTTTACGTTCTTTATTGTTATCTATAATCTTACTCTGATGTGAATAATGAAGAATTTTAATCCTTTGTTTAGAAATTTCAGGTTGAATTTCCTGAGTTTTTAGAGGTAAATGCAAATTCATCAAATTTAACCACTTTTCTAATGTTTCTTTTGTAAGTAGATTTATGTTAGAATTTAGATGTTCTTCCATATGTGCCTTCAAAGCATCCATTTCCAAACGTTTGAAGGCATCAGTTCTCATAATACCTTTATGATGGGTTGCAATCGCAAATAATTCATCTTCAGACAAATCCAGAAAATTCTCACAAAACCAAAGTGATATGATTTCATGACGAATAGTTACATCTTTTGCTCCATTGAGTCTTCGTTGAAATTCTGAATGAATTTTACCTAAATCGTGTAAAACCGCACAACGATAAAGTTTTTCTGCCCAATAAGTTCGTTTTTCAGGAGTAAAGGGCAGACTTTTTAATAGATTTTTACCCGCAGTAATTACGTGCTGAGTGTGCATTTCTAAGGTGGTAATCCCATCACTCTTAGCGAAAAACTGGTCAAAGAAGTTATTTTCCATAATTAAAACTATGTAAATAAAAGTTTTTAGATTCTTCTTCTAAGGTTTGATATAAACTTTTCATTTTAACCTTTGCCAGATTATCACTGGGGACAGCTATAAATATCCCTGTCTTAGTCGCAGTTCTTCCACTACCTACCCCATCATTTTCTTGATAAGCTTCTGCTAATTGGATTAACTGTCCTCCAATTTTTAGATTTGAATTGAATGGTAATAAACATCCTGAAATAAATGCTTCCTCAACTAGTTTTACATTTATTTGCTTTACAGATTCTATTTTCAAAATATCCTGAGAACGTCCCAAAGTGGGTGTGCCTATAGGATTTTGAAAATAATCTTCCCAATCCAAGCGATTCAGCCAAATAGTCAATTGAGGCATCGTATGAAACTCTCGCATATAAGCATCTGTACCTTTGCTATGGTTTTTCACTTTTTTACCATCAAATTCTAAACGATGGCGTGTTTCTAAATCTTTGGCTACACTATCAAATCGATATTGAAAACCGATTTGTACTTCACTAGATTCAACTATTCTACCCAAACAACAGCCGATTATTCCTAAAACTAGTGAATAGGTTGGTGTTGGTAAACAAATAGCATTACCTGAAAGTATAAATGGCATTCTTGGGGTAGCTGTCCACCCCAAGAATTGAATCTCTAAAACTTTATCCATTATTCTATTTTAGGTATGTTTCAATGAGTTTATTTACAATTCCTATGGGTGAATCTATGATAAAACCTTCTTTTTCTAAAGCTTTTATATCTTCTTCATTTTGTAGATAGCCTGTACGAATGCCAATATAAATTGGGGTAGCCAATTTGCTTTTATAATCTGAAGCAATTTGTTTTAAAACCTCAATATTTAATTGTGGTTTTTCGCCAGTACCTACAAAAAGGTTATTAAAAACAGGGTTTGCAGACTCCATTCCTGCCAAAATCAATACTTTGGGAGAAACATCTGCTCCAAATGCGGCTTGTTTTGCTCCACCTCGCAAAAAAGCCAAACCTTTTAGTAAGCCAGAAGCATTCTCTTTGCGTTTTTTCTTGGCTTCTTTGAGTATATATCGTTTATGGTCTTTACCTTTTAAGTCAGTAATTTCAAACTTATCTTGGTGTTTTTCGACCAATTCTTTGGAAAGCTCTTGATGACTTCCTAAATTATCATACACACCTAAACGATAGTATTCTAAATTAAAAAAACCCTCTAAATGAGTAGAATAAAATTGGGTGGAATAGGGCAAAGGAGTACCTTCTTTCAAATGAACGAAAGCTTCATCAACACTTAAGGCTCGCATATTTCGAATCCCTTTTAGAATAGAGGTTTTGAAAGGTGAGGTTCTTTGAATACTTTCTTCATCCTTAGCCCCACTTTTCATATACCCAAAAAGATCATCTTCGGGAAACTCGATTGGGTTAAGTTCAGTTGCTATTTTAGTAGTAGAGCCTTTTTCAGATTCTTTAATACTCTTTAATTCACTTGGATTCCAATTATTTTCTTCGTTGGTTGTATCACGCAACCATCTTCGCCAAGATTGAGCAGATACATAAGGAACTTCCTCAATACGATTATTTACTTTTTCTTTAAATGTTTTAGGAATGACTCTATTTTTATCTTCTTGGGCTTTCAAGCCTGAGCCATTTAAAAATGAGGCAGTTGCATCAATCAATAATGCTCCTGTAATGTTGTTCAAATTTGCCATTGAGTATAAAATATTTAGATTAATAAATTTAGTTTTGAGTTAAATTGATTGTTGAAAAATAATATTGTTTGAGTAAAAAGAACTTGATTGAAAACTTTGCGAATGAGATTGCAAATTCTCCTTGTGGATTGTAAAGTAAAGCATCAGACCATTTGTCAGGTAACTTATTTTCATCACTTTTCAGAAAGTTATTTGTATTCTCTAGTACTTCTTCAAACCATCTTAAAAAACCGCTATTATCTTTGGGTATTTCTGTAATTTGGGTAAGAAATTTCCCAAAAGGTTTTTTACCTGCTTGTTTATTCTCATATTTATCAAAATAATAAGCTTGATAATCCTGAGCAAATTCTCTGATTTGTTTGAACCATTGCTGAGTATGATAGCCTAATGTCCATTCTTTAGGCATTTCTAAACCTTTTATTTCAAAATTGGGTTGTTCAGATTGATTAAAAAATATACGCAAAAGTTCATTTAAACCAATTTTCGAAAGATTTAGATTTTCGTCATACAAAGCATAGATAATTGTTTCTATATTCAGAGAAGCATACTTAAAAGAACGAATCAACAAATCATTGTATCCAACTGAAACATAGTTTTGTGTACTACTTAAATCTTTTATGATTTTAGATTTATTTTCATCGGCTTGGATAAGGGCAATTAGCCATTCACAAACTTCTTCTACCTGACTATTTTTATTTCCCAGAATAGGTATTTGCTTGCTAAACACCTTTTTTTGATAATAAAAATGGGTAATTTTATGAATGTTATAAAAAGTATTTCGTATAGAAATTTGCTCAATGTTGTCCAAAATCTCAAATTGATGATATAAATTCCATTCTTCTTTTTTAGTTGCTTCTACCAAAACTGCATACAAATCCACTCGATAATCTTTTTCATTCCACGCATCTGTTTTAGATAAATATTTATCAAAAGAATTAGATTTGTATTTATCAATCAAGTATGCCAAGTATTTAGCATATTCAATTTTTTGAGAACTACCTATTTCAGTAAAATAGGCTTCTAAAAAATCTGTGGAAACACCTTCATATTCAACCTTTTTCTTGCCACTACCAAATATATTGGGATAAAGCAACCACCATTCTACATTAGCTTCCAAAGCATTCAAAAAACTATAAGCTGATTCATTATTAGATAATATCCTTACAAGTTCTTGGCTAACCTTGGGCTTCTTTTTTATTCGAATTAGTTTTTGAATGAGAGTATTAGGGACTCTATCAATTTCACAACTTGCGCCAGTTCCTGAGTTAGAGAAACTCCAAAGATTTAAATCTGAGTACTCATCCCCTAATTCCTTATCTTCTAAGATTTTAATAGCTTGAAGTAGATAATTACCTTTAGAGAAATCTTTAACATTTTCTACTGAATCTTTAGATGAAGTAGTTTGAATCCGCTTTTGAAGTTCTTTTACATTTTGAGCAACAAAATCTCTTGCAAACTCGAAGTTAGAAGAATCAATCAATAAAACCCCACCTTTATATAATAGTGCTGATAATGGCAGAAATTGCATTATTACAATACATATTGGATGAATTTGAATGGTAAACTTTGCCTGTGGTAAGGCCTGGGCATCAGAGCCTAAACCTCCAATTAAAGGAAACCAGTTTCTATTTAACGTAGCATCTTTCTTTTGAATCTCATTTTTATCTAAGCCAACACTTTTAAATACTTTTTCAAGTATGGACTCAAAATTAGTTGTAAATTTTAAACCAGAAATTTCGCAAACATTTTCCCCATTATTCTCAAAATTAGATGAAATATGATTGAATAGTGTATCATAAATTTTATCTCCATTTTTCAAATCATTTTTTAGAGGTCCATTTTTGGTAAAAAGCATTGTATAACTTTTTAGTCGTTTGTTAATGCTTTTCAAATCCTGACTTTTGTAAAGCGCAAGTAATAATTCGGGAGTAATCTCAGACACACTCTTTAGTTTACCTAATGCTTCAATGGTCATCAAAGCATTATTGAGCATTGCATTTCCAGTATAGGTTTCAAATATTTTCATATTGCTAATTTATTTAGTATATTTGAATAAAAAGATGTTAAGGTAAAGGGACTTTGGACATCCCCTCACTCAAAACAATTATACTTTAAAATAAAATTTTGGACATTCTATTCAAAAAAAACATAATCATTATAGACTATAAGATAACTTCTTGCCGTTTTGTAAGTAATTGATAATCAATTACTTACAAAAATAAATTGGTTTGAATTTTATAAAACTCCACTTGAAAAGCATTTAAAAATTGTACTTTTCTAATATTCTTAATTTTAAAATGAGTTTTGTTTTATGAAATATAAAAAAAGTGCAATTATCTCGTTTTTGTAAGTACTTGATTATCAGCGTTTGGCAATAGGTTATCTAAAAGTCTATAAAAGCTCCCAACATCTTTGGTAGAACAAAGTTAAGGAGATTTTAATAAATTTAAAATACCTAAACTATATTAATTCAAAAATAATTTATAATTATTTTACTAACCTAGTGATAATCAATTAAATAAATTTTATTTTTGCATCGTAACATCCTGTGAGGAATTGAAAAAAACCATATTATTTCAAAATAATTGAACCATCAGGATTTCCCCCAAAAGATTTATTTCACTTTTGGGGATTTTTTCTTCAACCAAATCATAAATAATTGATAATCAGTAACTTATGAAAAATTCTCAAAACAAAGCTCGCAATCCATTCCTCAATCAAGACGAAAAACAAGTTTGGAAACAACTTTTAGCCAATTCTAAACCAATTACCAAAGAATCATTTTTAGCCAAGATGGCTCAAAAACAAGCATCAAAAGATCAGGCTTAACCGCTATCAAAAATCATTTAATATGTTTCTTATTTAATCCAATCCTTTTATTTTTATTCATTTGATTTCTAATAAAAATCATAACTCACTGATTATCAATAGTTTATCTCATAATCTCCCCACAACCCATCCCCTCGGCATTGTGTTTGCCAAAGCCGCCCAACAAACCCACTTCTAGCATCGGAATCGGGGCAGTCAGCTCAAATACCAGTCCTTCGTAGCCTATTACCTTGATAGGGTCGGGAGTATTTGCCTTGATGGTAATGCCTTTGCGTTTCATACGCTGGGTGTCAAGGATTTTGATTTGTGGGGTGGTCATTTCGGGCGATAGAGGCAGTTGAGGAAACAACTCACGCACGGTCAAGTATTTATTAATCAAGTTTTCTATCAAGTACTGCCCAAACTCTTCGGCTTCGTGTTGTGGGTGTAGATAGTAATCTTTCTTTTTGCCTTGGTCTATTATTTTTTTGGCAACTACCAAGGGCGATACTGTCCTGATTTGTAGGGTTTCGGGGCTTATCTCTAGGGGCAAAAGTTCCACTTGTTCTACCCGCAAGCGCGCCTTACTTTTGTGGTCGGCAAGCTCGAGGGTCTGATTTTTGAATACCCCCATAATAAAGTTTTCGGCGGCTCGGTCAATATAAAACGACATCATAAGGCTCACTTGGGGAGCTTGAATTTTCATTCTATCGCCTTCTATCGCAAATTGAGCGACTTGTAAACTGGCGAAAGTAAAAAACTTAAAATTTTGATTGGCATTTCGGTAGCCTTGGTTGTGCAAAAAGTCGGAATAAGCCCCATCTGCTTCCTCTATCTTCTTATAAATCCAAGCCGAAATCGGATAATAATAGTTCAAAGGTATCACCGCATTGTATTTTTCGGGGCATAGGGTAAGTTTGAAGCGCATAAATATTAGCTTGTTTAGATAATTATTATTGAGTGTTGTTTTCATTTGTAATTTAAAACCTTTTTTTTATTTTTCAAATCTCGGATTCCTTCGTGCAATTGAATTGCACGGAACTAAAAAATATTTGCAAGAAAATAATTATGAAAGAACGAAAAGAAAAAACAGAATACCTGTCTATAATCATTAGAGAATTGAGTAAATCAGGTTTTGCTTCTAAGGAAAGTCTAATGGAAGCTTGTGAATTGAAAGAAAGGCAACTTAAAAGCTATGTAAGCATTTTAGAGGATAATACAAACCCTTATGGTGTTTTAGTAAAATACAATCGCTCTAAGGATAAATATGAGATAAGTCGCCAAGTTAATTTAGTGAATATTACTCTTAACCCAAATGAAATAGCCGCATTGAAATCGGCTACCAAAACTCTCAATCAATTTGCGCAATTGCCCATTTTTCAAGATTTACAAGGGCTTTTCGAAAAGCTCAACCAAGCCGTATATTTCCGAACCAAAACCGAAGCTCAAGAAACCATAGAATTTGAGTCAGTTCCTTATGTGGAAGGTGTCAAGTTCTTAAAAGATTGTTGGGAAGCTATTCACGAAAAGAAAACCATAGAAATAGCGTATCAAAAGTTTGACAGTCTGACGGTTGAAACCCGCACTTTACATCCTTATTTGATTAAAGAACATCGTAATCGCTGGTATGTCATTGGCTTAGAACATTCTAAACAAGCCTTGAGAATGTTTGGGCTGGATAGAATCAAAGCTATTCATCCCACCATCGGTATTCGTTATGAACCCAATCAAAAAGACTTAAAAAAATTATTTAATCGTTCTTTTGGCTTATATTTTAATTACAGCCAAAGCCCCGAACGAATAATATTACTATTTACCGGCAAAAGAATTGAGTATATTCAAACCCAGCCTTTTCACTCACAACAATTGGAATCATCACGACTCAAAATGACCCCACAAGGATTACAACTGGAGTTAGATTTAATCTTGAATGAAGAACTCGTAATGGAACTAGCTCGCTTGGGCAAAGATGTAAAAGTGATTGCGCCTGAAAGCCTGAAGAAATCAGTGAAGGATTATCTCATAAATGCTTTAGAGCAGTATCAATCAAATCAATAACTCATTAAATTTTGGCTTATGGTCTTCAGATAAAGCCCACATTATCAAGTTTTGAAAAAACTATAAAAATATATAATCAATTGATAATCAAGTAGTTACGCAACTATTTCTTTGCACTTTTTCAGGAAATAAACTTTAAATAGGAAAATGAAAGGGTTATCAATTTTTCATATATTTTAACAAATTTGC
>JALOMB010000010.1 GCA_025455685.1 Chitinophagales bacterium | reverse complement strand
AAACTTTGATGAAGAAAAGAATGCTATTTTATTCGATCACCTCGTCTCTACAACCCAAAAAGGTCAGGATTTGAATTTTACCAAAGCACCTGATGGCACTTATGAATCTTTGGTTTGGAGAGACAACAAATGGCACTGGGTGAAAATGGCTAAAATTGCCGAGCAAGAATCTAATGCGCCGATTCGTCCTGTCCCCCTAAAACTTCAAAAAATTCCAAAAGACGAATAAGTGGCCAAAGTCTTATCAATTAGTAGTTGGTATCCTAATAAAAAAAATAGTTTAGACGGAAATTTCGTTCAAAATTTATTAATATCTTTAGCTGAATCCCATCAGATTACCAATTTCTTTGTCAATTCTAATACAAATAATCAGGAAGAAATAATACGAATCAAAAATCCTCATCATCCAAATTTACTTGAAATTTATCACTATTTTCCCTATCATAAATGGAAATTGATTAGGTTATATCGAACGATTATGGCTTTTTTAAAATCTTTTTCTTTTGCAAAAGATGCAGAAATAATACATGTTCATGTCTTTTATCCCGCTTTTTTTATAGGACTTATCCTCAAACTTATTTATAAAAAACCCTTGGTGGTTACAGAGCATTCTTCCTCTTTTGTATCTAAGTTTGACTCTATTTATTATCGATTGATATTCCAATTATTTCATCATTTTGTGGATTTCTTCGTACCTGTGAGTCAAAATATTGTTAATTTTTATCTAAAAAACGGTGTAAAAAATATTAAAATCCATGTCATTCCAAATTCAATTAATGATAAGATTTTTACTTATAGAAAAGCAGAAAAGTTTACAGAATTTACGTTGCTTCATGTATCAAATTTCAAAGAATATCATAAAAACATACGTGGAATTCTTCAAGGATTTGAGCAGTTTACTACTCAAAATCCTTTATCAAAGGTTCAATTGCTTTTAGTAGGAGATGGTGATTTGCATAAGTTACAAGAAATGTTATTGGATTTTCCTAGGATTAAATCTAATGTCACCCTTTTAGGAAAACAAAGTCCTGAAGATTTAAGTCACTTATATAATAAAAGTCATGGGTTTGTACTTTTTTCTATAATGGAAAATCAACCTTGTGTCATTTCAGAAGCACTAATGTGTGGACTTCCTGTGATTTCATCTGCTGTAGGCGATATCGAAAATCATATAAATGAAGAAAATGGTTTTTTAGTGGAAAGCAAAGATGTAGCTGCACTAAGTCAAGCATTCATGAAATTATTCATGCATCATCAAGACTATAATGCTATTCAAATTAGTGAATCAGCCAAAAAACGCTATAGTTTTGCTACGATTCGATCGCGTTATAATGAAATTTATCAACTTGCTTTAAATCAGCATAAATAAACTTACAACTGAAACAAAGCCTCAAGTGGATTCTGTCCGATGAGCATATGTTCCGGGTTTTCCAAGAAGTTTTTGATGCTTACTAAAAAACCAACAGATTCTTTTCCGTCGATAATTCTGTGGTCATAGCTTAAGGCGAGATACATCATCGGTCTTATGACGATTTGACCGTTTTCTACTACGGGCCTATCTTCTATCTTATGCATACCGAGAATAGCGGACTGAGGCGGATTGATAATAGGCGTAGAAAGTAGTGACCCAAAAACCCCACCATTAGTGATGGTAAACGTACCACCATCCATATCTTCCATAGTTAGTGAGCCTTCGCGACCTTTTTTGGCTAATCGACCCACTTCCTGCTCAATTTCATGCATCGAAAGCGACTCAGCATTTCGAATAACGGGAACGACGAGTCCTTTTGGCGTGGATACAGCGATAGATATATCAGCGTAATTATGATAAATTAATTCTCCTTTTTCTACATCGATATAAGCATTTACTTCTGGAAATTTCATTAGAGACAAACTACAAGCTCTGGTAAAAAAGCTCATAAATCCAAGGTTTACCCCATGTTTTTCTTTAAACAAGTCTTTGTACTTCGCCCGTGCATCCATAATAGGCTGCATATTGACTTCGTTAAAAGTAGTGAGCATAGCCGTAGAATTCTTGGCAAAAACCAATCGCTCAGAAATTACTTTGCGAATTCTAGACATTTTTTTGACCTCTTCTTGTCTATCGATTTGTTTACTGAGGCTTTGCAGACTTTGAATTCCTGCCTGAGCTTGGTTTACATTGCCAGATTGAATAAGCTTAAGGACGTCTTCTTTTGTAATTCGCCCGTCTTTTCCTGTACCGGAAATGTTTTGTGCTGTGATATTTTGCTCTCTCATCATTTTCGAAGCGGCAGGACTTGCGATATCGGATGATGGTTTGTGAGATGTTTCGATTACTTTGGGTGGTTCCGAGGCTTTTGGCGTTTCAACTTTTGGCGTTTCAACTTTTGGTGCTTCTGCTTCTGTAGATTGCGCAGGTGCTTGAGCGTCTGTATCGATTTGTGCGATTAAGCCGCCTACTTCGATATCGTCTCCTTCTTTTGCGATCAATTTGATTTTTCCAGCTTTTTCTGCGATTAATTCTTGAGAAGCTTTATCTGTTTCTACTTCGCAAATAGCTTGGTCTATCGTGACATAATCGCCATCTTTGACCATCCAAGTACCTAAAGTGACTTCTGTGATTGATTCAGCGACATTGGGAATTACTACATCTAGTATCATATATATAATTTTAGAAATTAAAACAACGGTTATAAATCTCTTCTATTTCAGCAATATGTTGTTTTTTATTGCCAGTGGCTGGCGAAGAGGATGTTTTACGTGCGATGACTTTCATGATTACTTCACCTTTCATTCGGTATTGTCTATCGAGCAAATAAGTCCAAGCACCCATATTAGCAGGCTCTTCCTGAACCCAGTAGATTTCAGAATACTTGTATTTTTCATAAGACTGCTCTAATTGTTCTATAGCGATAGGGTAGAGTTGCTCCATTCTCACAATAGCTACATCATGATTTCGGCCAAATTTTTCTCTTTGTTCTAGCAGTTCATAATAGATTTTTCCACTACAGAATAGGACTCTTTTGATGTCTTTTGGGTCTTTGACACTAGTGTCATCGATGATTTCTTGGAAACCAGCATTCGCAAAATCTTCAGTTTTAGATACACAGAGTGGATGTCTCAGTAAAGATTTAGGGGTCATGATTACCAAAGGAATTCTGAAATTTCTTTTGAGCTGTCTTCTGATCGCATGAAAGAAATTCGCTGGAGTGGTAATATTACAAACCTGCATATTAAATTCGGCACAACTCTGTAAAAAACGCTCCATTCTCGCACTACTATGTTCCGGACCCTGACCTTCATACCCATGTGGGAGCAATAAAACAAGTCCAGAGGCTATATTCCATTTCGTTTCACTCGAGCAAATAAATTGATCAATGATGATTTGTGCACCATTCACAAAATCACCAAATTGTGCTTCCCATATAGTGAGATAATTTGTAGAAACTATAGAATAGCCAAACTCATAACCTAAAACACCATATTCACTTAAATGTGAATTATAAATGTGAATTTTCCCTTGGTCTTTAGCGATATTAGCGAGTCTATTCCACTCAGAAGTTTCGTCTTCACTTCGAATACTTAAATGTCTATGGGTAAATGTACCCCTTTTGACATCTTCACCGGTAAATCGAATATTGTGTTTGTCCAAAAGCAAGGAGCCATAGGCGAGCAGTTCGCCGGCTTGCCAATCAAAAGTATCTGTTTCTTTGATTTTTTTATGCCAATTGTCCACTTGTTTTCTAAGTTTATTGCTTATTTTCAAATCACTAGGAATTTCGTGAATTGCTTGGATGATTTGATCTATTTCAAACCTTGGAATATAAGTATTCGGTGACTTTTCGAAGTCCTGAGCTCTTGCTTTTTGAATATTGAACCATTCTTTTTCATGAGGTCTATAGACATAATCTTTGACAGAATTTTTAACTTCATCAAGCATATTTTGAAGTGAATTATAAAATTCTTGATGAATTCGTTTGACCATATCCTTTTCAAGTTGCCCAATTTTATTGAGGTTTTCTTCGTAAACTTGCAATGGGTCTTTTTTCTGAGCGATGAGATCATACATCTTTGGTTGCGTGTATTTAGGATCATCTGATTCGTTGTGACCATGTTTTCGATAGCATATTAAATCGAGAAAAATGTCTTTTTTGAATTCTTTTCGATAAGCTACTGCCAATTCACTTGCCCAAACTACAGCTTCCGCGTCATCACCATTGATATGTAGCACAGGACTAGCAGTTGCATTTGCAATAGCAGTGCAATAAAGTGAAGATTTAGCATCTATAGTGTCTGTGGTAAAGCCGATTTGATTATTGATTACCATATGAATACAGCCATATACAGAGAAGCCTCTAAGATTCATCATTTGTGCTGTTTCTAGCCCAATTCCTTGTCCAGCTATAGCGGCATCACCATGAATGAGAATAGGTAATACTTTTCCATAATCGCTGTCAAAATTATTGTCAGCGATAGCTCTTGAAAATCCCATAACCACTGGATTTACTGCCTCTAAATGACTTGGATTGGCTAAAAGCTCTATATAAATATCTTTATTGGTTTTAGTTTTTCTAAGCGATTTAAATCCTTTGTGGTATTTTACATCGCCGTCTCCACCTTGAAGTGAAGTATCAATACCTTCAAATTCACTAAAGATATCATTATAGCTTTTTTGTAAAATATTAGCTAACACGTTTAATCTCCCTCTATGCGCCATCCCAATGATAATTTCCTGAATTCCAAAATCAGGAGAGATTTCTAAAATGGCTTCTAAGCTTGAAATAGTATTTTCACCACCTTCTAAGGAAAATCTTTTCTCACCAACGTATTTCTTTCCTAAAAACTGTTCAAAAGTCACAGCTTTATTTAAGGCTTCTAATATATTTTTTTGTTTATCAAGAGACATTTTGTTGTTAGGAAACTCTTGTTCAATTTTTTTAAGTAGCCATTCTCGCTCATTTGTGGGCACATGATCTATTTCGAATCCGATTGATTGCGTATAAGTTTTCTCAAGTTGTCCCAAGATATTTTTTAAAGATAAGTCTTGAATATTTAATGTCTTACCAACTTGAAATGTAGTGTTTAAATCTTGCTCATTTAAACCAAAAGCAGCAAGAGATAAATCAATTTTCTTGGTATTTTCTATTGGTAGTGGGTTAGTCCGTGCATTTCTGTGACCGAAAGCTCTATAGGATTCGATGAGGTGATATACTTTTAACTCTTTAGGATTGCTATTGCTGCTACTTGGACTTCCTTGTGCAGCTGCTAAATCAAAGCCTGCGAAAAACTTTCGAAATTCAGGGTCTATTTGCTCAGGATTTTTGACATAGGATTCATACATGGATTCAATAGCTGCAGGATGCATATTGCTGATAAAGCTTAAATCTGTATTCATAAACTCAAATTTCGTATTTTTGACAAATTTACTATTTTTTAAATTGTTGCAAGGATATTTTACGTGATTTATAGATTTTTTTTCAACACTTCGGTTTGGTCCAAAGTTAGCCTACCGGCTAAAACAAGTCTCATTTCTCTTCGTTTGAGTGCGTCTTCGAAATCTTTTATTTCTTCAGGAGTTTCAGGTATGATTTCTACTATTTTTTTAGGTTTTGCATTAGAGTCCAAAGCCACAAACGTATAAAAAGCAGAATTGCATCGGTATTTTGTTTTGGTAGGTAAATTCTCAGCCCATACATCAATTTTTACTTCCATTGAGGTATTGAAGGCGCGCGTGACTTTTGAATAAATCATGACTACATCTCCCATCTTGATTGGATTTTCGAATGAAACCTGATCCACAGATACAGTAACTACCACCGCTTCTGCATGCCTGCCTGCACTGACTGCAGAGCAGATGTCCATCCAATGTAAAATTTTGCCACCTCTTAGGTTATGAATGGCATTGGTGTCGTTTGGCAAGACCAACTCCATCATCGATGCTTCTGATGCTTTGCAAGTTTTACTCATCATAATTTAAGGTAGAAGTTTGAATAAAGCCTCTTCTAGTTGAGCTCCTCTAAGGTCTTTGCCCACTAAAATTCCATTTGCATCAATGAGAAATGTCTGTGGAATATAGCTGATGTTTAGAAAATAAGATGCTTTCATTTCATTGTCCAAATCATAAAAATGATTGGTCCAAGTTAAATTATCTTTTATAATTGCTTCCTTCCATTTTTTTCTGTCTTTGTCCTGAGATACACTGATTACAAGGAATCCTTTGTCTTTGAATTTTTGATAAGCCGCTACTACATTAGGATTTTCTCTGCGACATGGACCACACCAGCTAGCCCAGAAGTCAAGCAATACGGTTTTTCCTTTGAATGAAGAAAGTTGGACAGTTTTCCCATTTTCGTCTTTGAATTCTACTTCGGGCATTGGTTTATTTAGGCTGTATGGGGCATTGCCATTTTCCATTTCATGTGGATCTTTATTCTGATTTTGAAGTTTAGTAATGTTCTCTTTGAGTTGTTTCATATCAGAGAGATAAACCGATCCTGGAAGTTTACTTTCTAAGTTCGATATAAGTTTATCTAAATCTTCTGTCATACCTTGTGGCACCGGTTGGTTGCTATTCATGATTTGAATGGCGGAAACCGTAATGTTATAATACATGGTAAAGGGATTTTTATAATCCCGTAATAAATTGTATAAATATTGTTGGTATTCTCTAATTTTGAAGTCATTGTGATCTTGAATTAATTTCAAATCGGCTTGAGGCATATTTTTATCCATCATTTCTTTGAGCTTATTATTATTAGCTGAGACTTCTTTTTGGACGAGATAACTTTTATTCAGCATAGCTTGAAACTCTTGCTGTTTTTCATTTCCAGTGATCTGAGTCAATGGATATTGAGCGTAATCGGCTTTTAGTTTTATTGTTTCATTTGGTTCAATAGTTAGTAAATACGCGTTCTTCATAAATCTAAGTCGATACAAACCTATTTGGTCAATTTTACCTTTGAAAAGAAAAGATTGTTTAGCCTTTACTAATTGACTATCAATAAGACTTATATTAGAATTAGAGATTTTTTCTAGGTAAATATAATTTTTATCGGGAGCATTTGTCAAACTTCCTTCTATACTATAACTACCAGCGCTATTAGATTGACAACTCGCATTGAGAAAGAAAATCAAAAGTAAGTAGGTAATATTAATTTTTTTCATAGGGTAAAAATATAAATTTTTAAATTAATAAGCATTAAAATCTTTTTTCTTCCAAGGAAATTTTTTTTCCATAAAAGAATTTAGTCGAAGCCTCAAAGCTATTAGTTAACATAGAAACTATGAATCTATCTTCTAATTTAGGTTTCGTTTGTAAGAGATTTTCTTTTGTTAGAATTGATTTGAGTTTTTCAGCTGTGACTTCGCCAGAATGAATAATCTCTGTTTGCTTAGAAAAATAGGTTTGAATTTCTTGGGCTATTAAAGGATAATGTGTACATCCTAAAATCATGGCGTCTATCGCATCAAATCTCTTATCGATAAGATAGGTATCGAGAACGGACATCGATACAGCATGGTTTATAAAGTTTTCTTCAATGATTGAAGCGAGTAATGGCGTAGCTTTGGCTTCCAGAGAAGTGTTGGGAATTCGTCTTTTTATTTTTTCTTGATAAACACCAGAATCTATAGTGGCTTGCGTTGCGATTAACCCTATTTTTTTGAATTGTTTGTCTGATAAATATTCGATAATTGGGTCTATAACGTTGATAATTGGTATTTTCCCTTTTAAATTGTCTCGAAGTATCTCGTATGCAGTAGCTGATGCTGAATTACATGCTATTATAATAGCCTTGCAATTATGGCTTTTAATAAGGAAATCGGTAATTTTAAGTGCGCGTGACTGAATTACATCAGGCGATTTAGTGCCATAAGGCATATAGTATGTATCTCCGAAATAAACTAAATTTTCCTCAGGCATTAATCTTGAAATAGAATTGGCGACCGTAAGGCCGCCAATTCCACTATCAAAAATGCCTATAGGCTGATTCATAGATTTTATTTACTTTTGCTAGTGATGCCTAATTTAGTTTTAACCGCATTGGTAATATCATCAGAATTTGGAAATACGACGACTAATCCAGATGCTACATCGAAAACATGGGTATAGCCTTTTTCTTTAGCTACTTGATCTACTGTAGCCTTAGCTTTGTCGATTATCGGTTTAGTTAGCGTTTGCTCTAACTCTTGAACCTCTTTTCTAGCAGCTTCTTCAAATTTTTGCATTCTACCTTGCATGTCTTGCAATTCAGCACCTTTTGCTTCTGTAACAGCATCTTTTTTGGTACCACCACCAAGCTTTTTGTATTCTTCGAGTTTTTTCTCGAAATCTTTATACATTGTTTCTAATTGTTTCGATAATTCCGAGGTTTTATCTTGAATTTTTTGTTGCATTGCTTTAGTTTCTGGCATGTCAATGACCACATCACTTGAATTTACAGTAGCGATTTTCTGAGCTTGAATTTGAAGTACACATACTGTAGCTGCTAAAATTAAAAAAAGTTTTTTCATTAGATATTATTGGTTTTGATTAAAAAAAAATTTTGCAAATATAAAAATTAAAATCCAAGTGCTTTGAGAATATCATCACTGATATTGATTTTTGGATTAAAGAAAATTACGGAATTTCCATTGCTTTTGTCTAGAACTAGGTCATAACCTTTGCTCTGAGCTATTTTAGTAGCTTCTGAGGTGATTTGGTCGAGCATAGGCTGGACGAGCTCTTGTCTTTTTTTGAATAAATCTCCATTGATTCCAAAACGCTGACGTTGGAGGTTGGCTATATCTTTTTGCATGGCTTCAATAGCAGCGCTTTTTTTAAGCTTTTCTTTATCGGAGTATAAAGCGTTTTCAGCTTGAAAAATCTTTAATTCGTTTTCTAATTCATCCATTTTATTTTGAATCTCTGTCTGCCATTCCGCTGTGATTTTTTCGATGGTTAATTTGTTTTTTTCATAATTAGGCATTTTCCCTAAAATGTATTCACTTTCTATCAAAGCTACTTTCTGTGCTTGTAAATTTCCTAGAATAAATAAACTAAGCAAAGAAGTCAAGAACAAGTTTTTCATATGTTTTTTTTTAAGATTTACTTTTGGATACGCAAAGGTAATAAATTGTTTGTTAAATTATGTTAGGACTAACAAAAAAATGTATTTTTTATATATTCTACAAGACAAACTGCCCATAAATCAATTAAAAAGCCAATGAGAATGAATTGTTTTTTTTTGTATAGTTTTGTGTTTTAAAAAATCAAATATAAATTTATTTGTTTAATGATATCAAATGTACAAGATTTTCGTGATAAAATTTCTTCTGAACTCAAAGATAAAACCTTTGAAGAATTGTATGTGCATTATTATGATTTAAATTTGGCCCCAATTTACACACAAAAAACATGTGAATTACCATTTATAGAAGCACAACCACCTAGGAATATTTTGAAGCTGGATTTAGCTGAGGATTTTGAAGAATCCCTCTTGCCTTATTTATCAGAGGGTATAGACGGATTTTATCTTAAAATTCCTAGTCAAATTGACTTTAATTGGAACTTTATCGGACAAGGTGTTTTTTTCGAACACATTGAGCTCATTTTAGAAACGTCAAATATTGATGCCATCCGCTGGTTTCAGAGTCAAAAACCTGAAGTTCTTATCTTAGGGCAGAATTACCAGGTGCTACCTCAAAGTCAAAACTTTTATCGGCAAGCCAAAGATATCATTGAACACGCGCTGAATTCCGATGAAAAAGAATTTGGAATAGCATTAGAAGCCACCCCTCATTTGCTCTATGATATTTCCAAAACAAGGGCGCTAACTATTTTGGTGCAACAAATGCTAAAAGCAGCACATATAGATAAATCAATCAAAATTTTCGGCACTTTTAACGCAACCCTTCCTGAAGTAGAGGATAAACTAATAGCTCAAACTTTTGCTAGTATAGGTTTTATTCATGCTAATATATTTGCTGTCATATGTGAAGGTTTTGACCGTGAATCCCGAAAATATAGCAGAGAGATATCTGAGCGAATTGCTAAAAATATTGTCGCTATTCTTATAGAAGAATCATATCTCGGAATTGTTCAGGATCCGCTGCACGGCTCTTATCTAATCGATGAAATGACTTTTCAAATTATTCAAAAAATCCACAAGGCCTAAAATATGGACTTTCATCTAAAAATCGACCAAGTATCTAAATCATATATTGGCACCAAAGCACTAGACAATTGTAGTTTTGAACTAAAATCAGGAGAAATTCTAGGTCTTCTAGGCCCAAATGGCGCAGGGAAATCCACTTTATTGCGCATTATCACAGGGATTTATCGTCAGGATCAAGGCAGGGTTTTGCTTAACGATTCAGAAATAAATTTCCTAGATAACCCAAAACTTATTGGCTATATGCCAGAAGAGCGAGGTTTGTATAAAGCCATGAAAGTATATGACCAAGCATTATTTTTTGCTAAAATAAAAGGACTCAAACATCAGGAAGCCAAAGAATCAGTTGAATATTGGTTTGAAAAACTAGGCATGATGGACTGGAAAAATAAAAAAGTCGAAGAGGTAAGCAAAGGAATGGCTCAGAAACTTCAAATCGTATGTACCTTGCTGCATAAGCCTAAATTTGTTATTTTAGATGAACCTTTTTCCGGATTAGACCCTTTGAATGCGGACTTGATAAAGAATGTAATTTTTGACTTGAGTCAGCGTCATCAAACATGTTTTATTTTTTCTACCCATCGAATGGAGCAAGTAGAAGAAATTTGTGATCGAATTGTTTTAATTAATCAAGGTAAGCTCATGGCATATGGACATATCAAAGAAATTAAAAATCAGTTTGATGAAGGCAGATATGAGATTAAAGTAGCTAATATTCAAGACTTTATATCACATAGCGGTGCTGCAATTGTATCGAGTGATGATAATTCAGCTTTGATACAGTTAGAATCATCCAAGATGAACGATTTATTGCGTTATTTTATTCAAAATCCCGAGAATTCTTTGTTATCCCTTACTAAAAAACTACCTAGCTTACACGATATTTTTATCAAATTAGTCGAAAATTAACACTCATGAATTTTTATCATATTTTTCTTATACTTCGAAGAGAAGTGCTTGCTAAGATTACCAATAAAACTTTTTTACTCGTTACCTTTCTTTTTCCTATTGGTATCATCCTATTTTATGCTGCGCTGTATTTGTTTGGCATGTATGATAGCGATACCTTCAAAGTAGGTTATGAACCAAAACTTAATGCCGTAGTGCAAACGTCTTCTGACAAAGCTCAGTTTATTTTAGATTCCACTTTGAAAAGAGAAAATGCAGATATTTGGATCAAATTTGACACTACTAGCTACCAAACACATATCATTCATGATAAGAAAATTCAAATGGATACTAAAAAATACCTGATCAAATGGATAAAAGACATATATATCAGCGATTTAGTATTTAAGCTAAAAAACAACAATGATATACTAGCCCAAATCAATAACACTAATAATTTTGAATTTTCTAAAAAAGATGGCTCAAAAGAAAATCAAATCAAAGATACGATTAGTTATTTCTTTGGATTTCTAATGGGCTTCATGATGTATATGATGCTGAGCCTATATGGAACTCAAGTCATGCGCAGTGTCATGGAAGAGAAAATCTCTAAAGTAGCCGAAACACTCCTAAGTTCAATCAAGCCGATTGAATTGATGATAGGAAAAATATTATCTATAGTAATCGTAGCTTTGATTCAAATCCTATTTTGGATATTTCTCATGATTATCATCAATATTGTAGCTATGAGCTTCATGTCTACAGGATTAGATACAGCTACACTAATGTCCAAAGTGCCTCAAGCTAATCCTGAACTCATTTCACAAATGACTAATTCTCTATCTGAAATGCCTTGGTTGCTTAGTATTTCTATGTTTTTAGTTTATTTTATCTTAGGATATTTGATATATTCAGCACTCTTCGCAATGATAGGAAGCGTAGTCAATGAGGATACACAAGAAGCACAAAAATTTATTTTTCCTGTAATGTTACCTATTTTGTTTGCGTTTATTATTCTAACCAAAACAATAAATAAGCCCTCTGATCCTTTATCCGTTTTTGGGTCTATGTTTCCACTTACCTCTTCAGTGATTATGCCTGCCAGAATTATAGCCTCTATTGGGGCAGCTGTTCCTTTATGGCAAATTGCATTAAGTCTTTTGTTTCAGATTGTAGCTGCATTTGGTTTTTTATGGATAGCAGCGCGCGTTTATAAGATAAATATTATGTCAAGTGGTGCACCCCTTGGATTTAAGAAATGGTTTAGTCTTTTGCTTCAAGATAGATAAATATGAACAAGTTACGAATTATCACAGGTACTACGTCTGGAATAGGATTGGCGCTTACCAAAATCCTAATCAATCAAGAAGACACACAAGTTATTGGCATTAGTCGAAGTGCTTCCGAGATCAAAGCATCAAACTATAGACATATTCAAATTGATTTGTCAGAATCTTTTGATACATCAGTAATTTTCCAAGAAGTTGACTTATCTCAGTATCGCTCAGTAGCCTTGATAAATAATGCTGGTTTGCTCGGAGAAATTGTACCAATTGGTGAAAAAACAGATATTGCACATGTAATTCAGGTCAATCTAACGGCTCCAATGGAATTGTCCAATGCCTTCATAGCTTCTGTAAGTGATTTACCCATAGAAAAAATATTGATTCATATTTCAAGTGGCGCAGCGACCCGTCCATATCCATCTTGGGCTGTTTATTGTGCTACTAAAGCTGGTCTGGAAATGTTTTCGCAATCCGTAAATCAAGAACAAGCCATAAATCCTTACCCAGTTTATTCATTTGCGATAGCTCCCGGCGTGGTCGATACGAATATGCAAAAGCAGATTAGAAGTTCAGATGAAAATAAATTTAAAGATAAGAAAAAATTTGTGACTCTTTATCAAGAAAATCAGCTCTTTTCTTCTGATTTTGTCGCTGAAGAACTCAATAAAGTCTTGTTAAATAAAGATAGTTTTCCAGAAAAGGTATTTAGAATAGTTAAATAACTTTTAGAAAAGTCAAACACTACAAGTGTTTTACTATTTTTAACGTCAGAAATTACACTTTTTACCCCTTTATCGTTTCCATTGTTTTACTTTTGCGATGTAATTTAAAAATATGCGCGAAAAAATCTTAGTATATACTAAGGAATGCTGCTTTCTCAAAGGCATCAAGGGATTTAGCATAGATCAACTTGCTAGAGATTTAGGTATCGCCAAAAAAACAATATATAATTATTTCTATAGCAAAGAAAATTTAATAGAAGCTTCTCTGATTCATGATTTAGAACTCTTAAAGGTTGAATTGGCTCTAATCAAAGAAAAAGAACAAAATGCTTTTGCTCAATTAGTAGAAATTGTTGACTTCTTGATGAAGAGAAAAAATTCTCATAAGTTAGCCATTTTCGAAGATTTAAAAAGATATTCTACTCGGGTTAAATCTATTATCGAAGACATAGGGTTCAATACTTATTGGCAAATTTTCGAAAATAATATTATCGAAGGTCAAGCGCAAGGAATTTATAAAACTGAGTTATCACCTGAATTTAACTCTTTTCTTATTGTAGAATCTTATTTCTCGATGTTGAAATTTTTAGAAAAAAAAAACCTACTATATGAAAAGCTACATTTTATAAATTTATTGAGAAATCATGCTTATACACTCCTTTTACCTCAAAAATATGTTTTGATAAATATACATTTACATGAAAACTAAATTAATTGTCACACTTTGGCTTATAATGCCTATATGTCTTTTGGCTCAGCGAAATGATAGTATTGCCGCAAAATCATCATTGATGATTTTTGACTTGCCTGCCGCGATACGCTATGCGATGCTACATAACTATGATTTTCAGAAAAAACAAGTAGAACAACTCATCACTTATCAACAAACCAAAGAAGTAGAATCAATTGGTTTGCCAAAACTATCAGGAAGCGTTACTTATCAGAATAGTTTAGAGCTGCCTACTCAGATAATTCCAGGAGATTTCGTCGGTCAGCCCAATACGTTTATCCCGGTTCAATTTGGCGTACAACATTTTATGGATGCTTCTTTGAATCTTCAGCAGTTAATCTTCGACGGGAGATACTTGGTAGGCTTGAAGGCCATTAAACACTTAAAAGACCTAAGTCATCATCAGGTTCAAATGAGTGAACAAGAACTCAAAGAACAAGTCTCTAAACTTTTTTATTCTGCTGTAATTGCTGATTTATCTTTGGCGAAACTAGATACAACGATCCAAGAAGTCCAAAAACTCAAAAATCAAACAGAAAAAATATATGAACAAGGATTAATTGAAGAATTAGATATAGATAGGTTAACTCTTAATTTATCAAACTTAAAAAATCAACAACAAATTGCACAAAAACAGAGAGATATAGCTTATTTTGCCTTGAATTATAACTTGGGTAGAGATATAAATTTACCAATTTTGTTAAAGTTGAATGTTGATGAGGAACTGCATCAAGTCAAATCTAAATTATTACAATCAGATACATTTGAAATTGAAGATAGATTTGAATATAAATTACTTCAAGATAATTATGCTTTAAAAAAATTAGATCTTCAAAAGGTTAAATCTTCTTATTTACCTGCACTTTATGGGTCTTTTAACATAGGTTATCAGTCACCGAGGCCAAATTTTGATTATTTTTCAGGTGGTCAGTGGTATCGATATACTAATTTTGCATTGCGTTTAAACGTTCCCATTTTTAATGGTCTAACTACGAAGCGACAAGAGCAACAGGCGAAACTAAATGTGGATTTAGCTGAAATTTCACTCAATCAAGCTAAAAATGGTTTTCTTCTCGAAAACGCCCAACGACAAATCAATGTAAAAGCAGCTTTAATTGAATTTGAAAATCAGAAAAACTTAAGTTATTTATCCAACAAAATTTATCAAAAATCTAAAATTAAATACCAAGAAGGAGTTGGCAGCTCCATAGAACTCATCACTGCTCAGAGTGATAAAATTCGTCAAGATATCAATGCGTTACAAAGCAGTTTAAAACTTTTACTACAATTTATCGAATATCAAAAATCAAATTCAAGTCTATAAATTTTACCTTATGAAATTTTCATTCTATTATTTAATTCTACTAACTTTCTTAGCTTTTTTGAGTTGCAAATCAAAAGAAGAAAAAAAGCTTAGTGATCTTTTGGCCAAAAAATCAAAAATTGAACAAGAAATCTCTTCACTTCAAGAAGACCTCAATGCTTTAGAAATTGAGATCGAAAAAGTAAATCCTATTGCTAATTTACCTTATGTCGAGAGTGCTTTGATCGATTATCAACCTTTTAAGCATTTTATTGAAGTTCAATCTACTATCAATACAGATAAAGATATAATTATATATCCAGAATTTCAAGGTAATTTAACGCTATTGGTTCAAGAAGGACAAAAAGTATCCCAAGGACAAGTAATTGCTAAAATTAACGATGGAGGTTTAGTTGGAAATCTTCAATCCGTAAAGGCACAGGCTAATTTAGCCAAAACCGCTTTCGAAAAACAAGATAGGCTTTGGAAACAAAACATAGGCTCTGAAATTCAATATCTTCAAGCTAAAACTCAGTATGAAGCTGCAAGCAGACAAGTTGACGCAATTCAAACCCAAGTAGGACGCACGAATATCAAAGCGCCATTTTCTGGTATAGTGGACAAAGTGATGATGCAAACAGGTCAAGCTGTCGCTCCTGGAGTCCCTGTGATGAAGCTCGTGAGCAATTCAAGTTTGAAAATTGAAGCAGAAGTCAGTGAAAAATATATTAAAACGCTAAAACCTGGAGCAGAAGTTTTGATTTCCATCCCTACCATTGGTTATCAAGCAACCTCTTCGGTAAAACGAATTTCTACTGGAATTAACCCAATTAATAAAACTATAGGCATAGAAATTCCTGTCACGCCTAATGAATTTGTCAAATCGAATCAAACAGCCTCTGTGAAAATTTACGACCATGTAAACCCCAATGCTATAGTAGTACCCAATGAAGCACTTCAAAAAGATGCACAAAACGAATATTTCGTCTATACCTTATCCAAAATTAATAATAATCTAGCTAAAGCCATAAAATCTAAAGTCACGGTAGGGCAGAGTATAGACAACCATACAGAAATTCTTTCCGGAATAAAGCCTGGCGATATTATCGTAACTCAAGGTGCCCAGACTATTGGCGACGGAGTTAAAGTTAAGACATCTAAATAATATAAACTCATAGAAATGGCGCATATAAATAAAGAATTTGGAATTTCTACTTGGGCTATCGAAAATAGAACTACGGTCTTTATCGTTACTTTTCTCTTGGTAGTAAGCGGTATTGTCGCTTATATTACTATGCCTAGAGAGGATTTTCCTGAAATCAAAGAAAATAAAATTTTTATTTCATCAATCTTTCCAGGCAATTCTGCTGAAGATGTAGAGAAATTTCTTACAAAACCACTTGAAAAAAAGTTAAAAAATATTTCAAACATTCAAAAACTCAATTCTAGTTCATTTCAAGATTTTAGTTTGATCGTCGCAGAATGTGATGACAAATTGACCTTAGAAGAAGCTAAGGCCAAGATTCAAAGCGAAGTCGATATGGCCAAAAGTGAAACGGATTGGGCTAAACTAGATAATGGTCAAAAAGTTGAACCAACAGTATTTAACCTAAATTTATCTGAAGAGGTTCCTATTCTCAATATCAACGTAAAAGGAGACTACCCTAAATCTAGACTCAAAGAATTCGCGGAAATAATCGAAGATAAAATTGAAGAAATCTCAGAAATCAAAAAAGCAGATGTTTTAGGAGTCAATGACAAAGAAGTCGAAATCGCTGTAGATATCTATAAAATGACTGCTGCTCAAGTCAGTTTTGATGACATTCAGCGAGCAGTTCAGAGTGAAAATATGACTATGTCTGCCGGTTTTTTGGATAATGGAGAAAGCAGAAGCAACGTAAGGATAGTGGGAAGTATCGCCAAACCAGAGGATCTAAACAACCTTGTGGTAAAAGCATTAGGTGGCACGGTTCTATTGTCTGATGTAGCAGAAGTCAAATTCAAAGAAAAAGAACAAACTACGCTAGCCAGAGAACGAGGAAAAGATGTCGTAATGATCTCTGTAAAAAAGCGATCAGGCACAAATATGATCTTTGCAATTGAAAAAATTAAAAAAGAAGTTGAAAACTTAAAAGTTAATAAATTACCTAAAGATATAGTTCTCGAATTTACCGCTGATCAAAGCAACAAAGTGATTCATGCCGTAAACGAACTCTCCAATCATATTATATTCGGTATTATTTTAGTAATGGCGGTGCTCATGTTTGCACTTGGCACTAGAAATGCCATGTTTGTAGGCTCTGCTATACCAATTTCTATGCTAATGGCATTTGCATTTTTAAGTGCTTATGGTGTAACGCTCAATACAATGGTTCTTTTTGCTTTAGTCATGGGTCTAGGAATGCTTGTGGATGATGGAATTGTGGTCGTAGATAATGTCTATGCAAATATGCAAAAAGGCATGAGTAAATTTGAAGCCTCTAAACGAGGTATCGGTGAAATCGCATGGCCAGTAATCTCAAGTACAGCTACAACGCTTGCAGCTTTTTTTCCTTTAGGGCTATGGCCAGGCACGATAGGTAAGTTTATGATATATTTTCCGGCCACGCTATCTGTAGTGTTGGCGGCTTCACTCATAGTGGCTTTAATCATCAATGCAGCGATGACAGCACAATTTATGACGTTAGAAGATGAAAATCTAGATGAAACAAATCTTAAAAAATGGACGAGAATCATTATACCTATTTCCTTAATTCTTACGATTATAGGTTGGATAGCGGATATGATTGCGTTACGAAGTTTGGGTCATTTTGGACTGTTTACCATAGGTCTTTTATGGCTATATCAGAAATTTTTGTTTAAAAGAATAGGTCAATTCCAAAAAGATTTTTTTCCTAGAATAGAGCAAAAATACGGTGCTTATCTCAGGAGTTTACTTCAAGGCAAAAAAGCTAAAAATTCATTATTTTTGATTTTTGGCTTATTGTTTTTATCATTTGTTTTGTTTGGCTTATTTCCTAGAAATATCTTATTTTTCCCAGAAAACATTCCCAATCAAAATGTGATTTATGTAGAATTTCCTCAAGGCACATCCATTCAAAAAACCAATCAAACCATAAAAGAACTCGAAGCCTATTGTGTGACCATGCTAAAAAAACATACACAAGGATATGATAATTTTGATTTTCTCGTCCAATCCATCACAGCTCAAGTAGGTGAAGGTGGAGGAAACCCTAGAGTCGATATGGGTATAAGTTCAGAAATGCCCTATAAAGGCAAGATAACGATTCTATATACTGAGTATTCTCAGAGAAAAGGTATCAATACCGAAAAAATTCTTCAAGATCTTAGAGCGAATGTACCCGTAGTGGCGGGATGTAAAATCACCGTAGAAAAAGAAGAAAATGGCCCTCCGGTGGGATATCCTATCTCTATTCAACTTACAGGTGATGACTATGAGGAAATGATCAAAGAATCAGAAAAAATTATTTCTTTTATCAATGCTAAGAAAATACCAGGTATTGAGCGACTTCAAACTGATGTAAACAAAAACAATCCACAAATTGATATATATCCAAATAAATATTCGACAGGTAGTTTATTTACTTCAACGGGACAGCTAGCCTTTGCCCTTAGAAGATCAATTGCAGGTCAGGAGCTATCAACCTTCAAAGAAACCACCAAAGATTATAAAATCAACATGCGACTCAGAGAAGATCAACGCCAAAACGAAGCAGTAGTGCTAAATCAATCCTTGACTTATCGAAATCAGTTTAATGGCATGATGATGCAAGTGCCAATTCCTTCAATGACGGAGATTAAGCAGTCTTCTGCATTTAATGTGCTCAAAAGAAAAGATCATAAGCGTATTTTGACAATATATTCTAATGTGACCAATGGCGGAAATCCAAATGCGATTACCAACCAGATCAAAAAATCTCTTGAAACTTATAAATTACCTGCATCAGTTAATTTTACTTTTTCTGGTGAGCAAGAAGAGCAGTCCAAGAACTTTGCATTTTTAATGAAAGCCCTTCTTTTAGCCCTCTTAGGTGTAGCAGGAATTATAATTTTACAGTTTAATTCAATAAGTAAGACAGTCATCATTATGGCTACGGTTTTGCTAAGTTTTTCAGGGGTGTTTTTTGGATTAGTATTTGCCAATATGGACTTTGTGATATTAATGACTATGATGGGCATTATTTCACTTGCGGGTGTCGTGGTGAAGAATGGTATCGTCCTTATGGATTTCTTTGTATTGATTTTGGACGAACGTAAAGCAGAATATCAAGTAGAATCTCATGACGATTTACCTATGGACGTTATTATTAGCGCTATAGTTGATTCTGGAATTTCAAGGCTTAGACCTGTACTACTCACTGCGTTTACTGCAGTTTTGGGATTAATTCCACTTGCGATAGGTTTAAATTTCGACTTCTTTAATTTAATTGCTAATTTAAATCCTCATATTTATATTGGTGGGGACAATGTGGCTTTTTGGAAACCTTTGGCTTGGACGATTATTTTCGGTCTAACTTATGCTACAGTATTGACTTTGGTTATGGTGCCTGTGATGTTTTACTTAGTTTCTAAATTCAAACACCAACGAAGACATAGAAAATTATCTATATCTTAGCCCATTAAAACTTATTTATGCATCCTAAATATATCGCCAAAACTTTTTTTAATTTAGAACCTTATCTCGAAAAAGAACTCATAAGTTTAGGGGCTCAAAACACCTATATTATCAATCGTTCAGTTACATTTAACGCCGATAGAGCCACTATGATGAAAATCAATATGTCTTCTAGATTGTCCATTCGGATATATGAAGTATTGTTTGATTTTGAAATCAAAGATATAGATCAAATGTACCAAGCAATTTTTCAATATCCCTGGACAAATTTGTTTGGGCTTAATCATACCTTCAAAATAGAATCTGTAGTCAATTCAGAAGATTATCCCAATTCACTATTTATAGCACAAAAGTCAAAAGACGCTATTGTAGATAGATTTTATAAAGAATACGACAAAAGACCTAATATCGATACCAAATTTCCCGATATTCGCATTCAAGTGTATATTTCTAAAAAAAATACGTGTACTATTTCATTAGATACTTCTGGGGCACCGCTCTTCAAGCGGGGCTATCGAACTAAATCCTCGCCCGCTGCCATCAATGAAGTCTTAGCAAGTGGGATAATCGATATCAGCAAATGGAATGGTGAACCTTTTTATGATTTGATGTGTGGCTCCGGGACTTTTTTTCTAGAAGCTATGATGAAACAAATGAATTTCCCTGTGAATGCAAGTAGAATTCAATGGCCTTTTTTTTTAAGAAAAGATTTTGATGAAACTCAGTATCGGGCAGTTCGGGATGAGCTTCAATCAAATGTAAAATCTATTGATACAGAATTTTTGGTCCAAGATAAATCCTTGCAAGCTATGGATATGGCTAAAACTAATTATTTCAATACGAAGTTAAAAGTATCTAGTTTATGGTTTAATCACCAAGATTTCTTCGAATTCGAGCCAGCCAATCACCCAAAAGGGTTTCTATTTCTAAATCCGCCTTATAACGAAAGACTTAAATTGGAAGATGAAATTACTTGGTATATCGATTTAGGCAATACCTTAAAGCAAAATTTCAAAGGATTTGACGTTTGGCTGATCTCAAGTAATAAAAGTGGGTTGAAACAAATTGGACTCAAACCTAATGCGAAAATATCTTTGAGAAATGGTGATCTCGTCTCAGAGCTTTGTCATTACAAGATTTTTTAATCAGTCTGCTTTTTTATAATTTTTACTATCTTTGTACTAGAAAATTATAGCGATGAATTATCCTAAAATAGGTGTACTCGGTGGTGGACAACTCGGTAGAATGCTTCAAGAAAAAGCCTTAGCATATGGTTTAGACTTATATTTCCTCGATCCTGATATTAATTGTCCATGTCGCATTTTCTCCCAAAACTTTGTTCAAGGAGATTTTCGAGACTATCAAAGCGTTTTGGATTTTGGCAAAACCCTCGATATACTTACCATTGAAATCGAACATGTCGATGTAAAAGCCCTTTATGAATTAGAAAAACTCGGAAAAACAATTATTCCTTCTGCCAGAGTCATCGATTTAATTCAAAATAAAGCAAAACAAAAAGAATTCTACAGACAAAACTTCATTCCGACAGCTGATTTTATTATGGGCAGTTCAAATGACATTTCTGATGAAGAAAAAAACTTTTTACCGGCATTTCAAAAAAGCCAAAAAGAAGGATATGATGGAAAAGGCGTTCAATGGCTCACTTTAGAGAATTTGGATAAACAATTAAAGACACCATACCTCTTAGAAAAAAAAGTCGATATCAGTCAAGAGCTTGCTTTGACTTTTGTACGCACTCAGTCAGGTCAGACTATTTTTTATCCTATTTCAGCCATGGAATTTTCTCAAGACTTAAATCTTTTGGAGTATCTCATCGTACCCGCCCAAATCAAAGAAACGGTTGAAGAAGAATTGTTGGATATTGCTTCTAAGATATCCGACGGACTCGATAGTCCGGGCCTGTATAGTGTAGAGTTCTTTTTAGACAATTCCGAAAAGGTTTGGGTTAATGAAATTGCCCCACGGGCTCACAATTCAGCTCATTATACCATTGAAGCATGTAATATATCTCAATTTGAGGCACAAATCAGAATTTTGCTCAATTTGCCATTTCCTGCAATTGAGCTTCGTAAACCAGCGAGTATGATAAATCTCCTTGGCGCCTCAGAACATTCAGGTACCCCTAAGCTTATAGGACATGAAGCCCTCGCTCTATTTTCAGAAGCACATCTACATCTCTACGGAAAATCTCAATCGAAACCGGGACGAAAAATGGGTCACGTCACCTTGTTGCATGCTAATATTCGGACACTTCGAGAAGAAACAAAAGCACTTAAAGATAAATTAGAAATACAATTGATATGATTCCCTTAAAAATCGCTATAGTCATGGGAAGCAAAAGTGATTTGCCCATAATGAGTCAAGCTGCTGAAATTTTAGAATACTTCAGTATTCCTTATGATTTGGATATCGTATCCGCTCATAGAACGCCTGAATACATGATAGATTTCGCTTTAAAAGCCCATGACCATTACGCTTGTGTCATAGCAGGCGCTGGTGGTGCTGCTCATTTGCCAGGTATGATTGCTTCTCTAACAGCACTTCCCGTTATCGGCGTACCGATTAAATCCTCAAATTCAATCGATGGCTGGGATAGTGTCTTGAGTATTCTTCAAATGCCTAGTGGCGTACCTGTAGCTACGGTCGCCTTAAATGGTGCTAAAAATGCAGGAATTCTCGCAGTACAAATTCTTGGAAGTTCAGATAAAGTAATTTATCAAAAACTACTAGACTATAAGGAAAAAATGAAAGAAGAAGTCGCTGAAATGAGAACGTCCCTAACTAAAATAGACTAATATTTCATTTAATGACGATGACCACCAGGTCCATGTGCGTGTCCATGGGCGATTTCCTCTTCAGTTGCTTGACGTACCTCCAGAATTTCTACTTCGAAATCGAGAGATTTACCTGCTAAGGGATGATTAAAATCTATTGAGACGTCGTCTTGGTTGATTTGTTTCACAATTCCTTGAAATGGATTGCCATCTTGGTCTTGAAGCGGAATTACAGAGCCTAATTTGATGATTTCTTCATCAAAATGACCTGTATCAGGATGTGCTAGATTGGCTTTAGGAATAGAGACGATATCTTCCATACGATAGTTTCCATAAGCATCTTCAGGTGCTAATAAAAAATTTACTTTGTCCCCAGTGGATTTACCCATGAGATTTTCTTCGAATTTAGCTAAAAGCTGACCTGACCCTACTAAAAAAGTCAAAGGCGCTTCTACCGTAGATTGATCGATTAATTTTCTTTCTTCATTTTCTGTGATGTGAAGTTGGTAGGCTACGCTACAGACCATTTGATTGAGCAATTGCATAATAAAGGATTAAATGATAAATAATCCGACAAAAGTAAGGAATAATTTTGAAAAGACTTGAATTTATTTGAGTAAATGCATATACTCATCATCAGTAAGACTAATCAAAAAAGCCTTAATATCTTGAAGTTCAGATTTCGTCAGATGAAGTGGTTTGCGTAAAGTAGAGTCTAGATTGATAGGATTCTTGACGACTTTATGAATATCATTATAAAAATCTAAGACTTCATCAAGTGTTTTCATCGAGCCATTGTGCATATAAGGCGCGGTAACCGCGACATTCCTTAGACCCGGCACTTTGAATTTACCGATGTCTTTTGGGTCTTTGGTGATGAGGTACCTACCGCTATCATTGTATTGTGCAGCGTCGAATAAACCAATATTCTTAAACTCGTCACCTGTAAAATCAGGCGAAAAATGACATTCAAAACATTTAGAACGTTCAGAAACAAAAAGTTTGTGACCACGTTTAGCTTCAGCCGAAATCGCCAAAGAATCTCCTGACATATATCTATCGAAAGCACTATAAGATTCTAGTGTGCGCTCATAAGCGGCAATTGCTTGCATCAGCAACTCATTGGTAGGCAGTTTGCCATAAATTTGTTGAAATGAATTTCTATAAAATAAACTCTTGGTAAGTCGTTTTGTGACATCATCAATATTGATATTCATTTCTAAATGATCTTGAATGGGAAAGGCAACTTGCGCTTCTAATGTCTCTGCGCGTCCATCATAAAAGAAAATATCTCGAGCCGACATATTCATGATGCTAGGAGAATTTCTTCGACCTTTTCGCCCGTCGACTCCGATACTCACCGCCGCAGTATCCGCAAAAGCAAAGGCTGGAATATGGCATGACGCACAATTCATAGTAGAGTCTCTTGATAAAATTTTATCAAAAAATAAAAGTTCACCTAATTTTTCTTCAGAATCGGGCAATGTCTGTTTTCCTTCATTGTTGCGTAAACTTAAATATAAGATACAAGATATACCAAGAATAAAAAATAGTTTTCTTTGTTGCATTTTTTATGGTTAATTTACTATTTGTTGCTTATATGCCTGTAAGAAAATTGCGCCTAGATTTTTATGAGGCGGTACATAGTCCGCGTATTTTTCATTGGCATATGCGTTTGCTTTGACTTGATTACCTAGCTTTTTCCATATTTCTGACCAATCAATATCTCTATTTTCTCTAATCGTCTCACTAATGATATAGAGAAGTGGATTATTGACACTCATAGTGCCGATTTGTTTAGATGAGATAATATGTACATCATTTACTTTTTGAATGACCTCGTGAATATTATTATAAGAGCCACAAGAACCTAAAAATACAATTTTAGTTGAGCTAGGCATTTGATCGATAGTATTCATCGCATAATAACTATGGCCTCGATGCACCATCATTTTGATATCGAGGTTTAGTGAATCTATCATCGTGATGATTTCACTTTGCCCTTCAAGTTCAGATTTAGGCTCATTGGCAAAAATGCGTACTTTGTTTCCTTTGACTGATTCTATCAAAGAATAATTGCCTATCTTAGTCAATTTATAGTTCGCATTAGAAAAAGTAGCGATAAATGAGGTGTAAGAAGCGTATCCATCTTCATCATCATAAAAGAAATGCACTTGATTATGTATTTTTTTATCATTGATGAGATCCTTGATAGCAATTTTATCTATAGGCTTGAGTTTGTATTTTTCTGAAATTGTTTTAAACCAAGAAGAGTCTTTGGTTTTATTGTCGATAAATAAACTACTAAGCAGGCCATAAATCGCTTGACCCTGTTTATTCTTTTCGGTATTTACTCGAGCAAACTCAAAAGCAATGTTTTGTTGAATTTCTTTTAGAAGTACCGGATCTTTGACAGAGCCAAAGGCATCAGCGACATTTATAGCATCACGAAGTTCGCCATCATTGACTTCTAGATTTTGTGTAAATTTCTTGATTAGAATTTTTTGTTTATCTTTTGGCATAGTCTCTAGAAACTTATTGAGTTTTCCATAGCCTGCACAGAGTTTGATAAAACTCCTAAATCTATTAAATCTAGTCTGCTCTAGCATTTCGTACCCATTGATTTTAGATTGTTTGATACGAATAAGCAGTCTCTCGAAGCATCCGTTGAAGGTAGAAGTGAAAATCTCTTCTTCGCTATGAACCATAACCGTATAGAGCTCTTTCCAATTAAAATCGTCTAATGAAGCAAACCTAACTTTGTCTGATTCATTATGTAAATCATTGACCACACGAATAAATTGTAGTGAAGAGCTTTTTAACTCATTATCGATTGAATGCTTCGCTAAGGAATAATCAGAATTTCTCAAAGCGATAAGTTTTCTGAGAAAAGTTCTTTTGTTTAGACTAATAGCATGAGCCTCTTCAATGGTTAAGTTTCCTTCTACAATATCATCTACGAGTACCATGCCTTTAGACAAAATATTATATTGATAAAAGAAACCTCTCATGCCCATGATATTCTTATGATTAGCATCGTGTAGAATTTTTTTGACTTTAGATTCAGCCAAAAGATAGTTCTTAGAAATTTCAGGGGCTACGATAGCGCACAGCTGAATCAAGGTGTCTGCAAACGGTCTATCTTGGTATTTATAATGAGCCTTTAGGATTTCATCAGGGAATAAATTTACCGCTTTATAAAGGAATTCAGTACATTCTTCATTGTACATATAAAAATACATGTTTTTGATAGAATACACGGGATCTGTTATTAAAAAACTATTTAAATCCCTATGTTCTTCAGCGCCTAAGATACCAAAAGCATTTTGAAAAATTTTTTGATAATACAGAGGAAGTCTATAGTTGAAAGTATTAATCTCGGATAAGGTAGAGCTTAACCCAAAAAGAAGATTTCGCTTCTGCCAACCGAGCAAAGTTTTACTTTGATTGACACGCTTCTGAAATGAATCGACTAAATCTCTATATACAAATTGATACAAAGTTTCTTCTTTAGGGTCGTTTGGTAGCGCAATTTTGCCATCGATACGTCCATCAAATCCATCGATACGTTTTTTTTCTTTTTCAATATATGGATTATAATCTACCACTTGTGCAGATACAGAAAAATAATAGGTTAGTAAGTATATAAATGCCAAATATCTCATGAAGCAGTTTTGATTTTAAATTTTTGTTTGATTTTATTTTTTTCAATATCTATTTGAAGTTTTGGTTTGAAGAAGTGCACATACATTCTTTGCCAAGGGTTATTGTAGATTGAAATTTCTTCGATTTTAGCCTCCGTAGTCATAGCGTCAATCGTACGGATATCATAGCGTAGCCAAGAGGCTTGCTCATAGGTATGGAGCTTATATACATAGCCAAAGCTCGTAGAGTCATATCGGTAAAAGTCTATAAGCACGGAGTCCTTGTAAGATAAATGCAAAATAGCCGTTTGATTTATTTTTTCGATGCGATACTCACCACGAGGATACAAAGACAAGACGGAATCCATATGCGTCATAAAATGGTAAAAATCTCTAGCGTTAGCATGAATGTACACTATCTCAGACATCTTATAGACTTTCTGTGGAATGAGTGAAAGGCTGACAAAAACCAAAAGAAAAACCCCTAAAAAACTAAAGATTATCGAAATTGCTTTGCTGTGAATTCTTGTTGATTTCTCCATATAAATTGCAAAGATACAAAAATTAAGTTTTTCTTTTGTAAAATACCCTATAACTTTGTAGATGATTAAACATAGTTTTGACTGTTTTGATGACTAAAAAAGGATTTTTTTTAGGATTTTTTTTATTTTTTTTCCAATTCTTATGGGGAAATGTAACATCTGTCACGTCACACACTACAGCACAGACCATATACATCTATGAAAGTTTAAAAGATACTTTGGAGCAAGAGATTGCCTATCTTCGTTATAGATATGATTATGTAGATCCTAATTCCTTTATAGCTTTAAATAATTTATTTATTTCGATTTACGCTAACAAAGACTTCGAAACCCAAAACAAAGTGTTTTATCTAAACGCTTTACGAAGCTTCATGAAGCGAGAAAGCCTTCAAATCGATTTCAAAGACAATTTGAAGAGCAAAGCCTTTATCCAAAAAATCAATAAAATTCCAAATTATCTTCATTATCATCACAATGGCGAATTGCTCTATTATACCTTAAAAGATCCTAAAGAAACCATAGATTTCATTGATTTCGTGCTGTATGACAAGGCTGTTTTTTTTAATTTTTTACAAATTTTGGCTGTATCGCATCCGGATATACTTTGGTCCAATTACGGTAAAATCCCAATTACAGATGCTGAATTAGAGAGTTTATATTTCAAAGCCTTCTGGAGCAATCCCCTAATGTATAGTCAGCAACTTCAATCTCAGTTGCTTTTACACCAAAAAACAAATACTTTAGGCTGGAAAGACGTAAATTCTTGGGCTAAAACTCAAAGATTATTTACCAACCCTAGTGCTATTATATCCACAGAAGGAATAATCGGTTCTTTGAAAAAAAATGATATTCAATCCCTGATTAAAGTCACCAATATAGTCTTAAATAGCGAACAACATGAGTTAGTTCATTTCGCAAACGAATATATCCAAAACAATCAGTTTGAATTTTTAGTGGATATTCATTCACCAAAATCTGAGCTATATAAATTTTTACAAATCGATCAGCTTTTTTTCTATATTATAATTCATAATAAAAACATCGAGAAAGACCAATGGCCTAAGATTTTTGACAATATAAATAAAAAATTTACAGAAAAAAGTATATCAAATATAAATTTCATAGAAAAAGTTCCTTACCGAGTTTTATTTGATTTTCTCTATCAGTTAGAACAACTCAATCTAGACAACGAATTCTATGTACATCTCGATATGGAACTCGTCAAGAATCTCATGGCTTATAATATGCAATACAATATTCATAATAACGCTAATTCTATTTTAGACTCTACCTTATACTATCTCAATAAAAAAACCCTTCATTACGAAACCAAAGCCTCCTTGTCTAGAAAAACGCAAAAAATATCTCAAATCAATCGTCAACTCAAAGATTATTTACAGTGGACACGAAATATCAATGAGCTAGATGCTAAGTTTGAGGAAATGCTACAGATAGAAAACGCTGAGTATATCGTTAATTATCTCACTCAGTTTCATCCCCAAATTTTACTCAAACATCACGATAAAATCAGCAATGAAAAAATCGCTGCAGAGGCCTTGCTCAAACTAGCAAAATATCATCCAAGTGCTTTGAAGTCATATCTATTAGCCAAAAATCATCCGATGCATCAAAAGATACAAAACATGCGTTCTTATTCTAAGGTGATTAATCATCTCTTCTATATCGAAAAACATTTTGGCATCTCATCCGAACTATATCCTATTACAGAATTTATTGACAATGAGAATGCAGCCAAGCTAGAAATGATGAGCAAAGACGAAGCTAAATGGCTTGAATACCTCTCTATGACCTTAATCGATAAAAATCCCTCTGCAAAAACCGAAATTGAAAAATATCTCAGAGAGCGATTCCTCAAAATTCTCAGACATATAAATGATAATCCTAATAAGAGCAATCAACAACTTCAAATGATACAATCTTGGGATTATAAAACCCTGTATGTCATGATCGTATTAGCAAAAGAAGAATTATTTGGTTTTGCTTTTGATGAAGTGTATAAAGTTTTCGATCATAAGTTGCGTAAAAATGACATAAATATCTATAAAATTCTAGTGCAATTTTATGGCTATAAACATATAGAATTTTGTAATCTACTCTCTAAGTTTAATAAATTTGAAGCACAGCTCGATTATCTCACCCCAAAAGAACTCCAAGGATTGGTTCAGAAATTAGTGTATTATGAGTTTACTAATCCCAAAGCCATAGAAGACGCAGCAATACTCAGTGAGCTAATAGCTTCGATCACCAATATAGAAACCTTAAATTTGTTTTCAATTCAGATTTTCAATCAGTATCAAGTATCCTATAAATACCAAGATGAGCTCTATCAAACCATATTTGGCATTTTAGCCTCCAATATCGGAAAGAAATCACCTTACGAGACCGCATGGTTTGAAGCCATGAGTAAACTCTATCAAAAATACACCTATACCAAGCTAGATATCTCAAATTTAATCAGTAACAATTCGATTATTGAGTTAGTCTTCTTTTATAATGATGAAGATGGAAGAATGAGTTACAAGAATTTCTTGTCCACCTATCAAAATAAAGCTTTTTGGCTTGTTCAGGATTTAGGTACTTATGTATTTATCTCGTCTCTTCAAGGTCAAAAAATAGAAATCTTCGCCAATAAACCTCAGTACCGTGACAAAGGCATGGATGAAATTAATGCTTATATACGCTCCAATAATCTCAATCCAGGCGTAGTAGTGCATCGGGGTCATAGCTTTCATGCCAATAAAACCATAGAATATATGATTGGAAATCCGCCTTTGATTTTTATGGGCTCTTGTGGCGGATACTTCAAAATCCCTGAACTCATGGAGCGAAGTACGAAGTCTCAAATTATCTCGACCAAACAAGTCGGTACCATGTCTATCAACGATCCGCTTTTGTATGAAATTAATGAACGTATTAGAAATAATATCGATCTCGATTGGCAGGCTTTTTGGCTTGAAATGAATCAAAAATTTTCGAAAAACTACAAGTTCAAAGACTATGTCCCACCACATCAAAACACTTCGGCCTTATTTATCAATTCACTATATTCTGTTTTAGGAATGTAGTCATGCCATACTTGTCCTATTTCAATTCATAACCTTGTGTCAAAGCATAGGCTTTGATTTTGGCGACTGATTTGTCTAGGCTTTGTAACACATAAGCTTTATTCGCGACTTCTAGTGTATAAAATTTTTTATAGCCTTGTATCATTTCATCTAAGGTAACTTTACCGCTCTCTATAGCGCGAATGAGATAGTCTAATTTTTCGTCCATAGTAGTATGATGCCATTCCGAGGCATGCATATCGAAAAATGTTCGCATGGTTCGGTGTTTCCATAAATGTCCCTTAGTGAAAATTCTATCTAGTTTATAATGTATATGCATATCGTTTAGTTTTTAATGAATAAATGATAGGACAATAATCGCATTTCAAAGCGTCGAAAGTTGACGTTGCAATAAAATTAATTGCGTAAATTTTTAAAAAAATAATCGGGATAGATGAATTTAGAGACAAATCCCTAAATGGGATTCAAACCAATACCTTAAATCAAGAAATTAATTTACTCGCTTGAATAAGGCAGCATAATCCTAAAATTGGTACCTTGACCTTTTTCAGACCAAGTTACAGAGATTTTTCCTTGGAAATACTGCTCAATAATCCGTTTACACAAGGATAATCCTAATCCCCATCCACGCTTTTTGGTCGTAAATCCCGGTTCGAAGCAAGTTTCGAAGTGCTCTTTGGCCATGCCTTTTCCATTGTCTATAATATCAATTTGAATCTGATTTAATTTGGTTTTGTCAAGAATAAGCGATATTTTTCCTTGGCTTCCTATGGCATCATAAGCGTTTTTAAATAAATTCTCGATGACCCATTCCATGAGCGATGTGTTGATTTTGCAGTATAGCTCTTCCATGCCTAGCTGTATATCAAACTCTATTGAATTAGGAATTCGCTCTCGCATATAGCTAATGGCATTTTCTAGGAAAGCGGTGAGTTCAATATTTTCTAAATTGGGCTTTGAACCGATTTTGCTAAATCTATCTGCAATTTTACTCAGCCTGACAATGTCTGCATTGAGCTCTTGCGTTATGTCTTGAATGTGGTTATTGTCGTGATATTTTTCACTGAGCAATTCGACCCAAGCCGACAAAGAAGAAATTGGCGTACCGAGTTGATGAGCGGTTTCTTTTGACATGCCTACCCAAAGCAAGTTTTTTTCATTTTGATTTAATTTTTTAAAAGCCACCCATGAAATATATCCAATTACAAATAAAGTAGCATAAAGCAGCAAAGGCAACCATCTAAGGATAGATATAATACCTGAAGGTTTATAATAAATCATATAAGCGTTTTCATCGAAATTAATATAAATTGGTGTTCTCGACTCCTTAAATTGCTCTTGATAAGTCTTAAACATCAAGGGATTAGCTACGATTTTCTCATCTATATAATTAAAACTAACCAAAGAATCATTTTGGTCGTAAATTAATATTGGAATATCCTTGAGATTGTTTTGAATCTCTTCGAAAAATGCACCTTCACTGAGCAAGGTGTATTTTTTTAGTTTGTCAAAAAGTATAGATTCTTTGAAATAAATATATTGTTTTTTTCCATTGAAATCAAATTCAATAGGTTTGAATTTAAAAAAATCAGGATTTTTTTCTTTAGAAATAGTAGTTAGTTTCGTGAAATGTTCTGTATTTTTATACTCTAAAATCCGCATTTGATCGTCCACTAAGACCGTAGGGATGTTTTGATTGAGCTGAAGAATATCCAAGAGCATCGAGAGCTTTTTTTCATTAGTCTCAGAGGTTACAAACTGACTTGCTTTAGCATACACTTGTATCTTGATGCGTTCTTCAGTTTTTATTATGTTAAAAATTTCATTAGAAAGCTCTAAAAGATTTGCTTTTTGTTGAATTTCATTAGCCCAAATAATTACTTGACCTTCTTCCCTTTTCGCAATTTCATTGGCTACATGATTCAAGTAAAAAATTATTCCTAACCCAATTATAATAGCCAAAATAAGCAGCCATAACTCCCGCTTTTGCCAATATTGAATAAATTTAAAACGCCTGATTAACGTTTTAAGAATTTCTTGAATCTTCAAAAGCAGCAGTTTTTTTAGCTAGAGCTTCTACAAAATTTTTCATTTCCTCCATGGCATAAGGATTCTGTGTCGCACGGCAATATGATTCTGTAATTTGCATTAAATATCTAAAGTAAAAGGCGTGCATTTCATCGAGCTGCGTATCTTCCCGCCATAAATTAATATTCAAGACATTTTTTTCGGAAGTACTCCAGATTCCTAAGTTAAATATTTTACAGTCTTGATAGTTTTCATTGCCTGAGTCAGATGCCCGCCATTTGAGGTCTTGAGGGATTTTGTTTTCGTTGAGCCCTATTTTTAGGGAGATATCAGAATAATGTAAGGACATATAGATTAATTTTGATGAAAAATGAATGTATTGTTTCTAAAGGCTTGACCTTTAAAATCTGCTATGCTAAGATTTTCGATGTCTTTTAGGTTCTTTGGAATTTCTAATGTGAGGGCATTAGCCATTTGTCCCCGCATTTGTTTTTGGATCGTAGAGATTTGTTTGAAGCCGCTCGGTGCTTTTGACCAAAACTCAAAATCGTATTTTGGTATGTTTATCGCCTTGAAATCTATGGTTTGGGTGAATTCCTTGGACGCTAAATCAAAAATGACATCAAATTTGTTTTTTTGAATCATCGCTTGAATGGTTTGCGTATTTGTCTTTTTCCAGTATGTCAGCAAAGATTTTTCCGGAAACTTGTCTGATTTACAATGCATATCCAAACGATATGGAGCTATTGACGTAAATGCTGGAATCAAGCCATATAAAGCCGAAATTATTACGATGTGTTTTCCCATATTATTGCGTTGCGACTCTTTCATTTTTTCGAAATCAAAAGATTTATACACTTCGCCTCGATATAAGGTTATCGCTGCATATTTGCGGTTTTTTTCAATACTCTGATATCGCTGGAAATTTTGAGTAGCAATATCTTCGCTTGATTTATAAAGTATTTGAAGCTCAGGGATTGAAAAGGTTTTGAGGCTGGAAATCATCTGAATAGCCTGCTCGCATAATGCAGCCGCAGACTCTGCCAAGGATTCTGATAAGTTCAAATCTGTCTCTCGCATTGTCTTAGCGGGAGATAGCAAAATCAAAGGATTCATTTAATTTCTTAGTTTTGGGAAATGCGTGATAATTTTTCCTAAAAAATCATGATAGGCTACTTCGAAATCGTCATTTATGACCTTCAAATCAAATAAATCTGCAAATTTCAACTCACATTTAGCTTTATTTAAGCGAATTTGAATTTTCTCTTCTGTTTCGGTATTTCTTTTTCTAAGTCTAGATTCAAGCGCTTCTAGATTTGGCGGCATTATATAAATGGAGAGCAATTCATCATGAAGCATTTTTTTTACTCTCATCGCTCCCATTACATCAATGTCGAGGATAGGAATTTTTTGTAGTCCATTGATTCTATCTATTTCTGATTTTAAGGTACCATATTTAGTCCCTTGATATACTTCTTCCCATTCTAAGAAGGCATTTTCTTTTACTTTTTGGTCAAACTCAGTTTCTGAAAGATAATAATAGTCTTTTTCAGAGACTTCGCCAGGTCTCATCTGGCGTGTCGTAGCAGAGGTAGAGAAGCTAAACTGTGGATACTCCTCCAAAAGCCTTTTGATTAGGGATGTTTTTCCGGAGCCCGATGGTGCTGTGATGAGTAGAAGTTTGATATGTTTCATAGAAGTAAATTTACAAAATATTAGCAATTTGTTCTTTGATTTGTTCCAGCGCATTTTTGAGCTGGACGACTATCTTGAGTATATCACTATCATTGGCTTTTGAGCCCGTGGTGTTGATTTCTCTGAGCATTTCTTGGGTGATGAAGCCGAGTTTTTTCCCTTGTTTTTCTTCCTTTAAAATACAATTTCTAAAAAAATCAATATGCGTAAACATCCGCTGAATTTCTTCGTGAATATCTAATTTGTCTATATAATAAATCAATTCTTCTTCAATTCTAGCAGAATTGAGGTCAAATTTATGTTCTAAAGCAATTTCATCGAGCTTCGCTTTAATTTTCTGACGTTTTTGTTCGATTCTATTGGTGTCTAGTTTCTTGATTTGCTCATAGCCTTCTTGGATTTCATCGACTAGAGCCATGATATCCTTTTCTATAGTTAGCCCTTCAATTTTTCGATGCTCTTCTACCAGCGCTATTCCTTGATTGAAATGACCTAACAGCTCTTGAACCTCCTCTGCATTGAGGTCTTCTTCTTGTCCTTGATTTTTTTCACTGTATTGTATAGCGAGTTTAAATACATTGCTTGAATTATTGACTCTAGCACTTAGTTCCTGAAAATAACTATAATAGTTCATAAAACGGGCTTCGTCAATTTTGATTTCTTCGATATCTTCGCTCATAGACTTGACTAGAATATCAATTTTGCCTCTGTATAACGGTTGCAGTGTTTGACTTTTTAGTTTAAAATCAAGTGCGCGCATTACATTAGGCAATCTTAGATTAAGGTCGAGATTTTTAGCGTTCAGCGTTTTAATCTCAAGACAATAGACTTGATTTCGAAACGTAAACTCATGCTTGCCATATCCAGTCATCGATAATATCATAAGGTCTATTTTTTAAGCGTAAATATAATATTTTTTTATGATTCAATTAGAATTTATTCTCTTTTTTGACTATTAGTGAGCCATAGCCCAAGTCCAATGAGCCCACCTCCCAAAACTACATAAGGCTCTAAAGGTTCTTTTTTCCAAGTCGTAGCGATGAGTATCGCAAACAAAGGCTGTGTATATATGAAGCTACTCACGGCAGTGCTACTCACCGATTTCAATGCCACTACATTGAGTAAATAAACGAGAAATGTCGCGAAAAACAAGACAAAAAACAAATACCAAAAGTAATCCCCTAAAATCATTGTCCAATTAGTCAACCCAATATCCAAAAAACTCCAAGGTGTTGTCAAAAGGCTCCCCATACCAAAGCACATCATTATGACTGTCAAAGGATTATATCGACTCATAAGCGGCTTTACGATGATGAGATAAATTGCATAACTCAACGCATTCAAAATCACTAAAAAATCACCTAAAGCCGAAGGAGTACCATGTGTAGGCTGCCATAATATTAGAACTGAAGTACCGACAATTCCTAGAATTATTCCAATAAATTGAATGCCTTTTAGTTGCTTTCGCGCCACTATACTACTCGCTACAAAGGTAATCAAAGGCGTCAAAATCATGATCAAAGCACCGTGAATACTAGATGTGCGGCTAATTCCTTCGAAAAATAAATTTTGATTGAGTGCTACACCAAATAGCCCACAAAAGAAAAATCTCAACCAATCTGAATAAGCTATTTTTTCTCTTATTGCGATAAGCCATATAATACCGTATAATATCAATGAAAATAAAACCCGCAAACCAATAAAGGCTTTAGGATGACTATTTTCTCTATTAAATCACTTAAATTTCCGATATATCTACCTCCAGCAGCCATTTTATGTCCACCGCCCTCGAATTTTTTGGCGATTTCTAGAATGTTTTCTTCTTTTGAACGAAAACTAAGTTTAAAGAAATTTGGTTCTGTTTGTTTGATCAATACAGAATTGACGATGCTTTGAATCCTCATTGGGTAATTGACCAAGCCTTCGGTATCATCTTGTGTCACGCCATATTTTCCATAGTCGTCTATGCTTATCCATTGAATTATCGTGTCTTCACGAACTAATCGACTATGATGCAAAAATATATTTTGGAAAAATTGAAACTGAGCCAAGGTAAAATCTGAAGAAATCTTTTCATATACTTTGGTATGATCGGGCAAATAGGATATAATTTCAGCTGCTATGCGATGCGTCGAAGCCTGAGTGGTATTGTATTGAAATCCTCCGGTATCACTTATGATGCCAGCATAGAGGGCTTTCAAAATTTCGGGATGAAATGGCACTTTAGCCATTGACCGTATCAAGTCATAAATCAGCTCACTAGTCGAGCTTGCCCCAATTTTAGCTAAATTATTGGTGAATTCATCAGTGGGGTTTTGATGATGATCGATTAGTACTTTTTTTATATGGAGAGATTCTACGAAATCACTTAGTTTATCTAGACGCTTTAAATCATTAAAATCTAAGCAAAACAATACTTCTGTATTTGTTAAAGTCTCTTCGATTAGTTTTTTTTGGCTTTCTTCATAAACCAAACAATCCTCCATTCCTTTTATCCATCTAAAATTTTGACTTGGCGCAGTAGGGAAGATATTATATACTTCTTTATTTAGAGTTTTGAGAAACAAATACAAACCGCTAGAGCTCCCTACAGAGTCATAGTCTGAGCCCATATGAGTGCAAATAGCAAATCTATGATGCTGCTCGACTAAACTCCTAAAAGTCGATAAGGCTTCACTTGAATAACTAGAAAAAAAAGTAATTTGATCCATGAAAAAAAAAAGACGCTTTTCAGCGTCTTAATTGAATTTACAGTTTATACAATTTCATTTGGTGCGAAAATTATACTCGCCTCCAAGGCCGCATTCTCATCACTATCTGAGCCATGAATAGCATTTCTCTCGATATTTTCTGCGAAATCTTTTCGTATGGTACCCACTTCTGCATTTGCTGGATTGGTCGCACCGATGAATTTTCTAAAATCTTCCACCGCATTTTCTTTTTCAAGCAAGATAGCCACAATAGGCCCTGAGGTCATAAAGCCTACTAACTCCATATAAAATGGTCTTTCTTTGTGAATTTCATAAAATTTCTTAGCCAAAGCTTCGTCCATTTTCATGTATTTCATCGCTTTGATTTGATAGCCTGCTTTAATTATTCTATCGATGATAGCACCAGTATGTTTATTAGCCACAGCGTCAGGCTTAATCATAGTATAGGTTTGATTGGTCATAAGTTGATTTTTTTTGTCGGCAAAGATAGCTTAATTTTCTTATTTTTGTCTGATTAAATTTATGCCTTTACTCGAGACTTCTTACGATCCGTTCTGGAAAAACCCTCATTTCCAGACAATTTTGCCCAACCTCAAAAGGAATGTATCTATTTCGCATAGTCCAGAAACTTATGAAATCGCTACTGATGACGATGATTTTCTAGAATTCGATTTGTATCCAAATCAATCCAAGACTTTAGTCATCCTTTCTCATGGTCTCGAAGGCAATAGCCGCAGAACTTATATGCTTGGAATGGCACAGCTTTTATCCCAAAATGGTTATGATGTACTCGCTTGGAATTATCGCTCTTGTGGTGAAAAGATGAATCGACAGCTACGTTTTTATCATTCAGGAGAAATCACCGATATTCATCGAATAGTAACCCACGCGGTCGAGGTGCTAGGCTATCAAAATATAATTTTAGGCGGTTTTTCGATGGGTGGAAGCGTTACGCTCAATTATCTCGCAAGACCTAATGTATATCACGATAAAATACGTTTGGGGTTCGCTATTTCTGTACCTTTGGATTTGGGTGGTGCCTGCCATGAAATCAATCAGTGGCATAATCGACTCTATCTATGGCGGTTTATGCGCAATCTCAAACAAAAAGTTAGAGACAAACACGCACAATTTCCCCAAGATTTGCCTATATCGGATTTAAAGAAAGTCAAAAACTTTTATGATTTTGATGATATTTATACCGCGCCGCTTCATGGATTTGACTCCGCTATGGACTATTATCAGAAGGCTTCGAGTTTGCCGTATTTACCTCAAATCAAAACCCCTACTTTGATATTCAATGCCTTAAATGATTCTTTTCTCAATGCCTTATCTTATCCAAAAGATCAAGAGTTAAACAATGAACATATTTATCTCGCTTATCCTCAATATGGCGGTCATGTAGGTTTTTATGAAGCTAAGCCTTATTTTTATCATGAAATCTTCGTCGCTAATTTCTTAGAAGAGCGGCTCTCTAGTATTGATTTGCGGTAGTTTTTTGTTTTTTTGTTGCTATTTCCATTTTATTAACTTGCTGAAAGTCTTATGTTTACTTGCTTTTTAATTTTTATTGCCAATAACGACGCGTTGTGTCGTTTTTTGCTTTATATTTGTTTTGATTTTTGTCTAAATTTGTTTGGAAAAAATCAATATTTTTACTCACTAATTTTTAAAATTTTGGAAAAATGAAAGAATTTAAAAACATTTACTCGCTGAGCAAGACGCTTATAAGTTCAAGTTTAAAAAAAAAGGCGAGGTATAAACCCCACCTTAAATGTTTTCACAACGGAATAATCCTTATTGTGAATTGATTAAAAATTGTAAGCAAAAATAATAGAAAATTTTTAATTTTATCAAAAAATTTATTTTATGAAAAAAATATTGGGATTGGATATAGGAACTAACTCTATTGGTTGGGCATTAATTGAAAAAGATTTTGAAAATAAGCAAGGAGAAATCCTTGGAATGGGAAGTAGGATTATTCCGATGGGAGCAGAACTAAGTAAGTTTGAGCAAGGGCAGGCTCAAACTAAAAATGCTAGCAGAAGAATAGCAAGAGGAACAAGGAAGCTCAATAAAAGATATAAACAAAGAAGAAATAAACTGATTTATATTTTGCAAGAACTTGGAATGTTGCCTAACCAAATTAAGTTGGTAAATGAATTTTCAGATCCAAATAAATTAGACAAAATTTCAATACTTCCAATCTCTAGAAATCAGCATCAATTAACGGCTTTTGATTTACTGGAATTGCGTGTGAAAGCACTGACTGAAAAAATTGAATTGAAAGAGTTCGAACGTGGTGCGTTGGCTTGCAGCCGTGGTGCACCATCATATGCTGTTATATGGATTGTTTCACATGGACGGTAGTCATTGTGGTGATGAAAGATGAAAAAGATGTAAAAGAAGGGAAGTGCTGTTCAAAAAGCAAGAAATAAGAC
>JALOMB010000060.1 GCA_025455685.1 Chitinophagales bacterium | reverse complement strand
ATTACATAAAGCGTGAGTTCTTCCACTTTTTCCAATAATTTTAAGTTCATTTCGCCTAGTCCCATTCCTTCTGTTTTGTCAAATTCCTTTTCAGACTTGATATTAGGTAGGTGTTTTTCTGTTTTAATGAAATTTTCCAAATCTTGAAGTGGCATTAGTTTATATCCTTCTTTGAATACATAGTCTGGAATAATATCAAAATCAACTTTAATTTCTCTTGCTCTTACTTTTCCATCTGTAAATACTGCGAATACATTCTGTGACCCATCATTAATTTTTAAATCACTCTTCAAATTCAATGGTAAAGGGATTTCTACATTGGATTCATCTACATAAATAGCTGTAAACTCATTCGAATTTAAACTAGTTTTGCCTTTTAGTTCAAATGCTTTTTTATATGGCTGTGTATGGAACGAATATTCAAACTGGTCATCGCAATTAATGTCTGCTAGATATGTTACAACTGTTGTAACATCTTTTGAAAAGAAATTTCTATTATCTCTAATATCTACTACTTTAACCTCTTCATTTATTGAAGGATAATCTGTCAATGTATAATGTTTGTTTGAAGGAGTTCTTCCATTTATAATGGGCATGTAATTTTCATAAACTTCTTCAAAAGTATAACTACCAAGACACTTAAAGTTAGAATGAATTAATGATTTTGGATCATCAGTTCCAATTCCTACTTTTTCATCTGTCCAAATTGATGGTGGATTTTTATTAATGTTCCATTGTGAAAAAATTTTAGTGTTTACACTTAATAGAACTAATAAAGATAAGGATTTAATCAAATTTGTACTCATAATTTCAGATTTTTAAAAAATTAATAAAATTACAAGTTAAAGCCAAAAGCCATGGACATCTCAGATGATTGCGTAGCATAAATTGGAACTAACTTGTTTATAGACGCAATATTAAGTAATTATTTTTATTTTTTTAGAGAACTTTTGTTAAAAAGCGTTAAGATTTCAGCGTGTTAAAATATTTAATCAGAAAAATTAAATATATTTATCTCATTTCTATTAAACTAAAAAAAATATTCATCACTTCTTAGATTTAGATCTAATATAGACTAACTTATTCGCAGCATTGCCATGAACCCGCTCATCTATCTCAAAATTTCGAGACATCGACTTAATCAAAGGCGTCAATTTTTCAAATCCATAATTTCTAGAATCAAAATCCGGTTTTTTCTTAATTAACATATTTCCTAAATCCCCCAAATACGCCCATCCATCCTCATCAGCTATATCATTGACACTCGTAGTGATCAACGATACGATTTGACCATCAATTTTCTGAATACTCTCTGATACCGAAGCCTTAGAAGCTTTTCCTTCAGAATTTTCTGACTTTTCTATAATTACATTTGATTTCAAGATTTCCAAATAAATAAATTTATCACAAGCAACAATAAATGGCTTAGGGGTTTTCTTCTCTCCGAAGCCTAAAACCTTCATCCCGGACTCTCTAAGCCTAGTCGCTAATTTAGTAAAATCACTATCACTCGACACAATACAGAACCCATCTACCTTTCCAGTGTATAATATATCCATAGCATCTATAATCATAGCCGCATCTGTAGCATTCTTACCAGAAGTATAGCCATACTGCTGAATTGGCGTGATCGCATTTTCTAATAAAATATTTTTCCATTTAGCTAGATTAGGTTTCGTCCAATCACCATAAATACGCTTAAATGTTGGAACACCATATTTCGCAATCTCTTCCATCATTGAAGCTACATTTGTCGATGATACATTATCTGCATCTATTATGACCGCCAATTTTAAATCTTTCTGATTTTCCATTTTATGTATCTGTTTATATATCTGAATTAAGATAGGCTATAGAATAAAAACATATTGCCTTAGCAATAGCATTTTTATTGTTTTTTTTATTGTAAAATAAATCAATATTTTTTTGCCAATGAACATGATTATTTTTGAATTCCAAGGTAACATTTAAGGTTTTTTTCACTTCATCTATAGTCGGTTTAGAAACATATATATGCAGACAAGCAGACTCATCTTCTATATCAGACTTAGTGTAAGAAGAATTCAAGAAGTATTTAATTTTTGCTGGCGTGAAGAAATCAGCCTCACTTACTAGAAAATACCAATATCCCATAGTGAATTCATCCCAAACCGATACTGTATAGGGAGCATTTGCTAAAACTTTATTAAAATACTGGAAAATATCTCTATTACTCTTTTGTATTGTGATTTGTGAAAGTACATCAGAAATAATATCAGCGTATTGATCAGTCTGTGCTTTGAATTCTTCGGTACTTGAGAGCCTTAAAGTAACTTGAAATGCCGATGGTAGGTAAGATAAAGTAATCTCATCAGGCATATTATTGAGCAAAGGTTCAATTCTCTGAGCGATGAAGCTCTCACCCATTGAGTAAGTGTCGATATAGCGATAATATATTTTTGGCAAATCAACACTTGATATAAGTTTAGGAATAATTCTATGCTTTACTAAAAACTCCATTTCATGAGGCACTCCAGGAAGCATGATGAGAATTTTTTGGTCTTTTTGATACCAAATCCCCGGTGCCGTACCTCTGTCGTTGTGAAGGACTTCACTGCCTCGAAGCACGTCGGCTTGCATAGAATTTATCGGTAAAAATGGAAGATTTCTATTCTTAAAAATTTCTTCAACATGTTTATAAACAGCCTCATTACGAACTAAATCTACTTGAAAAAAATCAGCAACTGTTTTCTTGGTAATGTCATCTTTGGTGGGACCTAGGCCACCTGTAGTGATGAGTATATCGCTCTGTGCGAAAGCAATTTCAAGACCTTTGCTAATCTGAATGGCATCATCCGCTATAGTCATTTTTAATTTTGTCTTGATTCCAATTGTTTCTAAAGCTTGTGTGATAAAGGCAGAATTAGTATCGATAGTTTGACCATTGAGCAATTCGTCGCCTATTGTCAAGATGCTTAGAATCATATTTATTCTTATTTAATTGCTTGGATAATAAATTTAATCAAACAAAAATATATTAATTCAGTGAAACTAAACGTTTTTTTTAATTTTTTGAAGCGATTTTAATATTTTTGATTAAATTTGCGGTGGAAAGTTGCAGGAGTGGTTGATCTGGCTCGCCTGGAACGCGAGTATACTAGCGATAGTATCAAGGGTTCGAATCCCTTACTTTCCTCATTTTGGCATTTCCAAGGCTCCCTTTTAATTTTGTATAATTTATTTATGTTGAAATTAAATTGATATAAGCTAATTTTTTTTTGCTAGTTTTGTATTATGAAAAACAATTATTTGATTATCCTTGCAGGAGGTCTAGGTACTCGTTTTTGGCCTAAGAGTCGTAGCCATTATCCCAAACAATTCCTTGATTTGACAGCATCTGGTCAGACTATGATTCAGTTAACTCATCAAAGATTTCAAGCAATAATTCCTGATGAAAATATTTATGTAGTTACTTCTACTGAGTTCATGGATATTTGCTACGAGCAGCTTCCTCAAATCCCTAGGGAAAACATTTTGGGTGAACCGGAACGCAAGAATACCTTTGCTTCAATAAATTTGGCTTGCTTCATTATCGCACAGAAAAGCCCTGATGCCAATGTTGTGATTGCTCCTGCCGACCATATCATTGAAGGCAAAGAAGTCTTCGAAGAAGTGGTAAATCATAGCCTTAAATATGTCTCACAGCACAGAGGATTAGTTACTATTGGTCTCAAACCCACGCGACCTTCTACGGGCTATGGCTATATTCAGTTCATTCCTAATGATGAAAAGAAATTTCTAAAAGTAAAAACATTTACCGAAAAGCCTAACGAAGAATTAGCCAAACAGTTTATTGAATCAGGAGATTTTTTGTGGAATTCAGGGATGTTTATTTGGAATGTCAATACCTATTTTGAAGAGTTAAAGATTCATCAAAAAGATGCCTTTGAGCTCTTTGATAGTCTAAAAGCTAAATTTGTCCAAGAATATGAAAAACAAAAGGCGATAAGTTTAGCATTTAGTATGTCTCAGAATATTTCGATAGATTATGCAATACTCGAAAAATCTGACTGTGTTTTTGTAATCCCAGCTTCTTACAGTTGGTCTGATATAGGCACTTGGACAAGTCTCTATGAAATTCTCCCAAAAGATTACCTTGGCAACGCACATTCTGGAGGCCTGCTCAAGGTTTATAACGCACAAGATAATCTCATAGTGGCTCAAAATAAAAAACTAATTATTATCGATGGTATCAAAGACATTGCCGTCATTGATACAGATAATGCCTTATTGATTCTTCCTATAGCAAAAGAACAAGAAGTCAAAAATATCTGCATCGATCTCAAAAATGAAAAATTGGATGAATTCTTATAATTTATGTCGATTTTAGTTCAGCAGCTTAAGAAAGTTTATGATAACCAAATTGCGGTAAATGACATCAGTTTTGAAGTCAAAGCTGGAGAAATTGTAGGTTTCCTAGGGCCAAATGGTGCGGGTAAATCTACTACTATGAAAATTCTTACAGGCTATATCCCACCTACAAGTGGACACGCAGAGATTTGTGGACTGTCAATTAAAGAAGATATTCATGAGATTAAAAAAATCTTAGGTTATTTGCCTGAGCATAATCCACTATATTTGGATATGTATGTATGGGAATATCTTGACTTGGTAGCCAAGATTTATGCATTGCCTCATAGAAAGCAGCTTATCAATGATACCATAGATTTTGTAGGATTGAGACAAGAGCAACACAAGCTAATTCGTCAATTATCCAAAGGATATAGGCAACGAGTAGGTATCGCTCAAGCTATTTTGCCTGATCCCAAAGTGCTTATCCTCGACGAACCCACTACAGGCTTAGATCCCAATCAACTAGAAGACATTAGAAATTTAATTGTTACCATTGGAAAAGAAAAAACGGTTATGCTATCTACGCATATCATGCAAGAAGTCGAAGCAATGTGTTCTAAGGTAGTCATTATACATCAAGGTAATATTGTAGCAAATGAATCAATTACTAAGTTAAAGCATTTAACGGAAGGTCAAAATCAAATTTCTGTATCATTTGATCCGCAAATTTCAGAAGAAAAGCTCAAAAAAATCACTGAGATAAGCACCGTAAGCTCTTCGGAGCAAGGTTATGTCTTGAGTTATTCCGGGTCTAAGGAATCCATGAAAAAAATATTGTTTGATTTTGCTTTAGAAAACGGCTCAATTATCTCTTCAATTCAAGATTTACAGCATAATTTAGAAGATATCTTCAAAACTTTAACACAAAAGCAGTAGATTTATGAAAATCATATTTTTCAAAGAATTTCATTCATTTTATTCCTCATTTATAGGGTTTATTACGGTTAGTTTGTTTGTATTGATTACGGGAATTTTACTATGGGTTGTGCCTAGCTATAGTGTATTGGATTATGGCTATGCTACACTCGAGACTTTTTTTGATTTAGCGCCAATTTTGCTAATGATTATAATTCCGGCTATTACTATGAAGTTATATAGCGAAGAATATCAGAGTGGTACTATTGAGTGGCTCTATACCAAACCATTAAGTGAATTTGACATATTGATGGGTAAATATTTAGCATCAGTAGCGGTCATGATGGTGAGCTTATTGCCTACTTTGGTGTATTATTTTTCTGTTTATGCATTAGGGTCACCGATAGGCAATGTAGATTCTGGAGGAGTTTTTGGCTCTTATTTTGGACTTAGTTTTTTAGTAATGAGTTTTTGTGCGATTGGTATTTTTGCGTCTTCTTTAGCTCAGAATCAAATTGTGGCTTTCATTACAGCGATTTTGCTCAATGCAGTATTCTTCTGGAGTTTTGGATTTGTTAGTGAATTACTGTCTCATTCTGGCTTTTTGGAGTTTGTGTTCCAATATTTGGGTATGTCATACCATTATCGGTCTATTAGTCGAGGTGTAGTGGATACTCGTGACGTGATTTATTTTCTAAGTGTTGTGTCAATTTTTCTCTTTCTGACGCATTTTATTATCGATCAAAAAAAATCCTGATGAATTTTTCTTATTCTTGGTCTTCTATTTCTTTGCAGCAAAAAATACGCTATTCGTTAGCTTTTTCTATTGCTATAATTATGCTGTTAATGTCCCTTCATTTTGGAATTACGGGAGATGCTATTGATATGAAAAATTTAGGTGAATTGATTTGGCGTTACCTTTCCAGCTTTGGTGCAGACAAACTCGTCTTGGATATTCCAAAAGAATTAGATAGAGATGGTGTCTTGAAGTATTATGGTGGTTTTTTTGATTTATTGGCATTTCTTTTGACCAAAATTTCTCCTTTTGGTTTGTGGACGACACGTCATTTGCTCAATGCTTTTTTTGGATTCTTAGCGATATGGTATAGTAGCAAAATAGCCTTGTCTATTTATGGTGAAAAAGCGAGCATATTGGTCATGATACTGATGTTTTTCTTTCCATTTTACATGGGTCATGCGATGAACAATCCCAAGGACGTCCCTTTTGCAGCATTATATGTGATTTCTATCTATAGAATTCATCGTTTTTTTCAGCAAATAGAAACCTTGAAGCCATTGGATTATTTCTGGGTTATATTGTCTATTTCTTTAGCGATTAATGTCCGTGTGGCGGGAATTCTTCTTGTCGTTTATATTCCTATATATGCTTTGTTCATTGGATTTACTCGAAAACAATTGACTTGGGGATTATCTCAATGGAAGCCTATGGTTTTGGTGATGATTTTGGCTTATTTTCTAGCCAGTTTACTTTGGCCTTTTGCCCTTCAAAATCCTTTGTCAAATCCAATTGAAGCCTTAAAGGCACTTTCTAATTTTAAAGTAAATTTAGCACAACTCTATGAAGGCGTCAAAACTCCAAGTAATCAATTGCCAAGGACATTTTTGCTTCAAGCTATATATTTAACTTCTACGATACCTTATCTCATTGGTTATGTATTGATGGTATTATTTATTTATAATCGATTTACTTGGCTCAAATCAAATGCACTTTTACTTTTTGTAGGGTTTGCTTGTTTTTTTCCTTTGGCTTATATCATGTATCAGCATGCTAATGTATATCATTTATGGCGTCATATATTATTTATATTTCCACCTTTATCTATTTTAGTTGCTGTGTCTTGGATTTCATTTATAGAGACTCAGTCTGTCAAATTTCAAAGAATTGCTTTTTTAGTGTTAGTTTTAGGATTTATAGAAGTAATTTATTTTCAGATAACTACTTTTCCTCATATTGCTTCATATTTTAACCCAATTTCAGGCGGTTTGAAGAAAAATTATGATTTGCATGAAACAGACTATTATTATAACTCCCTTAAACCCGCTGTAGATTGGTTTCTCAAAAATGAATATCCTAAATACGCCAAGTCTGATACGATTGTCGTAGCTTCTAATGCACAACATATTCTGAATGAGTATTTCAAAGCGCATGGCAATATTAAAACAGCTTATGTTCGCTATGCAGAGCGATTTAATACCCCTACAAATTATGCTTTTTTTCATCGCTCATTAATTCCTGAGCAAGATTTAACTGAAAAGCATTGGATTCGAGATCCACAAATAGTTTATATTTCAGGGGTTGATTCAGCAGTTTTTTCAATAATTCTTCATTATGCTGATTCTGGTTTGTTTCGAGGTATCGCTGCGATTAATGATAATAAATTTGCTATAGCTTTGCCTGAGTTAATGCGTTATCATGCGAAGTATCCTAAAGATTTCGCGAGTTTAAAATATCTAGGTATAGCCTTTACGCAGCTAGGTCAGCCTGACTCCGGGTTAAAATATCTTAGAGCTAGTATCGAAATCAAGGATGATCTACAGTCTCGCTTATTTTACGGATTAAATTTATTAAATAAAAATGATATAGTCAATGGAATAAGTGTATTAGAACAAATAGTCCTCGTTACCCCGACCACATCAGAGCAAGCCAATGTAATTCTTCAGTCACTTCAAATGCTTATTCAAGTGTATCGCAGTACAGGCAATATGGCTAAAGCAAATGAATATCAGAATTTACTAGCTCAGTATCAGCAAATGATGTCTTCGTCTCAATGAAAAAAATTCGAAAGGCTGTTTGGTTTTTGTTTCATCGAACCTTTTCTGAGAAAACTGGATTACTGTCCATTTCCTTGTATGGCATAGGGATTATCTATGTTACTTATGTGTTAATGAGTTTTCCGAATGGCATAGAAGTTCAGAAAAATGCCTCACTTTGGGTTGCATTGCTTATCATGATTTTGCTTTTTACAATTTTACAACAAATTTTGTTTCAGAGATTAACCTTTGAAGAAATGCTTTATATCAAGACCTTGTTTTCGGCGAAAGAGTTTATATGGGCTAGTTTTACCTTTTATATGTTGATTTCATGGCTTTATGCTTTTATTTTACTAGTGTTTTATAGTCTTTGGTTTGGTATTCCTTTGTTTCATAAGCTTTCATTTATATTGACTTATTTGCTAAGTATTGGTGCATTTAGTGTATTGTTTAGCTTTGTGAGTTTATTGGTTACGCAGGCAAGAAATGCAGTAGTGTTGTCCACCATTATTGGGTTTCCATTGAGTTTGCCGCTTAGTACTTGGAGTGCTCAGTTATTTCATCGTCTTTTGTTTTACGACTTGTCGTTTGTTTATTTTTTGGATTTATTGGTGCTTTTAGTTTTTAGTATTATTATTATAAACTTAGCGCTTATATTAATTCCCTATATCTGGGTTGAAGAATAAAAAAAAATGCTATCACTTGTATTTTTGTTATATTTGCAAGTTTACTTAGAGAAATAATGGCTAAATTTTTTATTTCGGTGTATGTCTTGATGATTTCATCTTTTTTTGAGATGACGGCTCAATGTATTATCCCTTGTAATCCTAATGTAGGTGTATTTACAGATAATAATCCTAGTACGATAGCTTATGATAATTTTTTGAGTGCTTTTCATGCCTCAGTGGTCGAAGAAGATGGACAATTTAGAGTTTGGGGTGAGAGTATGGCAAATAATGGCACGACTCCATTATTTAGTCCTGCAATTATCAATAACACGACTTATCCTAATTTAGTAGGGCAGGTGTTGTATGCGACTATGGGTTCTAGATTTGGAGTTAATGGTCAGATGATAGTACTTACTACAGATGGGCTCTATGCTGTCGGTAGAATAGGTGCTGTGCTCCCAAATACGATTAAAAACAATACAGTGATGTCAAAAGTTGTCGTATCAGGAAAGCAAGATGGATTGCCACCTGGAGTTACCGTAGATAGTGTTAAGTCGATTTTTGCTTCTTTTAGAACTTTGTTTTTATTAACGTGTGGGGGAAGGGTGTTTTCTTTGACGACAAGTTCTTCTGCAAGAGGAAATGGAGGCTCAGGCAATCAGAATACTTGGGCGCAAGTGATGCGAAGTCCAGGATTACCTTTGACGAATATTGTCGCTGTTCGAGGTACGGCGTTTCTTGGTTATGCGTTAGATGCTTTTGGTCAGTTATGGACATGGGGAGAATTCGTAAGGTTGGGAAATGGAAATGCTAATTCTATTTCGATTAATTTTGCTACACAAATGATACTGCCTACTACAACTAGTCCTATTCGGATGATAGCGTTGACCAATGACAATCAATTTGATGGATTTTCATTTCAGAACTCAAATAATCCTTCTTATTATGTGATTACACAAGACAATCGCCTTTTTGGATTAGGTGATAATAATTTTGGTCAATTATCAGATTTGTCCACTACACTTAGGACTACTTGGATTCAAATGAGGTATAGCAACGGTTCCTTAATAAATAATGCGAAATGGATATCTGGCAATGCACACGACCCTGTTTTACCTGGTATCGCTTTGGTGAATTCTAATGCTAATGTATTTACAGCTGGATGCAATCATGCCTATATGCAAGGGCGAGCAACTTTTAATCCAAATTTTTTGACTGTAAATTACTTAGATTATCCGGTGGCTATAAACCCAACAGATACAATTTTGCTCGTAAATGCCGGAGGACATACGACCTCATTCGTCAAAAAAAATACGCCTAGATATGGCTATGTAGGACATTATATAAGTGGATCTATAGGATCGGGCAATACTTCTACCGTTCAAGGGTTATATTTATATCCTACAAATTTCATTGAGCCACCTGTTGTTTCGATTTGTGGTACGGTCTGTGATACACCTACCGTCTCTTACAAGTTTTATCCATGCAGTGACAATAAATTAGATGTATTTATTAAATCCAAAAGAAATAATGTAATCAATTATACTTTAAATGGAATTACGAGTAATTTAACCGTAGCTATAAATGATACAGCTAAAATTACAATTAATGCACCACAACTGAATAATCAACTTATAATCAATCAAGTTTCAGGTTTAAATTGTGCTTTATCCCTTAATATCAACAATACGATATTTAATAGAACAGAATCTTTTGATTCTGCATCGATTTGTCCTGGAGATTCGATATTACTCGCAAATGTATGGCGTAAAACGGCACAAGTCTTCAAAGACTCTATAGTTACAAGTAATTGCATCAAGGTAACCAACTATAAAGTAATTCTTAATAATGCTTATCTTTTTGATTCTTTTAGGGAAATTTGCCGCAATAAACCTATAAATATAAGAGGCAATTTATATAATAAAGATACGATTTTAAATATTATTTTAAAAACAAGTAACGGTTGTGATAGTGTCTTTAGATACACAATTAAAGTTATCGACACCTCTAAAAAAGACAGTTTTCTAAGTGTCTGCCGGGGCACTTCGGTGGTGTTTAATGGGATATCGCGTTCTGTTACGGGTTTGTATCGAGATACATTTTTAAATTCCAAGGGTTGTGATAGTTTTTTGAATTTGAATTTAACGGTT
>JALOMB010000059.1 GCA_025455685.1 Chitinophagales bacterium | reverse complement strand
TGAGGAAGGACTTGGTATAGATGAAGTCACTAAAGCTACTTTTTTATTTGTCGCTTTTAAATTTTCAAGGGTTTTGATCAATTCAGAATCAATTTCCGCCCAAGTTACTTGCTTATTTCCAATTTTTGGTTTATGAAATCTTTTGGAATCATAAAGAGAAGCTATAGAAGCTTGTGCCAATGCGGTAGTGCCTCCTTTAGAAATAACTGAATTTGGGTTGGATTCAATTTTAATAGGCCTTCCTTCTCTGTTTTTAACCATTACATTAATAAACTGACCGCCTTGATTAAAGACAGTAGCATAATAAGATGCCATACCAGGTACTATTTCTTCTGGTCTTTTGACATAAGGAACACTTTTTCGTTCTGGTATCGCGCAACTTGCAGCAAGCGAAGCAGCAGCCACACTGAAGCCTAATTTCTTCAAAAAATCCCTTCTCTGTGGATCAGTCACAGCATTTTGTGGAGATGCTAAATCATTGATTAAATTAATGTCTAGCGATGTTTTGTTATCTTCTGAAATCATATGCTTAAATTGAATATATTTATTAAATAAATATTAATAATGACATTTTTGACATTCTGCCCCACCTATATCTTGGACAGTTACCTTAGTTCTATTACCTTTTTTCATTTCTTCATGATAGCTTGCATAGGTTTTGTAATAAGAATTTTCGACAAAGTTTACTTCATAATTTCTATGACAGTTAATACACCAACCCATAGAAAGTGGTGCATATTGATACACTTCTTCCATTTCTTCGATAGGTCCATGACAGGTTTGACACTCAACTTTTCCTGCATTAACGTGTTGGGCGTGATTGAAATAAACATGATCTGGAAGATTGTGAATTCTAACCCATTCTACAGGCTTTTGAGGTTTGCTATAAGTTTTAGATTCTGGATCCCAACCTACAGCTTCATAGATTTTTGCAATCTCCGATTCGCCATATTTAGGACCTGATTTGACTGCTTTATGACAATTCATACAAGTAGAAACAGATGGAATATTGGAATGTTTACCGTCTGCTGCTGTATAATGACAATATTGACAATCTATTTTATTTTTGCCGGCATGGAGTTCATGTGAATATTTAATAGGTTGCTTTGGTTGATATCCTTGCTGTCTTCCAAGATTTATAGCATTTCTTCCTATTACAAAAACAAGGGCTAAAATGGCTAGAAACAATAAGGATTTCTTGAATGAGTGTTTTTTGAATATATCTGTAATTGGCTTATCCTCTAGATCAAAGGCATCAATACTGCCATCTTCTTTTTGATTGTTTTTTACTTTTTCGATTAAGTTTCTATATCGTCCTAAATAATACAATGCGATGAGCAAAACGAGTATAAGTCCAATAAAAAATATGGAATAAGCACTAGAAGAATTTAATCCCAAAAATCCACTTGATTTATTAACATCAGAGTTCGCAGCTCCTGACGCAGCGTCTGTTTTAGCACTTCCAGATGAAGGATCCTTCATATAAGCTAAGAGATTAGCCATTTCTTCATCCGTAATTTGGCCTGTAAATACAGTCATCATAGAAGGATCAAAATCTTTCATTTTAATGGCATAGGGTAAGCCTGCCTTAACAGGATCATTCCAATTGAGAATCCATGTTTTAAGCCATTCTTCTCCTGATTTTCCTTGAAAATCACCTATAGCAGACCATCTATCAATGACACCTTCTAAGGCAGGTCCTGTCATTTTCGACTTCAAAGACACATCGTGACATGAACCACACTTAGAACGAAAAGTTGCTTTACCTGCTTTAGCATCTTGAGCATGAATATCTAAAGACATCAAGCTGAACCATACAAGTAACAAAAAAGGAAAAATTTTATTAGCTATATTCATTATATTTAAGTGTTTCTTGGTCATAAAATAAATTTAAATAGTATATACATTTAAATATTTTGTGGGCAAATTTATATAAAAAAAAATTTAATTTTTGGCAATGTTTATCTATTTATTCTATTTAGAATTATTCTAAATAAATTTAAAAATATTAAGTATGCTCAAAAAAAAATAACTAAATTTGTGCGCTTAATTCTAACTCTTATTTATGTTTAAATATATCAGCAAATTAATCATACTTACGCTTTTGCTCTTTATATTTGTATCATTCTTTGATGCACGCATTTTGACAACAAAGTTTATAGAAGTCTCACAAATCAATGACCCTAAACCAATTGTAATATTTGTAGTAATATTGAGTTTGCTCAATATATTTATAAGACCAATTCTAAAATTGCTTACTTTGCCTTTTACATGTATGACTTTAGGCTTGTTTACACTAGTAATCAATCTTATAATCGTCATGGGCGCTGAATACTTCGTAGATGGATTCAAATTTACTGGTATTTGGCAAGCCTTTATATTTAGTATTGCTTTTAGCATATTGAGTAATTTTATCGATTTTATATTAAAAGAAGACAAAAAAAACTAATCTTATGTCCCTAGAAGAAAATATCATGACTTCCTTGAAAGAAGCTATGAAGGCCAAAGATGAAGTAGCACTTAGAACGCTACGCGCAATCAAAGGTGAGCTACTCAAAGCCAAGACTGAAAAAGAAGCTAAGGAAATAGACTTAGCCCGAGAAATCAAGATACTTCAAACCATGATAAAGCAACGACAAGACAGCATAACAATTTATCAAAAAGAAAACTTAGCCGATTTAATTCGAACTGAATCTGAAGAAATAGAAGTAATCAAACGATTTCTTCCGCAACAGCTTAGCCCTAGTGAACTCAGAGAAAAAATTCAAACTATAATTCTAAATACAGGTGCAAAAGACCTAAAAGATCTAGGTAAAGTTATAGGCCAAGCAAATCAAGAACTCATGGGTAAAGCTGATAATAAATCTATATCTGATATCGCAAAAGAAATCCTTACTACCTAATGGAAATAATAACTCATCAAGCCGCAAAGCCTCTTGGCGCTTATCCTCATGCTAAAAAAGTCGGTGATTTCCTCTACCTTAGTGGTATTGGACCTAGAAAAGCCAATAGCGATGAAATCCCAGGTCTCAAACTCGACAAACATGGAAATTACTTAGCTTTCGACTTCGAAGCACAGTGCCAATCAGTCTTTGACAATGTCAAAACAGTATTAGAAGAGTCTGGAGCTCAGTTAGAAAATTTAATAGATATTACCGTATTCCTAACTGATATGAAAAGAGACTTTCATATATACAACAAATTATATACAGATTTTTTCGGAGCCATTAGACCCTGCCGTACTACTGTAGAAGTATCAAGCCTTCCTTCTGCGATATGCATTGAGCTCAAATGTATCGCCTATCTCAAACCAAATACGATATGAATTTTTATGATGAATTGGCTTGGAGAGGATTAATCCAAGACACAGTAAATGAAACTGAATCTTTCATGAAAAGCAAGCCGTTTGCGGCTTATATAGGTTTCGACCCTACGGCAGCTTCTCTGCATCTAGGTAATTTTCAGCAAATCACACTACTACAGAGGCTTCAAATAAGTGGAAATCGACCTATAGCATTAATGGGAGGTGCTACAGGAAGAGTCGGTGATCCAACAGGAAAATCAGAAGAACGAAATTTGCTATCTATTGATGAAATAAATCATAATATAGCCTGCATCGAAAAACAATTATCTAAATTTATTGAGTTTGGCAAAGAAAGAAATCAGGCAGTTTTAGTAAATAATTACGATTGGTTTTCCTCTTTTTCATTTTTGGATTTTATTCGCGATGTCGGCAAACATATCACAGTAAGCTACATGATGAGCAAAGATTCTGTTCAAAATAGACTCGAATCAGGTTTGAGCTATACAGAATTTACTTATCAGCTTATTCAAGGATATGATTTCTATCATTTACACAAGCATTACGATTGTCATGTTCAACTCGGAGGTAGTGATCAATGGGGCAATATCACCACAGGCGTAGAATTGATCCGCAGACTTAGCAATCAAAAAGCCTATGCTTTGACTTCGCCTTTGATTTTGAGATCAGATGGAAGTAAATTTGGAAAATCGGCGACAGGCGAAAATGTATGGCTCGATCCCAAAATGACCTCTAGCTATAAATTTTATCAATTCATCCTGAACAGAACTGATGAAGAAGCACAAAACTTAATCAAAAGATTTAGCTTCAAATCAAAAGAAGAGATTTTAAGCCTTATAGAACATCATTTAGCCGAACCTCATTTAAGAGTTTTACAAAGAAATCTGGCTGAAGAATTAACCATAGCTGTTCATAGCAAAGAAGCCTTAATTTTAGCACAAAAAGCTTCTGGTATTTTATTTGACAAGAATGCTCAAGTAGAATGGAATGCCTTTGACATCGAATTTTTAAATGAGGTATTCGAAGGTGTACCTAGATTTCCAATGGCTAAGTCCGAACTTGACACTCCTATAGATATCGTAGATTTTTTAGTTCAAAAAACTAAAATTTATAAATCAAATAATGAAGCTAGGCGATTTATACAAGACAATGCTTTGAAAATCAATAAAAATAATACTACTCTAGAAACTAAAGTATCTAAGGAACATATTATTTTAGATAAGTATATATGGATAGCTCAAGGCAAAAAAAATCATTATTTAGTAGAATTGACCTAACTCATGAGTTGGCCTACTGCGCATTCAATTAAAGCGTTAAATGGATTTCAAGTACCTTGTAATGTCGAGCGATATTATACGATAGCTAAAGCAAATCAGCTTTTGGACATTGATTTTGAGGAGTCTTTTTTTGTATTAGGTCAGGGTACCAATACGCTTTTTATTGAGGAAAATATCAAGTCAAATATTTTGCATATGCTCGAAACAGGCATAAATATTCTCGATGAAAATGACAAAGAAGTATATCTCGAAGTCAAAGCAGGAAACTCCTGGCCTGAATTCGTAGAATGGACGCTTTACCAAAATTTCTATGGTTTAGAGAATTTATCGCTTATCCCAGGGAGCGTAGGCGCATGTCCGGTGCAAAACATTGGGGCTTACGGCGTAGAAGTTATGGATTTAATTCATGAAGTCAAAGGTTTTTCGATTCCTCAAGGTAGATTTATTTCTATTGCTCATGATGCATGCGAATTTACCTATAGAAATTCTATTTTCAAAGGAAAATTAAAAGGAAAATTCATTATTACATCCGTTGTATTCAGATTAAATAAGACATTCTCGCCAAATATATCGTATCAACCCCTTAGAGATTATTTCAAAGATTCCTCTGGATTTACCGCTCAAGATTTAGCTCAAGCAGTTATAGAAATCCGTCAAAGCAAATTGCCGAACCACAAAGAAATTTATAACTGCGGATCTTTTTTTCAGAATCCAATAGTTTCGAAAGATAAATTAAACCAAATGATAGATAGGTACCCTGAAATGCCCGTATATGCTTTTGGTGACCAATATAAACTCTCTGCAGGATATCTCATAGAATCTTGTGGTTTGAAGGGTTTTACTTTAGGCAATGTATCTACTTATCACAAACAGGCCTTAGTCATTACACATAATGGTTTAGGTAATGGTCGTGAAATTTATGAGTTTTCTGAGTATATTATTCGAGAAGTCGAAAAAAAATTTGGTGTTAAGCTACATAGAGAAGTAAATGTAGTAGGCAATGTTTAAGAAATCATCGAGAAGAAATCAAATTCATAAACACTTCTATAACCATCTAGTTTCGTAATCTCTTGTATAATGTTTTGATAATACTTATTACCACCTATCGTAGCCGAATCTCCTATAATAGTCAATTGTTTCTGAGCTCTTGTCAAAGCTACATTTAATCTTCTGTAGTCCTGTAAAAAACCAATGATTTGTTCTTCATTGCTTCTAACTAAACTCAAAACAACCATTTCCCTTTCCTGACCTTGAAAACTATCTATCGTATCAAAACTGATTTGATGTGATTTAGCTAAACCAAAAGATCCTTCATCTAGGGTTTTCATCAATTCGACTTGACCGCGATAAGGAGAAATAATAGCTATAGAGACATTTTGGTCCTGTAAATCTAAATGATTGATAAAATTTTGGATATAATGCAACGTAAAGTATGCTTCTTTTGGGTTCGAAATACTTAAGGTTTGCTCAGATTGCAATTCCTCAAAACCCGAAGCTACAGTATCGATAAATAATATTCGTGGATAAGTTTGACCAAATTGAGGAATTCCATATGCTTGAAGATAATCTGCATGCTTTAATGCACCCTCATAAAACAATTTATTGCTTATCGAAGCTATATGCGGGTGCATACGATACTGAGTATCGAGAAGGAATACATTTTTTCTTTGTTGATATACCAAATCTAGAAAAGTTTGTGATAATCCCAATCCTTGTGCTTTAGTAGATTTCACCGTAGGTGGTAGCTGATGTGGATCGCCTGCCAAGATGACTTTATCTGCTTTTGATACTGCGACAAGTGCTGCCGGTATCATAGCTTGTGATGCCTCATCTATGACCAAAGTATCAAAATGAAGAGACGAAATTTTCGGATGATTGGCTCCTATAAGTGTCGAAACAATAATTTGAGCTTTATCAATTATTTCGGTATAGGCAGAATGGGAGAGATGTTGAATAAATTGATTCAAAATTTTAATTTCAGAACGAATCGCTTTGATTTGCTCATAATCTCTTTTGGAATTTGATTTATATTTATGAAGAATTTTTACCAAAGCATCTTTTTGAATATTTGCCTTTTTAATTTCTTTGTGCTCTTGACTTGCTTCGATCCGAGCTTCTAGGGATAAATGGCGGTTTTCTGGAGATATTCTAGCTATATTACCTATTCTCACTACGGTAAGTCCTTTTTGATCGAGTTTGAAAGCTAGTAAATCTGTAGCCGCATTACTCGAAGCTGTGACAAGTATTTTTTTTTGGAATTTTGATTTCTGAAATATACTTTCTACCAAAGTAGTCGTCTTGCCTGTACCTGGCGGGCCATAAACCATTACGACATCTTCGGCATGAAGAATAGCATGCATGGCCTGATTCTGAGTATCGTTTAAATAAGGACTCTGAATGAAATAACCCTTAGATAAATCTCGAGACATATCTAGACCAAAGAGAATTTTATGAATAGGCTGAATTTCTTTTGGGTGTTCGATCAAGAATTGTAGCGCTTGAATCATTTCTTGATATGTTTTGAGGTCTAGCTCCTCTATCATGGCTAAGCCTCCATCATAAAACCAATCCTCCAACTCAGAAAAGTCAAAGAGAACCTGAATTTCATTATTTTTCTTTAGATAAATCGTACCTTTAGCCGTGTTTTGATTTTTAGCATCCTTGTACTGAGTTATCCGAATCAAATCAGTCGTTTTAAAAGGTATTTTTTGTTCCAATTTGGAATCATAACGAAAAGTCGCTATTGTCCCTTGTGTCCCAAAAGGTGTTTCCTCCATAAGCTGAAGGGGGAAAATAGCTTTATGTTCTAAAACTAAATCCTGAATTTTTTTTGATTGAATATGGTCCTGATACCTTGCGATATCTTCATCACGTTCTGCTTCTACAGCCTGTAGATATTGCGTGAGTATAGCTTTGATATCGTTCATGAAAAGGAAAAAAGTGGTGTGGGGCGGGATCGAACCGCCGACACAAGGATTTTCAGTCCTTTGCTCTACCAACTGAGCTACCGCACCGCTTGGTCAATTTATTATTGGAATGCAAAGATAAACATTTTTTTTTAAATCAAAGCAAAAAATTATTTCGTTACTTTGGTTGCTATATCCGTTCTGCCCAAAATTGGATGAATGATATAGCCTCTTACCTTGGCTTTATTATTCCCGAGCAATTCTATAGAGCATCTATAATCTTTTCCTGATATAGGATCATAGATTTTTCCTTTGAAGGTAGAATCACCTGTTTGTTTGAAATTTTTTAATAAAATAATTCCTGTGACTCTTCTTGTTCGAAGATTTTCATCAGGATTGTTGACGTCTAGAAGTACGCGACCGTTTTCTTGGTCGTCTTCATACATCCACACAATTTTACCAAAGTATTGTTTTGATTTAGGTTCTTGGAACACAAACAATTTTTGTTTTTGATTTTCACTGAGCCAATAACCTTCTAAATTACTTTTGGTTTGAGCATTACAGGTAAAAGAAACAAAGAAAGAAATGATAAAAAATAAAAAATATTTCATAATAATGAATTAACGGTTATTAAGCACTTTTGTTATACTTATTACCTTACTAGTAGTAAGTTTTTCTCTGAACATTTGCGATATATTTAGCGAGTCTAAGCACCTGACATGAATACCCGTATTCATTATCATACCAAGCATAAAGCGTGATCGACTTTTGGTCTTCACTTACGATAGTGGCATTACTATCGAACTCCATGGCATGGGAATTACCAATAACATCAGTACTGACGAGCTCCGGAGAAATAGAATAATCTACTTGCTCCATCAAATCACTCTTGAAAGCAAATTCTTTAACTGTATTATTGAGCTCTTCTCTCGAAGTCGGTTGATTAATTCTCAGCGCTAAAATAGCCAAAGAAACATTAGGTGTAGGAACTCTAACTGCATTAGCTGTGAGCTTTCCTTTTAATTGTGGAAGGGCTTTGACAGCGGCAGAAGCAGCACCTGTCTCAGTCAATACCATATTCATAGGTGCCGAACGGCCTCTTCTCGAGGCTTTATGCATATTGTCCACGAGGTTTTGGTCATTGGTATAGGAATGAACCGTTTCAATATGACCACTTTCGATCTTAAACTTATCTTCGATAATTTTCAAAATAGGCACTATCGCATTGGTAGTACAAGAAGCCGCTGAAAATACATGATGCTCATTTTTATCGAAATCTTTATGATTGATACCATAAACGATATTAGGCACATCTCCCTTTCCCGGTGCGGTAAGCAGCACTTTGCTCACTCCTTTTGATTTTAGATGTTTGCTCAGCCCTTCTCTAGTTCTATCTATACCTGTATTTTCGATAAGTAAGGCATCTTGAATTCCATATTGTGTATAATCGATTTTTTCAGGGTCTGTTTCTGTAATAATCTTGACTCTTTGACCATTGATTACGAGGTATCCGTTTTCTATATCGAACTCTACCGTGCCTTTCATTTGACCATGAATAGAATCTTTTTTGAGAAGATAAGCTCTTTTTTCGATTTCTTCAGGTTTTTTCATACGTACTACGATAGCCTTTAAGCTCAATTGAGTCCCAGGCTCTTCACAAATCAGTCGAGCCATTAACCGGCCAATCCGGCCAAAACCATATAATACGACGTCTCGACTTTTGAATTCTATAGGCTCATCGGATACAAAATCTTTTAATTCTGAAAGAATAAATGTCTTCAAATCTGAATGATTGCCTTGTTTGAAGTTTTTGAGTAAGGTGCCGACATCTATCCTCGATGGGATAAGGGAAAGACTAGAAACAATTTCTGTAATCTCAGCCGTTTCAGAAACTAAAAGTGGTAGGGATAAAATATCAGAAAATTGTAAATGTAAATTTAGAATTTCCGTTAGCGATTTATCCGAAATCCTTCTTCTAAAAAAAACCAATTCGGTTTTTTTGGTCAATTCCAATTCAATGGATTTCTGATTTATCTTCAAGGCATTAAGCTTCTGACCTTTCCAATTTTCGAAGTTTTGATTAAAATCTTGTATCATAAATTAATTAATTTCTAGGTAAAAAAAAAGTCGGAAACTATCCGACTTTTAAAAATTAATTCAAAAAAATTTAAGAAGCTGATGCAGCAGTCACTTTAAACGGAACCTCGATTTGAGTATCTTTGTTTAAAGTCACTAAAGCAGTATAGGCGCCTAGCTCCTTTACATCACCTTCTTTGATAGAAATTTTCTTTCTATCTATTTCTATGTTATTAGCATGAAAAATATGAGCAATTTGGGTAACTTGTACACTACCAAAAATCTTATTATTTTGACCTACTTTCACAGGGATTTCGATGTTCAACGCACTTAACTTAGCTTTTAAATCATTAATATTTTCCAATAGTTTGGCCTCGATTTTATCATTTCTTTTTTGACGCTCTGCCAAAACCTTCAAATTTGAAGGATTGCTTGACATAGCATAGCCTTTTGGAATAAGATAATTCCTTGCAAAACCAGGTTTTACATTGATTACTTCATCCTTGAAGCCTACCTTATCTATCGTTTTTAAAAGAATTACTTCCATATTTGTAGAATTTTATATTTATTTTAATAAATCCGTCACATAAGGCATCAAAGCCAAATGACGAGCTCTTTTGACGGCTTGAGCTACTTTTCTCTGAAATTTCAAGGAATTTCCAGTCAGTCTTCTAGGCAAAATTTTACCTTGCTCGTTGACGAACTTTAAAAGGAAATCTGGATCTTTGTAATCCACGAACTTAATGCCTAATTTCTTAAATCTACAGTATTTTACTTGTTTTTTCCCAATTTTCAATGAATTGAGAAAACGTATATTTTGATTTTGATTACTCATTGGTTACCTCCTCTTTTGCTTTTTTTGATTTCTTACCGACTTGACCTTTTTTTCTTCTATCTGCATAGTCCACGCCATATTGATCTAGCTTGACTGTGAGAAACCTCAAAAGTGACTCGTCTCTTTTGAATTGCAACTCTAGCTTCGCGATTAGGTCGCCTGGCGCTTCGAATTCGATGAAATGATACACACCTGTAGATTTTTTATTGATCTTATAAGCGAGTTTTTTGAGGCCCCAATACTCTTGGTGCACGTTTTGACCTCCATTTGAGGTAATCAATTCGACAAACGAATTGATTCTGGACTTGATATCTTCTTCCGATAGTATCGGCGTAAAGATAACCGTGGATTCGTAACGATTCATTGTTAATTTAGTTTATAAGGTTTATAATTTTACCCGAATGGTTACGGATAAATTTGGACTGCAAAGATAATATTATTTTGTTAAAAGAGAGTGAAAAAAATTTCTATCTGAAAACATTTCTGTAATTATTACTCCAATCAGGCTCTTCATATATTTTTTGCGTTTGCTCCTGTGGCTTGATAATCCCTTGTGATGAATGATTGCTAAAATCAATAACTACATTATCAAAACTCTTACTTTGGGGGTCTAATTGTACTTTGCTCGCTTCATTAACGCGCTGCTTGAAAATAGTCGGCGCATCCTTAGGCCCTTCAGATAAATTGATATCGGCCTTAGGAATCGAAAATGTCTTAACACTACTAT
>JALOMB010000149.1 GCA_025455685.1 Chitinophagales bacterium | reverse complement strand
ACAAACTCGTGATCATCACGAACAAACGGTGTGCCAATCTACTTCACACAAACAAAGTACACATCATGAACCGATTTTCTGTGTTTTGCCATATCATGATAAGCATCACCAGGGTCTGACAGACGGCAAACTTTTAACTCCATGGCTTCTTAGATCTGTCTCACAAAATCTAAGTCACAGTGCTACACATTAGGTAGACACATCTAGAAACACTCCTTTGTACTGGGTAGATCACAGTCATCTCAACCTGACCATTCAGTCAGGTCCATTCAGTCGCTCAATATTGCAGATGCAAACATGAATCTAGGAAACTTTAGAAGCACAGACAATTGCTACAAATCATGGTTTTACTAAAGTTTCTAAAATGAAACAAAAAATAGCTGAAAAAATCAAGGCATTTATTTATAATGGCGGTTTTCTTTTCGCGATGTGTAGTGCTACCGATACTTATGATATTGCCTTAGCTGCTCATCAAACAGATATATGTCACGAGGTTTTTGATGGTGATCCAATAGAATCGGATTTTGACAAAAAATTAAACTTTGACAATGCTTTGGCTTTTCAAAATTATCAATTGGTATTAAATCCCTATGAATATGAACATTCATCAATAGATAGACCAAAAGGATACCAAATATCTGAAGATGAAGATTTTTTCCTACTCTTTGAGTTTTCTGCCAAATGGGACCAAATTCCAACTATTTTAACTCAAAATCATTCCCGGATTATTAAAGGTTTCATGGGCCAAACTACGGGTTTTCAAAAGCAGTATATCAAATCAAATTCGCTGATTTTAGGTGAAAATGCAGCTTTGCAAGAAGCTAGATATATTCATGGAACCTTAGGAAAAGGAATGTGGAGTTTTTATTCGGGCCATGATCCAGAGGATTATCAGCACTTTGTATATGAGCCCAAAACAGAATTATCAGAATACCCAAATAGTCCGGGATATAGGATTATTTTAAATAATATTCTTTTCCCAGCAGCCAAAAGAAAAAAACAAAAAACATAGTTTTATGACTTTGGTATGAAATTTGATTAGATAAACAACAGTAAATATATATTTTATGAATTTAAGAAGTATTGTATTTTTTTTAAGTGTTCTAGCCTTTAATAATGTTATAGCACAAGTACGTGTCCATAATGGCGCCAGCATGGTGATTCATGGCCCTGCATCCAACTCTACTACGCCTGGAGTTTATGCGCAACGTGAATCAAATAGTCAAGTTCCGGTAATGCGTGTTCTTGAAGATTTGTCTTTTTCAGCAGGTTCTAATTTTGAATCCAAAAGAAACGGGGAATTATGGATAGATGGAGATTTAATCAGAGAAGGTAATGCTAAAACTTTATGGAAAGGAGATTTGGTAATCTATGCAAAAGATTCAAATCAATCTATTATTGGTGGGTTTGTTGATTCTAATAAATTAAGTTCTTTATTGGTCAATAAATCAGATAAAGTGTACACTAGTTTGGTCAATGGTAATGTTCAAGTGGATTCTTTTGTGAAGTTTTTGGTTTCAGGTATTATTCGTACGGATTCTTTGTCATATTCTGATGGATCTATTTATGCTAATATGTTACATATTTTAAATCCTCAGACTAGGTCTTTTGACAATGTGGCAACAATCCCTGGATTTGAAAATAAATATGTAGAAGGTAAATTGAATAGAGCTATGTTGCCAGATTCTACCTATTCTTTCCCTGTAGCTATCAATCCTGAAAATGAAGTTTTTGGAGCACAAATAGCTGAAATTTCTCCTAAAGGCAATGTTCGAGGTAACGCGCTAGTCTCATTTACCAGAGATAGAGGTGTAGCTAAAAATTTAACTTTTGAAGATACTTCTTGTCAGTTCAGCGTTAAGTCAGTTTTGGATCATGGATGGTGGAATGTTGATAGTATCAACGCATTAGCTTCATATAATTTAAGATTAAAGGGTGATAATGTTGTTAATACTTATGTAAATAACGATAAATCTAAATTTACAATAGTCAATAAAAATAATGGAACCGATAATTCTGCATATACTGGTGGTATAGCCGGAATAGACCCTACATGTGGTAATTCTTTATATACGGATGTATATCGTACAGGGTTGTCTAAGTCATCTGATTTTGCTATTGCGTCTTTGATCGATGTAGAGAAGTTCGAAATTCCAAACTATATTTCACCTAATGGTGATGGTTCCAATGATTTCTTTGACCTTTCGGCTTTGAGAAATATTATTCCTAATTTGAGATTAATGATATATAACAGATGGGGTAATTTAGTCTATAGAAGTGTAGGGCCATACAAAAACAATTGGGGTGGAGAACACATGCTAGACGAACTTCCTTTGCCTGATGGTGTTTATTACTATTTGATTACCGATAGTGAGGAGCTTAAGAAGACTATTACAGGCTTTGTGGAAGTCATGAGAAACTAGTTAACCTGCAAATTAATTTTAAGAGCCGAAATATTCATTTCGGCTCTTTTATTTTGTATGATTTTTATCTAATTTTCGTTACAATATAAATTTATATTAATGAAGTCTTTTGTTATCTTCTTGTCTTGTATTTTTTTAAGTTTATTGAGTTGTGATAATACTCGTATGAAGCATAGTTCAGAAGTGGAATTTATTTATTTCAATGAGCGACTAATCAATTTATTTAATCAAAATTCATATCCTGATTTCGTGGCTAAAATGCATGAGGAATATCCGGGAGTATTTGATTTTTATAATCAATTTCTACTGGGGATTGTCGATGAGTCAAAAGACTACATTGCTTCTCAGGCAGATTATCAGAATTTTATGTCCCAGGAGTATCCTGCTATTTTGGACTCTATAAGATTAAAGATATATCCTGATTCCGCTCTTATCAATCGAGAAATTTCTAATATTGGAGCGTACACAGTAAAGACGTTTGGTATATAGAAATATCAAGGAATAAGTTGTAAAAAAGTCGGTCAAAATATGCCTTACAAATCATTAATCTTATTTTGATTCAGCTAAATCTTTCTCTATTAAATCCAAAATATAATAAT
>JALOMB010000148.1 GCA_025455685.1 Chitinophagales bacterium | reverse complement strand
GAATTATCGCCACTAGATCAAATTAAACCACCTCAATTAGCCACAAAAAAGATAGAAAATAGTCCTTTAGACAAAATTTCTACTTCAACTTTTTCCTATATCCCTCAAGTGATTGAAGCGATAAATCCTCCTTTGGAATTATCGCCACTAGATCAAATTAAACCACCTCAATTAGCGACAAGAAAGATAGAAAATAGTCCTTTAGATAAAATTTCTACTTCCTCTCTTTCCTATGTCCCACAAGAGATTGAAGCTCCTGAAAAGACAAATATTTATCCTATTTCTTTGCTTGGTATACCTACTCTAAAGCCAAAAGAAATCAACGACAATGCTATCCCGAATTCATTTGAGACTAAGACTATAGACTATATTGCGCAAGAGCCTGAAACTACTACTCAAATTTTGTTGGACTCTATACCAAAAAGCACTAAAACCAAGCCTGAAAAATTCATTAAATTAACAAGCATAGAATCTTCTAAAATATTCTTATGGCCAGAATATTATGAGTCTGAAGTGTCCGATAAAATAGCTCCTCAGCAAATATCATATATTGCTATGATATTAAAGGATATTAAGAAAAACAAGATAAATGTAGACTCTCAAAGCACAATCGCGACAAATCCTCCTGCAAAACTTCAAGAAAAGCAGTTTGACGAAGTCGATGGAATTTTACCATTGATCAATGATATTCCTACAATAGAATTAGAAGATAAGTTTATATATAAAACCTTGATGTATTTGGATTTATATTTACCTGAGCCTTATATCCCAATCAGAAATATCAAGTCGAAGCTTAGTAATTATGTAGCTGTAAAGAACATTGATTATTTCCCAGAGATAGCGCTATCCATCAAAGATGCTATAGACGATATAGATTTTGAAAATACCAATGATAAAATAATTGAGGTAGCAGCTAAAAATGACCTAGATATGCCTAAATGCGAAACAGAAGAAGATGCAGATTCAATAATACAAAAAGAAATTGTAGCTGAAGAGCCAAGTCCAAAAGTACAGTTCAAGGATTTAAAAATTGATGAATATGAGTTAAGAAGAGCTTATAACATTAGTCTTTTGATAGATAGGTCTTCTTCAATGAATAAACAAAATCGATTTGAAATACTTAAGAATTCTATTTTAAGTTTTATAGATTTATTAGGTGATAGAGATAGAATTTCAATCATGTTTTTTAATGATTCTTTATATAATGCTTATAATTCTGGTGAAAAGCCAATTGATAAAAACGTCATACAAGAAATTTTTGACAACCAAACTCCTACAGGTATGACCAAAGGAACGAAAGGATTATATCATGCTTATCAGAAATTGCAAGGAACCTATAATGCAGAAATGATCAATACGGTTATTTTGGCTACTGATGGTGAAATTACTTCAAATGCAAAAGAAGAGCGTGAAATTGTTACTTTGATTCATGAAAATGCTCAAAACAATAAATGTTTTCTCAGCATAATCGGATTTGGTAGTGATCAACGCATGATGATGAAAATGGGACGATTATCTGAATTAGGCAATGGAAAATTTATCCATATACAGCCAAATGTATCACATCAGGAGAGACTTCTGGTAGAAGAGCTATATAAAATTTCTATAAAATAGAAATGTGGCCTAAATATTTTTTTAACTTTGTCAGTTATCGTTTTATAATGACGTTTGCTTTTCAAGTCCAGCAAACGGTGATGGGTTATTTGTTGTTTAAATTGTATGGGATAGAACTTGTCTTGGGATATTTAGGTTTGGTCGAAGCACTTCCTAAGATTTTGTTGTCTTTGCCTGCTGGCTATCTTGTAGAAAATTCTGAAAAACGTAAAATTCTCAGACTAATAACGCTAGTATACATGTTGCTTAGTTCCTTGATGCTGCTCGTATATCAAATCAGTGGAAATCAAAATATGGGTATTATGATTTTTTCGATGGGGTTTGTCATTGGTGTATTGAGTTCCTTTATGCCTGCTGCGAGTATATCTACTTTGTCGTATATCATCAAAGACCACGATATTCCTCGTTATTCTGCTTTAAGTAGTAATGCTTGGCAGTTAGGCTCTATTTCAGGTCCGATAATTTCGGGCTTTATAATAGACTATTTAGGGTTTCAGTTTAGTTTTGTCTTGGCGATGCTATGTTATGGAATTAGTTTTGGTTTACTCTCATTCATACCAAAAATCATCCCACAAAAAATTTCTAGTTTAAATATAGAAAATTCTATTAGAGATATCAAAGCGGGCTTGGTCTTTGTCAAATCAAATTCTGTTTTACTTTGGGCTATAACTTTAGATTTAGTCGCGGTATTATTTGGAGGATGTGTGGCTTTATTGCCTGCTTTTGCAAATAAGATATATGGTATTGAAGGATCGGGTTATGGATTATTGAGAGCTGCTGAGCCTTTGGGGGCGATGATGATGATGTTTTACTTGTCGAAATATCCGATCAGGGAGCAAATTGGGAAAAAACTACTCCTAGCAGTAGGTTCCTTTGGGTTTTTCAATATTTTATTTGGGTTAAATCATTATTATAATGTAGCATTAGTCTTGTTATTTTTGATAGGTTTGTCGGATGCGGTCAGTGTGGTAATTCGATCTACATTATTGCTTGTGCTAACTCCCGAGGATATGAAATCACGTGTTTCATCTATTAATCAAATGTTTATTACTTCAAGTAATGAAATAGGGGCATTTGAAAGTGGTATGGCTGCACATTTTTTTGGATTACAGCGTTCTGTGGTTTATGGAGGTATGATCACAATGTCTCTAGTGATTTTAGGTTGGTTCAAAGCTAAGAAACTAATTGATTTTCAACAATATAAACAAGTTTTATGATACGAATTTTCATTACAGGAGGAACTTTTGACAAAGAATATGATTTGATCAACGGACAATTGTATTTCAATCAAACCAATGTAGATAATATGTTGATTAAGGGCAGATGCACATTTCCACATACCGTTGAGACCTTGATGATGATAGATTCTTTGGAAATGGAGGAACGAGACCGAGAAAAAATCAAAAGAAGATGTATC
>JALOMB010000058.1 GCA_025455685.1 Chitinophagales bacterium | reverse complement strand
AGCTTTCCTTGGCTTTTCTAAATCGATTTTATGCGTTTTCTTGGCGTTCTCCCTAGAAATAAGGCTTCTCCTTCAAAATCAGCTTACTTTGGGTTTGCTTGATGGGTTTCTGCTTGGCAAAAGAAAAAAAATGCTTTTTACGCTTCTAAATCTTTGCTATATCGCTTCGAACTTGTTTGACTATGGTAATGAACGAAATTTTGGTTTTTTATAAACAAGTAGTCAGAGGTCTAAAAAATGGCTTGACTTCGAGTCCTTGGCAAATATGTCTCAGCTAACTTGTCAATAGACGCAAAGATATCTAATTTTTTTTAATTTTTTAGAGGCTTTTTTGTTAAGAAGAATTAATTTTTTGCTATGCCATTTTATTTAGAAATATTCAAAGCCTATCCCGAAATTATCCTAAATCAAAACAAATTTCCAAATTCTAAAATAACATAGAAAAACTAAGACTCTATATCTTTGTTTTTATCCTTGATCTGAGTTTTATCTTGCTTTTTCAGAATCTCACCAATATGATTGCTCGCCGTGAAACTAGTTACCATTTGATTGAGCATATCACTTCCTGCTTGTGGTGAATTTGGTAACAAAATCAAATTACTATTGGTATGCTCGCCCAATGAATGAAGCGTATCATAATGCTGCGTCACGACTATAAGGGCAGAAGCCTCTTGAGAGTTAATTCCTACTCGATTAAGTACTTCTACAGACTCTTCGAGACCACGAGCAATTTCTCTTCTTTGATCCGCAATCCCTTGACCTTGAAGTCTTTTGCTTTCGGCTTCAGCTTTTGCCTTTTCTACAATTAATATTCGCTGAGCATCGCCCTCATATTGAGCGGCTATTTTTTCTCTTTCAGAAGCATTAATTCTATTCATCGCAGCCTTCACCTGTGCATCCGGGTCAATATCTGTAACTAATGTCTTAATAATATCAAATCCATAATCCGTCATATAATCATTAAGTTCCCCTTTTACCGCATTAGCTATATCATCTTTTCTTACGAATACATCATCCAACTTCATTTTAGGCACCTCCGCACGAATTACATCGAAGACAAAGCTCGTTATCTGATCATGGGGATAGTCCAAACGATAAAATGCATCATAGACTCGCTCTCTAATAACCATATACTGAACCGAAACTTTTAATTTGACAAATACATCATCCAAAGTTTTCGTTTCGACGATTACATCTAATTGCTGAATCTTCAAGCTAACTTTTCCTGCTAGATTGTCTACCAATGGAATTTTCATTTGAAGTCCTGACTGTCTAATACTATGAAATTTACCAAATCGCTCAATTATAGCTGCTGTCTGCTGCTTGACGACGAAAAACGATGACAACAAAACTACAACTGCGAAAATTAAAAGTGGAATAAGTAAAAATGACATAAAATTGGGGGTTTAAGAATATTAAAAAAATGTTTGTGTTAAACGTATAAAATGGAACTAAAAACGATTATTTAACAACCACAATAACCATAGATTTTAGCAAAAATAGCCTTTGACTCAAGGTTGCTTTCTAATAGCATACTACCTTTGAATTGTTCACTTTCTTTTCCGGGTAAACCTCCGAGATTTTCTAAATCTACCGTCAGATTGTATTTTTCGGATTTGAATTGGTACTTAGAATTTTTTTTATCTATTTCTTTCGTGTTTTCTAAAGTAAACACTACTGTTTCCCCATTGATATTAATTAAAGCATTACTTGATAAATTCATTGCTAATTCAAATCCATCGGTTTCTTTTGCTGTAGAATCCACTCGGAAAATACAGGAACAACCAATCAAATTGTCTTCACCTATTGTTTCCATTTTACTAATTTTGATGTCCACTAGGTTATTGTCATTAGAGTCTTGAGTTGGTTTTTGAGTTTGATCTGATGCATTAGTTTGACATGCGGTATAGGTCAAGAGCAGCATCATAGAAAAAGTAAATAGAAGAGTAGTTAGTTTCATGATTTTTGATTTATTTTTTTACTTTATTTCTTTCCATAGCCATCTTCGTGGATATTCGTAACGGCTCTACCTGAAGGGTCTTTCATTTTTTTGAAGGCTTCATCCCAATCCAAAGCTATTTGGGTACTACAGGCTATGCTAGCTTCTTGTGGTACACTTCGGGCTGCAGTATCACTCGGAAAATGTTTGTGAAATATTTTTCGATAATAATACTCTTCTTTGCTCATTGGGGTTTGAATTGGGAATACTTTGTATGCTTCCGCTAATTCGGTATCGGTCACCCATACATTAACTTTTTCTTTTAGGGTGTCTATCCAGCTATAACCTACGCCATCACTAAATTGTTCTTTTTGGCGCCAAGCTACAGAAGCAGGCAATAAATCTTCAAAGGCCTTGCGTAAAATCCATTTTTCCATTTTACCTTCACCCACCATCTTATCTTTTGGGTTTAGGCTCATCGCGACATCGATAAATTCTTTGTCTAAAAAAGGCACTCTTCCTTCGATTCCCCATGCTGCAAGGCTTTTATTGGCTCGTAGGCAGTCATACATGTGAAGCTTACCGAGTTTTCTAACTGTTTCATCATGAAGTTCTTGTGCATTTGGAGCTTTGTGAAAATATAAGTAACCCCCAAAAAGTTCATCAGATCCTTCTCCAGACAAGACCATTTTGATTCCCATAGATTTAATCACTCTAGCCATAAGATACATAGGTGTAGATGCTCTAATGGTTGTAATATCATAAGTTTCGAGCTGATAAATAACGTCACTAATAGCATCTAAGCCTTCTTGAATCGTGAATTTAATTTCATGGTGGATTGTGCCAATATGATCGGCTACTTTTTGTGCTGCTGCCAAATCAGGTGATCCTTCTAACCCGACGGCAAAGGAATGTAACTGAGGATACCATGCTTCGGTATTGTCTTCTTCTTCAATACGATGTTTCGCAAATTTTTTTGCTATAGCAGAGGTGATCGAAGAATCTAATCCGCCTGAAAGTAAAACGCCATAAGGCACGTCACTCATAAGCTGTCGATGAACTGCCTCTTCTAAAGTCCTGCGAAGCAAAGCAATATCCGTTGTATTGTCTTTTACATGTTCATATGTCACCCAATCTCTTTGATACCATTGAGTTAATTTTCCGTCTCGACTATGGAGATAGTGTCCCGGTGGAAAAAGTTCTATTTTGGTACAATAATGCTCTAGGGCTTTGAGTTCAGAGGCGACATAAAATGTACCTGCTTGGTCCCAGCCCATATAAAGTGGAATAATACCCATATGATCCCTAGCGATAAGGTATTCGTTTTGCGATGCGTCAAATAGTGCGAAGCCAAAAATTCCATTGAGTTCATCCAAGAAATCTACTCCACGAGCTTGATACAATGCCAAAATCACTTCACAATCACTTTTGGTTTGAAAATCAAACGAATCTATGTATTGATTTCTAATAGATTTATGATTATATATTTCTCCGTTTGCAGCTAAAATAAGGGTTTGATCTTTTGAGATTAAGGGTTGCTTGCCCGAAGCAGGATCTACTATAGCTAATCTTTCGTGTGCGAGAATTGCCTTTGAATCACTATAAATACCGCTCCAATCAGGACCGCGGTGTCTTATGATTTTAGCCATATTGAGAATTTGAGGTCTTAGGGCTTCACTAGATGTTTTGAGGTCGAAGGCGCAAACGATGCCGCACATAATAATATAGTTTTAAAATGAATAAGTCAGATTGATGAATTAGAAAACAAATTTTATATAAATTTTACTATTAAATTTAATTTGTTCAAATATAAGATAAATTTTATACAATTTAGAGATAATTAATTTTATGTGGAAAAAATGTGTAGTCTTTTAGGTCGTTAAATCATTTATGTAGCTAATGATCTTACCTAAAACACAAAAGCCCACATAAATGTGGACTAAAGCTGAAAAAAACAAACAAAAACAAAAAATGAAAAAAATATATTTTGTCTATAGTTACATAAAATTTTTTTGAAGAATTTTAAACTCTTCCATAAGCTTTGGCAAAAATCTCAAGGCTGCTTGAATTCTAAACTCCTTCATGGATTCTTGGGCAGGTGACCCGAAATATTTCTTATTGCCTTCCAAAGATTTATCTACATTCGAGGAAGCCAAAATTATAGCATTGTCGCCAATTTCTAAGCATTTACTTACGCCTACTTTGCCATATAAAATGACCTGATTGCCGATTTTGGTTTTGCCAGCGATAGCGACTTGAGCACAGAGCAAACAATTTTGACCAATGACCACGCCATGACCGATATGCACGAGATTATCTACTTTGGTGCCCCGACCCACGATAGTCGTACCAGAAACGCCCGCATCGACACTACAGTTTGAGCCTATTTCTACCTCATCTTCGATAATGGTATTGCCGAGGGTTTCCATTTTGGCATAGGTATCTCCTTGTTTATTATAATAAAAAGCATCTTTTCCTATTACTGTATTGGCATGAATGATTACATTATCTCCAATGAATACATGATCATAAATGGTGACATTTGGATGAATTATGGTGTTTTTCCCAATATAAACATAATTTCCAATAGAAACATTTGGCGCTATTTTAGCAGAAGGATGAATATCAAGATGAGTTTCTTCCTCTGGAAATTGCATGGCTTTTAATGTTTTGCCTATAGTATTATATGCTAGAAATGGATTGGGATGATAGGCTATAATTTTATTTTCAGGAAAATGATAGTCTTGTGTATTGATGATTATCATTTTAGCTTTTGATTGCAGCGCAGTATCGTAGTATTTGATATGATCTACGAAAGTCAAATCGCCTTCTTCAATTTTATTAATCTCGTTGATGCCAGATATAGATTTGATAGAATGAGGAGCTTGAATTATGGTCAAAGAGAAAATATGTTGAATTTCTTCTATGGTGATCGGCCGAACTAATTTCATAACTAGAGATTGATAAGTCTATAAAATGGTTATATATTTATTAAGATGAAATAAAATTAAAAAAGGTTGCACAGAGAAATTATTTTATATTTAGCAGTGTAATGAGGAAAAAAACCGTATTTTTGCAAAAATTACTAAATAAATGCGTATGCTTACTTTTTCTGAATTTCTACAATCTCGCAAAAAACCTGCTATCTTGGAGCAAGCGTCATATGATGTATTACTGCATCAAATCGCCAAATGTGGGCAAGAGATAAGTTTGCAGCTAAGACGCTCAGGTTTCTTGCAGTTAGGTCAAGCGGTAGGCATAGCAAATGTCCAATCAGAAGAGGTCTTGGCACTTGATTTAATCGCTAATAATATGCTTATTAATGAAATAGAGCAGAGTGGTGCGGCACTAGGCATAGCGTCGGAAGAGATGGAAGATATTCATGTTTATAGTGCTGAAGCAAGTGAGGAAGAGAAATTTGTGGTGTTATTTGACCCATTAGATGGTAGCTCTAATATAGAGGTTTTGGCACCTGTGGGTACTATTTTTTCAATTTATGCAGTACCCAAAGGAGAAGCATTAACCTTAAAGCATTTCTTACAAGCGGGCAGAGAAGTCATTGGAGCAGGGTATATCCTATATGGTAGCTCTACTATGTTGGTCTATGCGGAAAAAGGTCATGTCAATGGCTTTACCTTGGATGTGGATGGCATTTTTAAATTAAGTCACGAAAATATTCAAACCCCTAAAACCGCGCATACTTTTTCAGTGAATCAAGCGTCTTATCATAGATGGCCTGAAGCATTCAAGAAATTTGTCGATTGGTGTGGTAGTATTGATAATAAAAAAGTATTTTCACAACGCTATATTGGTTCTATGGTTGCGGACTTTCATAGAAATCTAATCAAAGGCGGCATTTTTCTATATCCGCCCACGACTGAGACGCCAAAAGGCAGATTGAGATTGATGTATGAATGTATTCCTTTGAGTTTCATTCAGCATCAAGCAGGTGGCTTATCTACGGATATGGTTCAGTCTATTTTAGATATCGAGCCAAAAGAGCTTCATCAAAGAACTTCTGTGGCTATAGGCTCTTATGATTTGATTCAGAAACTCTTATCGATGTAATTCATGATTATTTCTGCTGAAATTTGGGCTTATTTAGGGAAAATATTTTTAGCATTCTTTAAATTCGGATTTGGTCTATTTGCTGCTCTAATGCAAAAGAATACTGTTGAAGGTTTGGTCATTAATCTTCTTGGAGGTGTTTTGGGCATTGTTTTTTTTATTTTCTTTGGACAGGGGGTCAATGAATTTATCAAATATAAACTATATCAAAATAAGCCTAAGAAACTATTCACGAAACGCAATCGTTTTTTGGTCAAAATCAGAAGAAATTATGGTATTTATGGCATTAGCTTTTTAGCACCTATATTGATTACGATACCCTTAGGTATTTTAATTAATCTAAATCTGACTCAAAGCAAGGTTAAAATCTTTTGGGTTATGATGGCTAGTTGTGTCTTTTGGTCTTTAGTTTTCTATGGATTGAAGCATTTATTAGATATAAACTTTTGATTTTTTATTCGCCCCATTCGTTTTTAAAGAAAATATAACCCATAATCGAAGATATCAAAAAAGACAAAACAAGTAAAAAATAAAAAGCTCTAATGTCCTCATGAAAAGGCAAAGGAACATTCATACCATATAAACCTGAAATCAAACTCGGCACCATTAGCATCACCGTGACGCCTGTGAGTCTTTTCATAAATAAGTTTACATTATTATTGATCATACTCGAAATAGTAGTCATGCTATTTTCCATTATCCTAGAATAAACTTCTGTCATATCGATTGCTTGGAGATTTTCTATTAGGATTTCATCAAATCTTTCTTCTAAAATGGAATCTTCTAGTTTTAGAAAATTGGTTCGTTTCATTTTTACGAGCATGAGGTTATTGGTTCTCAGATTGGTTTCGAAATAAATCAATGATTTCTTGAGGTGTAGCAGTGTTATGAAATTTTTATTTTTGGTGTTTGAATCAATTTTCTTTTCGATTTCATTATACTTGAGATTAATTTGTTTGAGGTAAAATAGATAATAGGCGATATTTTTCTCAAAAATTTCTATGATCAACTCGTTAATGTCAATATAGGTTTCGGATTTTTTTCTTCGATTAAAAAGGGATTCGATCACGGGATTTTTGAGAAGGGAAGTCGTGATGATTACTTTGTCTTTAATGATGATTGAAATAGGGAATGTAATAAAACCAGCTTTATTATCTATTAAATTGTCGTTTTTAATTGGTGAATTAATCAAAATAAATTTAGTGCCGCCATCAACTTCAAAACGACTCTGTTCATAAATATCAAAGGCATCAGTAAAGTATTCAATATAAATATCATATTGCTCAGCCAATTTCTGAATGGCTTGATGATCAAAAGGAGGATATATATTAATCCAGCAATTTTCTGTAAAATTGTCTATTTTGGTAAAATCTTCTCTATTGTATATATCAATCAAACCCTTGTTTTTTTAATGGTCAAAAATAATCATATTTATTTTAGCTTGAAATATAAATTTAGCAGGTCCAGTTAACCAAACAAAATTTTTATCGTCTTTTTTGACTTGTAGTTTGCCTCCTTTGGTGTTTATCAGTACTATTCTAGACTTTGGAAAATTCTTCATAGCCACTAAGCTACAGGCCGTCACACCAGTACCGCAGCTATAAGTCTCATCTTCTACGCCTCGTTCATAAGTCCTTACTTCGATGTGATTGGCATCGATGATTCGCATTAAATTTACATTAATTCCTTGAGGATAAGGGTCAGAATATCTAATTGCTCTTGCCATAGCGACGAAATCAAATTGTGCTAAGGAATCAACTATGCGTACGAAGTGTGGAGAGCCAGTCTCTACTTCAAAATCTATATCATTTAGCGCTTTTAGATCAAAGGTTTGTCCCATGTTTACTGAGATTTCTTCGTTTTGTAGAAGTTCGAATGTTTTAATCAAGCCTTGAAATTCTAGAGAAAAATGTTCAAAGTGCATTAAGGTTTTCGCAAATGCTATAATACAACGGCTTCCATTGCCGCAAAAACTAGATTCTTTACCATCGGAATTATAGTAAATCATTTGAAAGTCAGCTTTATCCGAATTCCTCAACAGCATCAATCCATCTCCACCTATACCAAATCTTCGATTACATAGGTTTTCAATTTGCGCTTGAGACAGATTGAGATGCTCTTGTCTATCATCTATCAAGATAAAATCGTTGCCTGTACCATGATATTTAGCAAAAGTGATTTCATTGTTCATGTGAAAAAAAGTTTTTTGAAACAATATAATCAAGTGCTTCGCAGTGGTCCAAAACATAGACTAATTCTTGAAAATGAGCTAATCTTGGCTGAGGTGAATTTCTTACTAAAACGTGTAGACCTGCTGATTTTGCGGCTGTAACGCCATGTACACTATCTTCTATGACTAAAACATCGTTTGGATTCAATAAAGTATCCTGCAAAGCTTTTTGGTATATCAATGGTGAAGGTTTTCCTAAAGCCACGTCATAGGCTGAAAATTTCTGTATAAAAAAATCATCTAAACCTAAATGCGAAACGACGAAATTAAGTATATTCCATGATGAGGAAGTCACTAAATAAGCTGGTATTTGGCGTATTTTTAAAAAATTTACTAAATCATATAATCCTGCTATTGGTTTTATTTTGGCTGCTATGCAGGATTTCACGGCTTCCTCTATGGCTAGATTCAATCCTTGGATATCGAAGTGATTTATTCCTTGTCGTTCACAGTGGTATTGGACTACTTCTGTAGTTTTCAAGCCGCAGGTATGCGTTAAATCTTCCTGCGTGAGTTCTACTTGAAATTCCTTTAGAAATACGGCTCTCTCTGCATCTACCCAGCATGGCTCTGAATCCAATAAGACGCCATCCATATCAAAAAAAATTGCTTTGAATTGTTTCATGGAATAAATTTACTAGGTTCTAACTGACGATAGGTTTTGACCCGAAAAATATAATAATCGAGTAAAATAAGTTTTTTCGTAACAGTTTTGGGATATCCTTTAAATTTGACAGAGTTTCTTTTTTCTAATAATTTGCCTAAATGAGCATAAAAGCTCATGTGGGCACGAAAGATAGCCAATAAAACAGAGAGATTTTTAATTTTAATCAAAGAATGCATTGCTGCTACACCATCTAGTGCAAGGCGAATAGGTAATATAAAGAGTAATTGATACGTTTTTAAATTTTTGAAAAGCGTAAACAATGAATTTCTAAAATTCAAAAAAACCTTGAACATAGAGCCATAATTAAGCGTGCCACCTCCGAGATGATAAACGACAATATCCGGCATTACTATGACTTGATGTCCATAATTTTGAATTCTCCAGCATAAATCAATTTCTTCTTGATGCGCGAAATAATGCTCATCTAAACCACCTACCTGCCAATAAACTTGGTTTCTAACAAATATACAGCAACCTGAAGCCCAAAAAATAGGAACTTCATCATCATACTGACCTAAGTCCTCTTCTATTTCTTCAAAATACCTTCCTCTACATACCGCATATCCAAACCTATCAATATATCCGCCGCTGCCTCCAGCATATTCAAATTTATTGGGCTGTTTTAAATCGAGAATTTTAGGTTGTATTGCTGCTATTTCGGGGTGAAGGGTGAATTTTTCATATATCTTGTCAAGCCAATGAGGGGTGACCTCTATATCAGAATTGAGTAAACATAAAATTTCTTCTCGAATTGAAGTCAAACCGACATGATATCCTTTGGCAAATCCATAGTTCTCGTCATTTTGAATCCAAGAGATTTGTGGATAAGTGGCGGCTATAAATGACTTACTATCGTCAGTAGAAGCGTTATCAATAATATATAGTTGAGCAATATCCGTATTGGTATGTTGAATAATATTGGGTAAATATTGTTCTAGAAATTTTTTGCCATTCCAATTTAAAATTACAACTCCTATTTTCTTTAGATCCATATCAGGACAAAAATACAGTTTTTTTTTAAAAATACAACTCAAAAAAAATCCCCTAACAAATAGGGGATTCAAACTTATAAAACAATTAAAAAAAATTATTTCTTGTTTTTATCAGCCCAACCAAATACATCTTGAAGAATTTGAGTACCACGACCAATGGGATTTTCTCTAATTTGTTTCTCTTGATCAGCGACCATCCTAAAGATGCCTTCGGTAGCTCTTTCCGTGACATAGCCCGAAATATCAGTATTTACTTTTGAAGTCAATGGAAGTTTATTGTAGGCGCTCATCATTGTAGACCAATATTTAGTAGCGTTAGTCGCAGAAAGTTTCTGGTCAATGATTGGTTTGAATTTTTCTTGAAGTGCAACGCCAGAAGTCTTTTTAAGATATTCTGTAGCAGCATTTTGACCACCAGTTAGTATATTAATCGCATCGGGAATCGTCATTTGCGTAATAGCAGCGGTAAAAATAGGTTTAGCTTCTCCGGCTGCGGCTTCTGCAGCTCGATTAAGAGATAAAATAGCATCATCAGCAAGCTTACCCATACCTACTTTTCTCAAAACAGACTCTACTTGTCTCGCTTCTTTAGGCAAAAGAATTTTAACAATTTCATTACCAAAAAATCCATCGGTAACACTTAAATTGGAACTTGCTAAATTAGTACCTACATTCAAAGCTTCTTTGAGACCTAAAGCAGCTCTATCATTTGTCATAGATGCTATACCACCGCCTGTAGAATTCAATAGACCTCCTAACATATCTGTAATAGTGCCTACGGTATTGTTTTGAGGAGTTTGTTTCGGTTGGGGGTTGGTTTGAGTTTGTTCAGGGTTCTGAGTTTTAGGTTGTGAAGTACTAGGGCTAGGTTTAGAAGATTGAGGCAGTTTTTTTAACAAATCTCCAAAATTAAACTGAGCATGAAGATTAGAAAAAGTCAGAATAATGAAACAAGTGATAAATGATTTTAGCATAAGAATAGTTGAATTTTAGTTTATGATTTTTATTTTAAGGAATTTAATTGATTTTCAAGTTCATATTCATCGCCTTCTTGGTATGAATTGTGAGTATATACTACTTTTCCTTTGTTTATAATCATAGTAAAAGGAATTTGCTGAACACCAAAAGCTTTCATTAAATCTTGGTTCTGGTCCAAAACAACTCGATAAGCCCAATTTTCTGCACTCGTATATGTTTTAATTTTGGCTTTATTTCTAGAATCATCAGTAGATACGGCTATGAGTTCGACATTAAAATTTTTGACCCACTCTGGATAAAGGTCTTTTATATTATTGAGTTCTTTTTTACAAGGGACACACCAAGTAGCCCAAAATGACACAACATAAGTTTTTTCCGGATTGATTAATTCTTTGAAATTGA
>JALOMB010000147.1 GCA_025455685.1 Chitinophagales bacterium | reverse complement strand
TTAGAGGATTCAAAACTACTTAACTCTAATAACCTAGTAATTTGATTTACTTGAAGACATCGCTCAGAGAAAAAAGTTTCAATTGCTTTAACCTTATCAGAATCGAAGCTTAAATTCTTCGAAGTACCTATAAATTGAAGTAATTCAGCCTCACCTACTACCTGACAATTTAAAGGTATGTTTGGATTTACAGGCTGAGATGGGAAATTTGGATTTACAGGCTGAGATGGGAAACTTGGATTTACAGGCTGAGATGGGAAACTTGTAGAAATTATATTCATTTGTCCTAGAGTCGTGTGATATAGTCTTATGGCTACTGAAAAGCTACGAAAGGCATCCATGGCTACGAAGAAATCTTGCGGATCAGTGATTTTGGGAAAGGCTTGATTCAGAAAATTATATCTGTCTTGGTCTGAAGTAAGCAACATAGATAATTCTTTGGCTTGCCAAGAAGATAAACAGTAGTTTTGATTGATATTGATCAATTGCTGTATCAACATGCCTCTATTCATCCTGATCTGAGACATAATCTGTCTAAACTGCATATCTGTAGTTATCGTTTGACAATTTATTTGACTATTTATTGTATTATTGGGCATCTGAGCAAATGTAGTCAAAAAAATACCTAAGAACCAAAAAAGGAATAAAAATTTTTTCATATCGCGAATTATTTAGTTTTCGACAAAAGCTAAACGAGAAAGGTTGAAGAATTTAAATAAAATTTACAATTTAGTTATCTGGTACAATAAGCTCTACTGCTCCAGATGGTGAAGCATTAGCAGAGATTGATTTACTTCTAATCCAAGGGTTGAGCAATCTTATTGTTTTATAGTTAGTGTTATATTCTGTAGCGACATCAGCCAAATTATTAATTGGAAGCATTACATTGACTTTTTTAGTTTTATAGGAATCATAATAGTCGCCTTCATAGAGATAAAAACCATATTGATTGGGATTTTCATAAATCTCTTTCATTGCGATAATTCGAAAGACATATCGGGCTGTTTCTTGATTTAAATACAAGTTATAATAACTATTTTGCAATTGCTCATTTGTTTTATTTTTGATGCCAGCGATACCCATATTATAGGATGCTGCTACGAGCGTCCAATTTCCTAATTCTTTATATGCTTGAAGAAAATATTTACAGGCTGCATGCGTAGATTTAATCAGATCATAGCGTTCATCTATATCATTATTAAGTATAAGATTAAAGTTCTTGGCTGTTTCTTTCATAAATTGCCATTTACCAGAAGCTCCGGCTGGCGATACGACATCTCTGAATCCACTTTCTATCATACATACATATTTGAAGTCATCTGGTATGTTATAACTTTTTAAAATCGGCTCTATGATAGCGAAATGAGATTTAGCTAATTTTAGCGTTAATAAGGTATTGCTTTGCCAATAAGTATTGACAAGCAACTCTCTATCAAGACGTTCTAAGACATCTGGGTCATTTATTGGCAAAGGCTCTTCAGAAAAAGAGAATTTTTTGTTTTTACAAACGGAATAAATTTTTTGTTGGATACAATACGAATCAGAGGATTTCTTGGCCTCTTCAGGTTTATCTTGAAAAAAAGAAAAAGAACTCAAAATCCAGTAACATTGTAACAAAATTAAAACAAATAAAAGGGTTTGAGTCAGAGATAAGTTGGTTAAATTTTTCATAAATTAAATTTTATAAATAGGAACTAAAGAACATTTCTCTCCATAAGACAGAGCGCGGACTTCTGACACCAATTTTTGAGAAATCCAGGCATAGATTGAAGTTTCAAAAGATATTTCGGAACAACCCTTAATGAAAACTCTTTTGCCTTGATACTGAGACCAGTTATGCTCATGGAGTTTATCCATCATCATTTCCAGCTCCAAATTAGGGTGATCTATATAGGTTTTGGCGCCTACTTCATGGAGTTTCTGTGCTAAAATCATATAAGCCCAGTGTGCAATCAAAGATTTCTTGGGGTTAATGATGCGCACTATTTTGCCAGCATAAGGCTGAAAGTCATATACTTCTATTTTTTCTCTAAATTCTTTTTCGACCAAAAGCAATTCCTGCTTGAGTAAAGGACTAATATCGAAACTCATGATTGATTTAGTCGGGATATAAAAATCTGATAAATTGATTTGTTCGATGTTATTATTCATCTTGACTCGTGTTTTGAACTTGAATTCGATTAGTTTTATTCGCTATTAATTTTTTTTGAAATTTGGCATAATTTATCAAAATATCACGATAGGTAATGGTAAAAAATCTTTTTTCTTGATTAGTAAACATCGATGATTTGTCTCCACCATTGATCACGTAGTCTGTAGCGGCGATATAGAATTTATGGCGATTAGGATTTTTCTTTTGGACATGCCAATATTTGATTTTATGATTGTCTATTTGATAATTTAGGTTTTCGGAGCAAGGCCAGGTGCCATTGCTAGCAAATTTATTCAAAGCTTTGATTAAGGTTTGAGAATCGACTACGACTATGGCGAGTTTATTTTCAAAAGGCATCAATTCGAAGAAATGTTTGAGTCTCAAATCACCTTTAGGCATTTCCTTGACTCTGATACCACCGTAATTCATCAAAGCGAAATCAACTGTATCAGGCATTACGGAGTCACAATACCATTGAATAGCGTCTGTCATCCAGTTTCCGAGCAAGGATTCGTTTCTGTGTTTTTTTAGGGTTAGTTCATTATAAGCTATCAATTCATTCATCACACTATCGACTTTGGCTCTGTAGGGCTTTACCACGGACTCTAAGAGTGGATCATAAATTACACTAGAATCTACAATGGATATAGTTTTGTATTTGGCAGTTATTTTTGAAATAGGCGGCTTACATGAGCTTATCCCTAGAACTATTGCTAGAACTATGACTACATGACTATTGTATTTTTTTAAATTCATCTTTAAGTAATTTTTTCGCGTGTTCTAGAGTAGTCATATTGGATTGAAGCAAGGCTAAAGATAAATCTTTGGACAAGGTCATTTGAGCATTAGTATGTGTGATAATAAGCTGAATCATTTCATTTTTAGCAAT
>JALOMB010000057.1 GCA_025455685.1 Chitinophagales bacterium | reverse complement strand
CCTTCCTTCAGGCTCGCTATGAGTTTTTCTTTACTCTGAGTGATAACCCCTTTGTCTGACAAATCATAAGTCGCGCCTAAAGCTCTCATGCCACCTAAGAGCACAGTCATTTCAGGTGGTGTAAGGGTCAATAATTGCGCTTTGTCCACTAATAACTGCTCCGTAGAAATCGAATAGGATTTTTTTAGATAGTTTCTAAATCCATCTGCTATAGGCTCCAATAAAGCAAAAGATTCGATATCCGTTTGCTCTTGTGTCGCATCTCCTCTGCCTGGCGTAAATGGAATCTGAATCGTATAGCCTTCATTTTTCGCAGCTTTTTCTATTGCCGTATTTCCGGCTAATACGATTAAATCAGCCATAGAAATATTGATCCCAGATTCTTTTTTGATTTTCTCAAGTGCTTTCAGCACTTTATCGAGTTGTTTTGGATTGTTTACTTCCCAATCTTTCATCGGCGCTAAGCGAATTCTAGCTCCGTTGGCACCACCTCTTCTATCGCTATGTCGATACGTAGAAGCCGATGCCCAAGCCGTAGAGACTAATTCTGAAATGGTTAGTGAAGACTTTAAAATATTATTCTTTAGGGTAGTTACTTGCGCCGCAGTCACCAAGGGTGTAGGTGATTTCGGTATAGGGTCTTGCCAAATCAAGTCATCTTTTGGTGCTTCAGGACCTAGATAGGTTGACTTAGGACCCATATCACGATGCGTTAGTTTAAACCAAGCTCTAGCGAAGGCTTCCTCAAAGGCCTTTTCATCTTTATAAAACTTTCTAACGATTGTAACATAAGCAGAATCATAGCGAAACGCCAAATCTGTAGTAAGCATAGTTGGTTTATGCTTTACATTGGAGTCAAATGCATCGGGAATAGTCTTTTTATCCGTTTTAGCTACCCATTGATGTGCTCCCGCAGGGCTTTTGGTTAGTTCCCACTCATTATCCATGAGAATTTTAAAAAAACCATGATTCCACTGAGTTGGTTTTCCTGTCCAAGTTACTTCTAAGCCCGAGGTAATGGCGTCTTTTCCTTTTCCAGAATTAAATGTACTGCTCCATCCTAAACCCTGCTCCGAAATATCAGCAGCCTCAGGATCAGGACCGACGTGACTTGCAGGACCTTTGCCATGAGTCTTACCAAAAGTATGACCGCCAGCATTCAAGGCCGTAGTCTCTTCGTCATTCATCCCCATTCTTTTGAAGGTTTCTCTAATGTCTTTTGCTGCAGCCACCGGATCTGGATTCCCGCCTGGGCCTTCCGGATTTACATAGATGAGTCCCATTTGTGTTGCTGCCAAAGGATTTTCCAAAATACCCTCTTTTTTTCTGACATCATCGAGCCATTTAGTCTCACTACCCCAATACACATCAGATTCAGGCTCCCATACATCTACCCGACCTCCGGCAAATCCATAGGTTTTGAAACCCATTTCTTCCAAAGCCACATTTCCTGTCAGAATCATCAAGTCCGCCCAAGAGATTTTTTTTCCATATTTTTGCTTGATAGGCCAAAGCAATCTTCTAGCTTTATCGAGATTGGCATTGTCAGGCCAACTATTGAGTGGCGCAAATCTCTGCTGCCCTGCCCTTGAACCTCCTCGACCATCAGCACTTCTATAGGTACCGGCACTATGCCAAGCCATTCTAATGAATAAAGGGCCGTAATTGCCAAAATCGGCAGGCCACCATTCTTTTGAATCCGTTAGAATTTTGGCGATATCTTTTTTTAAACCGAAATAATCCAAAGTCTGAAAAGCTTGAATATAATCGAACTGTTTTCCCATTGGGTTTGATTTCTCTGAGTTTTGTCGCAATACATCTAAATTGATTTGGTTAGGCCACCAATCTTTATTTTTATTGGCTTTGATTGCTTCTTCTCTGACCTTGGTGGTTTCAGTCTTCTTGTCATGACCATGACCCATAGGGCAAGCCTGAGCCCATAGCGACGATGCTGCAGATACGGCGATAATTAAGGATAGTGTTTTCATAGTTATTATGTTTTAAATTCTTAACAAAGTTAATTGATTTTATTTATAAAAAATATTAATTTAAAATATATTTACTATAAATTTAATTAATGACAATTTGGATTTGTATGCGGCAAGGATTGACTAAATCATTTTTTTTAATAAAATCATAAAAAAATAGCACTCGATTTAAAAAAAAAGTTTATATTGCACTAAATTTTTAACTGCGCTAATGGCTAAAGAATTATTTGAAATCGATTATCTCATCAAAGCTTCTCCGAGAATTTTATATGAATTTCTTAAGTTGCCTTCTCTACTCTCACAATGGTTCTGTGATAAATGTGATAATTTCTCTGATGAATATACTTTTATATGGAAAGGCTATAGCGAAAAAGCAATTCTTATTGATGATATCGAAGAAGAGCTCATTGCCTATCATTGGGAAAATTCCACAGATGAAGAATACTTTGAATTTGCGATAGAAGTCAATGAAATATCGGGAGATACGGTACTCATTATCAACGATTTCGCTGAACCCAATGAAATTAAAGACCAAATCATGTGGTGGGATGAGCAAATTGAGAAACTTCAAAGAGCAATTGGCGGATAATCCAAATCACGCGATAAAATTTAAGGATAAAATATTCTATCTAATTCCTTTGAGAATTTATAATCTGAAATAAGAAAACCTTTTACTTTCTTTTTACCCAAAATTTATGTGCCCCACTCATGGCATTGAGTTTGGTGAGTCTGTCTGAAGGAATTTTATTTTCTTCCAAGAAATCAAATCCTAATCTTACTGGAATGTTACCACTTTTTTGATTATTGACTGCATGACCGATGATGACCTCTCGAATATCCTGCATTTCTAAACAAGCCTCTGTCAGGCTTTTGGTGGCTTCAGTCATATACCCGTGTCCTTGAGCGGTCTGACTCAGCCAATAGCCGATTTCGATTTGATATGGGAAAAGTCTTTTGTGTGCTCCGATTAAGCCAATAATTTCTTGATTTTGACTTGATTTGATCACAAAATGAAAATCGGTTTGATTTAATCTGTCTTTTTCGGCTTTCTTGCAGAAGGCTTCTTGGAATTCTAGGGGCTTAGGGTAGCTTTTGGCCCAGGGGAGGAATTCGCCTAAATATTCGTGTTGTTCGTTGATGATATCGAGGAGGGCTTGGCTATGCGATAGATTTACAGCTTCTAACTCAAGGCGCGACGTAATAACAGTAGTTTTCATTTCTCAAAGATAATAAAAAAAAGGGAATGCCTCGACATTTCCCTTTGATATTTTATAAAATAAAAATAATCTACAATCCTGCTCTAATCATATAATTTACTTTGGCTTCGCAATCGATTTTTTTGGTCGTAGCTTTATCATTAGATGCTGTAAAACGATAAGTAATCGTGACTGGCGTTTTAACTTTGGCGAGCACATCATATCCAGAAGTACCGAAATCTACCGTCACCACACCACCGTCGGTAATATTGGCTGCTAAAATTTCTTTGACTACTTCAAAATTAGTCCCATCAGTACTTAACTCACATTTAAGCGATTTTAAATTTTTTAAACTATGAATTTGATCATTAGCGTCATAATTAGTCACCTTGACCTCGATACTATTGATTTTGCATTCTTTGATATTATTGATACTCAATCTAGATTCTTTTGATTTTATCAAACTATCTGCATTCATATATTGGCTGCCTGTGACAGAATAAGAACTATTATCAGTATTTATCGGATTTACAGAAAAAGGAATTTTATTTAAATCGACATTAAAATTCGCTTGTATTAATTCAGCGAGCTTGTCACATGAAGCAAAAACAGTCAAAATAGTTAAAAACAAGGTAAATTTGAGCATTAAATTTTTCATAGGTAATAATTTTTAGTTAATGATACAAATTTAATATTTTTTAATAAATTCTTGAAGATAAATGTATCAAATAAGTTTTTTTTTGATGAAATGCGTAGTTTTTTCTTCCTCGTATTTGCATTTACTCAAACGTTTAAAAGCGCTCTAGCTACTTGAGCTTTTATCTCTATAGTATTTCTAAAGTCATTTATCTCATTTGGGACGCCTTTTGCATTTTTTTCAAAAAATTTAAATACAAAATTTGCCTTATGACATTTGGGACAATATTCAAGATCCAATTGTCCATATGTTTTATCTTCTTTATTTATTGGACTTAACTGATTTATCTCTTGATTCAAGGATATACCATCGCCTAGATTTTGATTCATTCTATTAACTATATCTTCTAAATTAATAGGTTTAAAGCGCTTTAGTACTTTTTCTAGATAGTATTTTTCACAAGTCTCACAATATTTCTGACTCGATAAAAATAGCATAATAGCCAAAGCCCCAATCACTACACCGATAAACTGAATCAAAAAAATAATTTTAGAAAAAATCCCACCAAACTCAATAGGGTCTCCTAATTTAACCCCTTTGAGCATCAATTGACTCGAGGATGAATTATTAATCAAAACCAAATAATCCCAAAATGGAATAGTTTCAGATATAGAAATATAGTTTTGAGGTCGCTCGAACTGAGTAATAAATCTAACCTCATCTAAGTCATTTGAAAAATAAGTAAAGGAATACGATAAATAATAAATCCCAAAATAAGCTATAAAACCAAGTAAAACCGCTATAAAATAATCCTGTTGATACATCTTAGAATTTGTCCATTTTTTGCCTAGAAAAAGCCCAGAGGCTCCAAAAAAACCAATAATCAAGGCACCTACAGGAAAAACAAAAAGAATACTTAAGGTATGAAACTGAAATTCAGACCATTGATTAAAGGAATAAACGATAAAGGCTGTAATCGATGCTGATAAAAGCCCTAAGCAATAAGGTATGATTTTCATTTTTTTTAGTTATAAAGTTAAATAAATGTCTTTAAATATGTAAATTTATAACTTTTTAATCAAAATCGTGGGAAAATTATGAATCTGCATTTCATTGGGATGAAAAATAAGCTATCTTTTCGAAAATATACTCAAGACCCACAAACCCCCAAAAGTTAGAGCAGAATTCACGATAATCAAAGCATTTCCTAAATTATTTAACTTCTTGGTAGCTAGAAAAATGCCATAGGTTATTAAGGGAGACAAGACACAAATCATCCAAATCCATTTGTCATCTGCCTTACGATGAGGCAACAATATTCCAAAGAAAAACAAACCAATCAAAGGGCCATAAGTGTAATTGGCAAAAAGCAAAATCAAATCTATCACAGAAGTATCATTATATAGACGAAGCCATAGAATAATCATCATCATTACCAAAGCAAAGCTAAAATGAACCTTTGATCGCTCAGAAATAGACTGCTTCGTGATATCCTTAGCTCTTAAGTCTATCAAATATGATGTAGTCAGCGTAGTTAAGACAGAATCAGCACTACTAAACGTAGCAGCAATTAAGCCTGTAATAAAGAAAATTCCAGCAATAAGTCCTAAATGATGTAAGGCTAAAAAAGAAAAAACTTGATCACTTATGAGCTTACCCTCTTTCATTGGAAGCGCTATCTGAGCATATTGGGCAAACTCAAACAATAAAAGTCCTAGGGAAAGAAATAAAATATTGACGAATACAAGGGAAACACTAAACCAAAACATATTTTTTTGGGCATCTTTTAAATTGGGACAAGTCAGGTTTTTTTGCATCATATTTTGGTCTAGTCCTGTCATGCCGACTGCGATGAAAATACCTGCTAGAAATTCTTTGAAGAAATAATTCTTTTGGCTGAAATCCCAGAAAAAAGTCTGATTTAAGTGAGAATTCCTAACCAAATCTATAGTTTGAGGCAAATTGATATGCATGGCTTGCATTAAAGCTACAATCGAAAAAACAACGCCTAGAATAAGAAAAATAGACTGAAGTGCATCTGTCCAAACCAAGGTTTTAATTCCGCCTTTGACCGTATAGAGCCATATAATACCAATGACCAAAAGTACCGAAACGAAAAAAGGCACATTAATTTGATCAAACAAAAACAACTGAAACACAGATATCGCTAAGTATAATCTTACAGAAGCTCCTAAAACTCTAGAAATCAAAAAGAATAGTGCACCTGCTTTTTGCGTTTTTATCCCAAAGCGACCGAGCAAATAAGTATATATTGAAGTTACATTAAGCCTATAATATAGCGGCAATAACACCAAAGTAATAACCACATAGCCAAAGAAATAACCATAAACAACCTGCATATAACCAAATTTAGCAGCTAGCACGGTACCAGGCACAGAGAGAAAAGTAACGCCACTTAGTGAATCGCTCAGCATCCCTAAAGCGATAATATACCAAGGTGAATTCTTGTCTCCATCAAAATATGAAGAATCTTGACTAAAACGACTCGTAAGAAAACTAATAGAAAAAATCAATACAAAATAAATGACCAAACAAGCCACAACTATCAATAAACTCATAAGAAACTTTTATGGGTAAAAATAATGATTTAGAATTATCTCAATAAAAAAACTTCTATTCTCAAAAAAAAATCTATAATTTTGTATCATGAAACAAATTTTTCTATTGTTTTTTTGCTTGGTTCACTTTTCTATCATCGCACAGATATCTTGTGAAGTCATGGCCATAGGTCAGCAGCAAAAAAACATGAGTCTTGAAGTAGAAGTACCCAATGATTTTTGGTCAATTCCAAAAGAAATCATACCATTTTCTATATTTCGGCGATTTGGGAATAACATTTATATCCAAGCAAATTTATCTCAAGTCAAGCAGTGGACGCGTAATTTCGGTTTTAGAAAAGTAAGCTATCTATCTGAAGGAAGGGCACTAATGGATTCAGCACGAATTTATGCCAATATAGATTCTATCCATTTAGGGATTAATTTGCCCAAAGAATACTTAGGTGATTCTGTCTTAATCGGAGTGATAGATTTAGGGATAGATGTAACCCATCCTGACTTCATAAGAGCAGACAGGTCACACAAAATTTATAGTGTATGGGATCAGAAATCTACGGTAAATCTAGGACCAAATGGATTTTCTTACGGGAAGTATTGGGATAGCGCGAGTATCGTATCCAAAAGCATTACCTATAGACCTAATTTATTTGATTATAGTCATGGTACAGGCGTAACGGGCATAGCAGCTGGCTCAGGACAAATTGATGATAAAGTTAGGGGTGCTGCGCCTAACGCATGGATTAGTTTCGTCGATTTGAAATCAAATGAAAATTTTATGGTCAATCTGTTAAACGGGATTGAATTTCTCATAGCAGAAGCCAAAAAACTCCAACTACCCTTAATTATTAATATTTCAATGGGCACCTACAACGGCTCACATGATGGTCAAGACCTCGTGTCGCAACAAATAGACTCAATACTTTTAGCAAATCCAGCTACAATCATAGTAGCTGCTGCGGGTAATGCGGGTAATATAAAGCAACACAGCACCATAAAAACAGGTGATAACCAAAAATATGCCTATTTTAGTTTTACGCCTAGCTATAATGGTACCTTCGTATCCCTATGGGCCGATAAACCTAAATCTTTGAATCCTAAAATCCTCATCAGTATTGACAGTGGTGCGCAACTCCATAACATCAGCGAAACCATAGAATTAAATTTAGATACTTTAATTTTTACTAAATTATCCCAAAATCTTCAAAGCTTTACGAATATGCTGCCTATCTATTCTAAGGACAAAAGTAGAAAAATTGCAGATTTGCAGTATTATGGCTTACTTCAGGGCGATGCCTATAATGTTCAATTTTACGCTTTGAATAAAGCGAATACACATCTCAAGCTTCAGTTTGAAGGGAATTATCACTATGATATTTGGTGCAATCCTAGCTTAGTGCAGCATTCTACTTTACTAGCCAATTCAGCGATACCAAATGATTCTGTAGCGATCAAAGCTCAATATATGCAACTCGATACGCTTATGTCTATAGTCTCTGGATTTCAATGCCTCGATAGGGTTCTGACGATAGGAAATTTCAGAAGTCGCGACGGGTATCGTGATGTAGATGGTAATTTACGACTTACCAATAATAATCTGGGAAACAAAGAACCAAATTCCTCTGTAGGGCCTACTCGTGATGGAAGAATTAAACCAGATTTGGTAGCGCCAGGGAATACCATCATATCCACGGTAGATTCTATTACGGCTTATCAGTTTCTGAATTCTGGCGATAGATTTAAGCTAATTAGTCCTTATTACGCTAGATTTGGAGGTACATCGAGTGCTTCACCGCTCGTAGCTGGCGGGTTGGCTCTTGTTCGACAGCGCTATCCTAAGCTAACTCGGGATTCTATTTGTAAGATGTTAATTGCTAAAGCAAATCCTGACAAATTAATCAATAATCAACCCAATAATGAATATGGATATGGCAAAGTAAATTTTTATCCTTTGTTAATTCAAGGGAATATAAAAGGCTGTATGGATTCTACCAATATCAAATACAATCCTAATGCCAATTTAAACTGTTGCTGTGATTCTTCAACTCAAAGCACTTCAGAAGCAATAGATTTTTCTGTATCTTGGGATGAACTCTATCAAAAAATCAACCTAAAAACTTCACATATTATCGAAAAGAATTCGTTGCTGCTATCTGATTTACTCGGAAGAAAGAAATCTTTTGATTTATTACAAACCAAGAATGGCTATCAAATCGACATTAAGGAGCTACAGAATGGGTATTATCTACTTCTTTATCTGACAACTCAGACAACTTATCGTTTTTGGGTACCGAAGTAAACGGAAACTGACTTAAATAGAGATAACCGAGCAAACCGCCAAGTAATGATGCCGAGAATATACCAATTTTAGATTCTACTTTATATATATCCACTTCAAAGGCTAGATTAGCTACGAAGAGTGACATTGTAAATCCAATAGAAGACAAAAGTCCAACACCAAAAATATGTTTCATATTTAGCCCAGGCGACAGACTACCTAGTTTGAGGGTCACCGCAAGGTAACTAAAAAGAGAGACACCAATAGTTTTGCCTAACAACAAACCAAGAAATATCCCAATGCATACGTTGTTTTGCGAGATGAGATCCCAGGACATACTTTGTAGATTGACACCTGAATTGCTCAAAGCAAAGATAGGCAATATCAGATAAGATACCAAAGGGTGCAAGAGTAGCTCTAAACGCTGTAACGGTGGAATGGCATCATTAGTGACTTTTTTGGTCATATCGAGAACATGCAATTGTTCATTGGTTAAGGTAGGAATACTATTATCCGCATCTAATTTATTAAACTGTAACAATAATTTATTGATTTTTTGTCCAAATAAGGTTTCATCAATGCGAACATCTGCTGGAATTGTAAATGCAGCGAGAACGCCTGCAATAGTAGCATGAACACCAGAGAGCATGAAGGCAACCCAGCCACCAAAAATTCCAAACAAAGCGTAAAACCATAGATTTCTAATCCCAGCTTTATTTGCTGAATACATAAAAATTATAAACCCTAAACCAAGTAGGAGATTTGTAGTAGAAATATCAGATGAATAAAATAATGCGATGACCAATACTGCACCTAAATCATCTACGATAGCAAGTGCTGTTAAGAAAATTTTCAACGACAAAGGTATCTTATCTCCCAAAAGAGACATAACGGCTAAAGCAAAGGCGATATCTGTCGCCATTGGAATACCCCAACCTTTGTGAACATCTCCACTTGGATTGAGCAGTATATAAATAATTGCAGGGACAATCATACCGCCAATAGCTGCAAAAAAGGGAACTAGGGCTTTTTTAGGTTGAGAAAGCTCACCAGCTACAAATTCACGTTTGAGTTCTAGACCTACTACGAAGAAGAAAATTGACATCAAACCATCGTTGATCCAATGATGAAGATCATAATTAAAATATAGTTTCCCATTAAAGAAAAATCCAAATTTCTGATGAAAGAAATCTTCATAATCGATACCAACAGATAAATTTGCCCATATGAAAGCGAGCAATACGTTAATTGCCAATATTAGTCCTGCGGATTTTTCTTGCTGAATGAACTTTTGAATTGGTTTGAAAACGATTTTCATCGGAAGGTTTACTGCTCTTTGTATCATAATAAAAAAAATTACAGACAAATCTAATGATTTATCTGTAATAGATTAGTGAAAATAAATTAAAAAGATTAGAATTTAAAATCTCTGAGGTACTTGATGAGTTTATCCGTGATATCTGCTTCTTTGTCGTGGTATTTGATGTAAGAAGGCAATTCGTCTAAATTATATAGTACAGAGATTTTATTTTCTTGACAGTATTGATCGATTTTATTTTTAATCTTGTCTTTTATCGGCGCAATCAATGATAAATAGGTGTTTCTATTTATAGAATCATAAATGGGAAATAAATCAGGATTTTCTAAAAAATTCTTTAACGCTTCAAATTCTTTGAGTTCATCTTCCTTGAATACTAAAGATGTATTACTCGTATTTTCGGGGTTTGATTGATTCATTTTGCTTTCATAGAAATAATATTTTTCCATTTTCCTATAATATACAGAATCTAATTCAGTTTTTTTATTTTTTAGTATTAAATCGTACTTTTTCTGGGCATCGACATATACTTTGACAGAAGAAAAAACTGCAGAATCTTTATAAAAGCTAAAATTTTGGGCTTTTGAGCTAAAAGGTAAAAAATAAATCAATACAATAAACAACCTCATAAAACAACACTTAGTTGTAGGATTATCTAGCTATTTCAGTAACTTTTAAAACATTTGTACCATTTTCTACCCAAATCCAATCATCACCTTCAGTTCTGAGTAATTCTATCTCAATAGTAACTGGATTTGTACCTGAGACATCCATAGAACCAACTAAAGGAAATAAATCACTAGATCTTCCTTGTCCTTTGATACGGCTATCCGTTTGCCATTCCCAGAAATGTGAACGCCAATTGTTTGTATTTCTGCGACTTCCATTAATATATAATCTAGACTCAAATACATCAGCTGCATCTCCACCACTAAACCATCCTGTTACTCTATTATTGTTATTGTAAAATTCTACGATAATTTTGGAGTTTGGAGATTTGGGAACGTAGGTTTTTGTAATAAGATGTCTATTACTTCCCTGCATTCTTATTCCCGAGAAGAATGCCTGATCGATAATTTGCACATTCACTACTTCACCACTCTGATAACCTCTGACTAAGGTACCATCAGCTGTGGCTGATACTGGAGCTGTACCTGAACCTGCCAAGGTAGATACCATCACTCTTCCACCACCAAAATAATGTCTACCTCCATTTTCAGCCATATAATCTATATTTGTTGCACCCCAGCCAATATATCCATTTCTAGTACCATTAGGTCTAAAGAAATTGATATGTCCAGAATTGTTAGCATTTCCAGTTCCTAATGTAACATAACCTACACCAGATTCACCAGAACGTATTTCCCCATTAACGTGTAATCGAGATAATGGATTTGTAATACCTATGCCTAAATTACCGTTAGAACGGCTAATAGCTAATCTTATTGATTCAGTAGCACCGCTATTATCATCATCAGTTACGAAAAATATTTTATC
>JALOMB010000056.1 GCA_025455685.1 Chitinophagales bacterium | reverse complement strand
AATTCGACTAAATCTCCAATTCTATATCGATATAGTCCAGACATATTGGAGATTATAATTTCATAAACCACTTGAGTTTTAATGTCTCTTAGATCTATAATTGGTGCATTTGGCTTAGAAAACTCTATAAATTCATAATAGATATCGCTGTGTGATATCAAAGTTAGCGTAGCCTCATTTGGCTCTAGACTCAGACCGAACAAACCTTCTGAAGCAGCATAGGTATCTAGAAAATCTGTATTGGGTAAAAATTTTCGCAGTCTTTCGTAAAATGGTGAAATTGAAACGCCTCCGTGAATATAAAGTGAAATTTCTTTGATAAATGGGTTTGTTGTATGTTGCAATTTCTCTAAAAACCCTAAAACCCAAGGTGGAATTCCTCCTATGACACTCAGTTTTCTTTGTCCAAGAGAATTTATAATAGCTAGAACTTTTTGTGACCAATCTTCTATAATATTAACTTCATAACTCGGGTGTCTATTGCTGATTAGCCAAGAGGGAACGAAATGATAGACAATGCCAGAAAGTCTTCCGTATTTTACTTTGTTGTATACATCAAGTTTTGGCGAGCCTTGTAAAAAAAGCATTTTTTGGTTTAAAATAGCATATTTTTTGGTTTTATAGAGATAAATGAAAAGTTGGGCTCTAATAAATTTTATTTGATTGAGAAGCGTTACTTTACTAAGAGGAATATATTTGACTCCTGAAATAGTTCCTGAAGTTTTCGCAAAATATATAATTTTATTTCGGGTCAGAATATTTGGTTTTCCGAGGCTTATATCGTTTATATAAGGGCGAATTGCCTCATAATCTACCAAGGGTATATCTTGCCAATTATCTTTGAATTCGATATCCTGAGCATATTGCGTTCCTTTAAAATTAGCAATAATGGTCTTCTTGATTTTCTTTTGATTTTCTATTGGTCTATAGATCTCTCTATAAAATCGATGAAATTCAAAAGCAGCCAAAAAGCTACCGAAGACTTTCATCAAACTCATTTCTTACGTTTTAACAAGCTTTTTTTGGTTGTGAATAGAGACTTCTTGCGCAATGTTTTGTGTCATTTCCTCCAAAACCTTATCGATATCTGTTACCTCAGCGTCAAAGAATTTCCCGGAATCTAAACTTGCACGCCACGAAGACGAAAGTGGGATTTGAGCGAATACAGGTAAATCGTAACTTTTGGCGATTTGAGACGTTGTATCTTTTCCGAATACATAATGTTTCTCTCCAGTTTCAGGAGCAATAAAATAACTCATGTTTTCTACAAGACCTAAGACAGGCACCCCAATTCCTTCAATAGCATACATAGTAATGGCTTTCTTGACATCTGCTATAGCTACCTCACTTGGCGTAGAGACGATAATCGCACCGGTTACTTGAAGCATTTGGCTTAGGGTAATCTGCACATCGCCGGTACCCGGAGGCATATCTACTATTAAATAATCTAAATCCCCCCAAAGCACGTCTTTGACAAATTGATTTAAGGCTGATGTAAGCATTGGTCCTCGCCAAACGATAGCTTGCTGTTCATCTACCAAAAAACCTATTGATAGGACTTTGAAGTCTTCAGCGATTTCTATTGGCAAAATATACAGCTTGTCTTTGATTTCTCTGACCTTTGGTTTGAGCTGTTTTATTCCAAACAAAGTCGGAATACTCGGACCCAAGATATCTGCATCTAAAACTCCTACTTTAGCGCCTTTTCGATGTAAATGCTTCGCTAATCCAACGGTAACAGCACTTTTTCCTACGCCTCCTTTGCCAGAAGATACCAAAAGAATATTTTTTACATTGGGCAGAATGTTTACTGCGCTTCGGGAAGAAGACACTTCTGCAGTCATTGAGATATGAATCTCTGCATCTGGATTTATGGATAAAAGAGCCTCCCTGCAATCTTTTTCCATTTTTTCTTTCATGGGGCAAGCCGGTGTAGTTAGCATTATCGTAAAGCTAATTTTATTTCCGTCTAGTACTAAGTCTCGAATCATATTTAAAGAAACTAAGTCTTTTTTTAAATCCGGTTCTATTACTTTGGATAATGCGTCTAATACGTTTTGATTCGTCATGCTAAAGATTTAATAAACAAAGATAATAAATTTTTGGTAATTTCCTTACCGCTTATTTAGCTCTTATCTAAGATGACTTAATCATGAGACAATTTAGACCTGTCAACTTATTAGACACTATAGCGTAAATCGTTTACTGTCTAAATGTAAACAAACTATTCATGACAAAATTATAAAACATCACCAACAAAACCGCCACAAGTTTTGAAACATAAAAGTTGATGCGTAATTTTTCATTCAAAATATAGATCAAACCCGTACTCAATGCTAGAGCACCTGAAGCAATAAAGCCAAACTTCAAAAGCTGAATTCCAAAATTTGCTTCTTGATTGTGAAAAGTCCAAAATTTATTCCAAAAAAAATTGACTAAGGCTGCCGTTATATAGCCTACTGCATTAGCTAGAAGCTTATGAATGCCGAATTTTTCTTTGGTGAAATAAGTCAAGCCGATATCGATGAAAAAAGTCGTCCCACCTACTATCGTAAATTTGACAAACTTAAAAATTAGCGGAAATTTATTTAAAATATCAATGAACCCTATCATCTTAACCTATCGTAAATCGTCCATTTTGATAACATAATTCTCCATCCGCATAAATTTCTCCATCTGCCATCGAGGTGATGAGATCCCAATGAATTTGACTTTCGTTTATTCCGCCACATTGATGATATGCTTGACCTAGCGCTAAATGAACTGTCCCGCCTATTTTCTCATCATACAATATATTATTGGTGGCTTGCTGAATTTGATAATTAGTCCCGATAGCAGCTTCTCCAAATCTATTGGCACCAGGAATAGCCATAATTTTGTCCAAGGCTTCTTTGCCTTCATCTGCTTCCCACTTTACAATCACGCCGTCTTTAACTTCCATGGATATGCCTCTGAAATGTTTTCCATGCATAGAACTCGGCAAGGTAAATTTAACCCAACCATTTGCCGAATCATCTACCGGAGACGTATAAATCTCCCCAGACGGCATATTTGTCTTGCCATCAGAATTGATCCATGTTCTTCCCTTCGTTTTAAAAGTCAAATCAATATTGCTGCCTACATAGCGAATTTCTGATTTTGAATTGAGATAATCGGTAAATACTTGCTGATTTTTTCCTAGTTCCCGCCAAGATGCTGAGGGATTTTCTTTGTCGAGCATACAAGCCTGAATGACAAAATTTTCGTAGGCTTCCAAGCTCATATTGGCGTCAATTGCAGCCTGATGCGTAGGGAATTGTAATAAAGTACGCTTTAGAGACCTGTCACCTGTTCGACGCATATAGAGACTGTTAACGTGTTTCTGAGCTTTTGAAATCACAGCTTGTTTCTGTAAATCTATAGGAAAATCTATGGTCTCTTCTTTTAGAAAAGGAGCCATGATATTGACAAACCCTTGAAAATCTTGAGTCCAAAGATTATTGATAGGATTTTCGAGGTTTTGTGTAAATTCATTGGAATAGTTTACTAAAAAATGGTTCTGATTCTTAACTTGAACCTCACAATAGGCAAATCCCCCTCTATCTTGTATCGCTTTGATCAAGGCATTTATTAAATCTTCCGCGAGATAAGTAGATTTTATGAGAATTTTATCCTTGGGCTTTACTTCAATACAATATTCTGCAATGAGTTCCGCATATCTAGTTATAAATTCTGTTTTCATTTGATATATGTTTGAAAATGGGCAAAAATAACAAATTATAGCGGAGTGTTCATAGAAAATAATAATAAAACCCCTCTAAACAACCATAGAATCGCTAGATTAAATAGAAAACAGATAGAATCAAGCGATATGATCGCTAATAAATTGACATTTTACTAAATGAATATCTTCTAATGGCAAATCATCATCGATAAAGCATTTATGGCATTCTTTGATGTCTCCAGATTCATTTTGAGCGAAGAAATCATAAATTTCATCGATCAATTCCTCATCCATGATTTCGTTTAGAAAATACCTAACATCAATTTTGGTACCACTTAAGGCAATAGATTCGATTTCTTCCACAAGTTTGCCATAGGTAATCTTGAGTTGATTGGCCAAGTCTTCAATAGATATTTTTTTGTCGATAGCATTGATAATTTTAGGTTTCAGGCTTGATTTATTGGCGATACTCTTGACAGTTAAATCACTTGGACGTTCTATTTCATTTGCTATCACATATTCGCTAATTATTTTAGTAAAAATTGGCGCATATTTTTTGGCTTTTGTCTGATTTATTCCAATAATATTAGCGAACTCTTCCTCAGTTATGGGATATTTCAGGCACATCTCTTCTAATGACACATCCGGAATAATAACGTAAGGAGGCAAATTGCTTTTTTTAGCTTCATCTCGCGTAAGGGATTTGAGAATATCAAACAGCGCTTTATCAAAGGTAGCGGAATGTCCATGAGCGAAAACTACACCGGCATTTGCCTGATAATCGTGATTTTTATATACTTTTATAGGATAAGGATTTTCGAGATATTCATAGCCTTTAGCTGTCATTTTTAGTGTTCCGAACTCTTCAATTTCTCGATAAACCAATCCATGAATTATCGCATTTCTATAAATAGACGTCCAAAATAAATTATCTAAATCCTTACCTTTGCCAAAATATTTGCTGTTGTGATGATTATAAGCGACCACTGCATCATTCTTATCTCCCAAAAGCACACTTGTCAGATGATTAATCTTGACACTTTCTTTACATTCTCGGACATTCTGCAAAGCCAAAACCATTTGTTCTTGCGCATCCATATGCTCTTTTGGATTTCTACAATTGTCACACATTTGTCTATCGGTACAATCGGTAGAATCATAGTTTTGACCAAAATAATTGAGTAAAAATTTTCTGCGACAGCCTCCATCTTCTATATAGGCTACGGTTTCATCGATTAGGAGCATAGAGCGCTCTTTTTCTGTGACATTTTTCTTATTGAGCAACCCTTCTACTTGACTAATATCCTTATAATTAAAATAAGCTACACAAATTCCCTCTAGATTATCTCTGCCTGCTCTACCTGTCTCTTGATAATAATTTTCAATGCTTTTCGCAATATTAAAGTGAATCACAAATCGAATATCGGGTTTGTCAATACCCATTCCAAAGGCCACAGTAGCTACAATGACTTGGATTTCATCTTTTATAAACGCTTCTTGGGTTTGATTTCTATATTTACCTTCTAGCCCGGCATGATAAGGTTGTGCCTTAATGCCATTTTCATTAAAAATTTTGGCAATATCTTCTGCAGACTTTCGGTTTAGCACATAGACTATACCTGATTTATTTGGGTGTGTTTTGATGAATTGAACCATGTTTTTTATAGCCCAAGTGTCATTTACTTTGTATTTTATCTCATAATATAAATTAGGCCTATTAAAAGAGGTGACAAATGTGACATGATTTTCGAGTTCGAGATTTTTGATGATATCATGTTGTACTTTAGGAGTAGCTGTAGCCGTCAAGGCTATAATCGGTACTTTTTTTGGCAATTTATTAATGGTCTCACGTAGTTTTCTGTATTCCGGCCTAAAATCATGACCCCATTCAGAGATACAATGAGCTTCATCCACAGCGAAGAATGATACATTTACGCTATGAAAGAATTCAGCATTGTCTTCTTTTGCTAGGGTTTCAGGTGCTACATAGATGAGTTTAGTACGTCCCTGAAGTACCATTTCTTCTACATGACGCTTCTGACCTAGATTTAAAGTAGAATTATAAAAATGGGCAATTTCATCATCATTAGAATACGAACGAATCAAATCGACTTGATTTTTCATTAGTGCGATAAGTGGTGAAACAATTACGGCAGTTCCAGGCAATATTAAACCTGGAAGTTGATAACACATTGATTTACCGCCACCCGTTGGCATGAGTACGAAGGTATCTACGCCCGCTAAAAGGGATAAAATAATATCCTTTTGGTTTGATTTGAACTCAGAAAATCCAAAATGTTTCTTTAGTTCTTCTTCTAAATTAAAGACTTTACTCGACAATTGCATGTTTATAGATTAAATTTACGATAAAATTAATCAAATTTTTTTATTGGTCTTGGTATTTTTTTTTATTTTTGTCCTTAAATTTTCAAATCATTGAATCCATCAGCATTTTCCAAAGTATTATATATAGATTCAGCTTATTCTTTACTCTATATTGGTTTAAAAATCAACGACAAGGAGTTTTGTAAAATTGCCCCTGAACCTCTTCAGCATGGATTGCTTGTCAACAATTATATTGAAGATATACTTGCTGAAAATAATGTAAGGATAAAAGATATCGATTTAATTTTACTTAATCGCGGGCCTGGATCGTTTACTGGCTTGAGAATTGGGTCATCATTAACCAAAGGACTCGCATGGCCTCACAACATTCCGATAATTGCATTTGATGGATTACAAATCTATGCAAAAGCTATGTGTAAGCTATTAAATCAAAAAGAACTTCTTTTAACTCTTGACGCACGAAGAGGCAATGTGTTTTTTAGTTATGCTAATGAAGATACAATGCTGCCTTCTGGGTTTGAAGCCTTAGATAGATTGACTCAGTTATATAGTTCTGCAAAGCAAGTAGGGATAAATGAAGATTTCTGTAGAGAATTTTTAAATATCCGTTGGATTTGGCCATATCTTAGCGAGAAGGCTTTTTCAGGTAGTTTTGATGCCATCACTTCTTTTAAACCAAATTATATTGTACATGGATATAATTCAAATCTCTCTTAATCTATGCTTAGTCATCTCTACAATCCCAACAGTATCAAGCGCTTAAACTTCGTCTGTAAAACTTTCCTGAATCCGCATTGCCAACTGCTTTTGTCCAAAATCTCTCAGAATCAGCCAATTTATGTGTCACAACTTCAAATTTTAACAAATCTTAGTCAACCAATTACATCTCAATATCTAGCTTTATTGAAAAAATCAAATCTTATCATCAAAGAGAAAAAAAGTAGAGAGGTTTATTATCAAATAGATGAACGAAGAATGAACATTTTTTGCGATTTCTTGGAAATAGATACGAGACAAAATGGCTTCTCTGACATTTGTAGTCACTTGTCTCGAGTCAAAGAAAGTTTTTTTATTACTAAATTACTGCTCAATAAAAAACGTGCTCAAATCATTCAAGCCATAATCAAAGAACAACCTATTCAAATTAAAAACATAATAAAGATTACAGGAATAAGCCAATCTCTTTGTACACAATACATGCAGTCATTTGTCAAAGAAAAAATCGCTATTAGAAAAAAATATGAAGGAGTCTATTATTTTGAAATCAATACAGAATTTGTTTCTCTATTTATAGAGCGATTAACTAAGTTTGACCTAGAATATAAAAAGTAATGCTAGAACTACATAGTTTTATCGAAGATATTCCTGGTTTAGACTCGACCAAAGTATCTTTGCTTCAAAAACAAAAAATTTTCCGTGTTTACGATCTCATCACTTATTATCCCTATAAATACATAGACAAAACGCAAATCCATTCTATTGGGTTACTCCAAGAAAACACTTGGGTTCAAGTCAAAGGTAAAATCAATAATATTCAACTCATTGGTCAAGGACGTACCAAGAGACTTACCGCGACTTTGTTTGATGGTCAAGGAAATTTATCGTTAGTTTGGTTTCAAATGGCGGAACGCATCCAAAAATACCTTAATCCTGAAACAACCTATGTTTGCTTTGGGAAAGTCTTGCCATATGGCTTTCAGCTTCAAATGGCCCATCCTGAGTTAAGCGTATTTAAGGGCGATGATTCGTTGAAAAACTTAGGGTTTCATCCTATCTACCCGACATCAGAGTCCATGAAACATAAAAAACTAGATTCCAAAGCCCTTCAATCGTTGATTTCAGAAACACTAAAGCAAATTAATCCTGAAGTTTTCATCGAATTTCTCCCTAAATCTATTCTCGATGATTTAAATTGTATGTCCTGGAAACAAGCCATTTGGTATGTTCATAATCCGCGAGACGAAAGAGATGTCGCTGCAAGCCAGCATAGGCTTAAGTTTAATGAGTTTTTTTTGCTTCAAATGCAAATGAAAAGACTAAAACAAACCAAAAAAACACTAAAACACGCACAGAAAATTTCTAGTCGTGGAGCGCTCTTTGACTTATTTTATCCAAATATGTTGCCTTTTTCGCTTACAGAGGCACAGAAACGCGTTGTAAAAGAAATTTTCAATGATTTGAATTCCTCGCAGCAAATGAATAGACTTCTTCAAGGGGATGTGGGTAGCGGTAAAACTATCGTCGCTTTTTTAGCAATGCTTATCGCCAATGGCAATGGATTTCAGACTTGTCTTATGGCACCTACAGAAATTTTAGCAAAACAACACGCTGCTTCCTTAACAGAACTCGCAAGGGATTTACCAATTCAAATTGATTTCCTCAGTGGTAGTGTCAAAGGAAAAGAAAGAACTAGAATATTGACGGATTTAGCTTCTGGCAAAACCAATATAATCATCGGAACTCACGCAGTAATAGAAGAAAAGGTAGTTTTTCATAACTTAGCATTGGTAGTCGTGGATGAACAACACAGATTTGGTGTAGCACAGAGAGCTGCCTTATGGGCCAAAGCAGATAAGCCTCCGCATATTTTGATCATGTCTGCTACACCTATCCCGAGAACTTTAGCTATGACCCTTTATGGTGATTTAGACGTTTCTATTATCGATGAATTGCCTAAAGGACGAAAAGAAATTAAAACCAAACATATCTTCGACAATAAGAAAAATGAACTGTTTCATTTTCTCAAAAACGAACTAGATCTTGGTGCTCAAGCTTATATTGTTTATCCACTAATTGAAGAAAGTGAAAAAATTGATTTGAAAAATCTTCAAGAAGGATACTTGCAAGTCTCCAAAATTTTTGCGGCTTTTGGCTATCGAGTCGTCATGGTACATGGCAAAATGAAGGCCGATGAAAAAAATAAAGTCATGGAAGATTTTTCGACTGGTCAAGCGCATATTCTTTTAGCTACTACCGTCATAGAAGTCGGTGTCAATGTCCCTAACGCAAGTATTATGGTTATCGAAAACGCAGACCGATTCGGATTGAGTCAACTTCATCAGCTAAGAGGTAGAGTTGGTAGAGGAAATAAACAATCTTATTGTTTTTTGCTCACAGCTTACAATATTAGTGCAGATGCTAAAAATCGCATGAAGGTCATGACCGAAACATCCAATGGTTTTGTCATCGCAGAAGAAGACATGAAATTTCGCGGCCCTGGTGATGTAGCCGGCACTAGGCAATCTGGAGACATTAATCTAAAACTGGCTTCAATTGCTTCAGATCAGAATATTTTAATGAAATCAAATGATATCACGGATTCTATCTTAGGGTCTGATCCAGATTTAAATCATGAAAATCATTTATCCTTAAAGAAATTTCTACATTTCATGAAATTTGGCTTCCATTGGGAGCTTATATCTTAAAATCATCAAAGCTATGTTTACAGGAATTATCAAAGATTTAGGCAAAATAACACATATTAAGTCGCTAAATGACGCCATTGAGTTTACTTTGGTTTCCAAACTTACCGCTAAGCTCTCTATCGACAATAGTTTATCGCATAATGGAATTTGTTTGACCATTACAGAGATTCTAGACGATACCTATAAAGTCGTTGCAATTAGGGAAACCATAGAAAAGACGACTATTAGCCATTGGCAAATCGGGGATTATATCAATTTAGAGCCAAGTATGGGCATATCAGATAGCTTTGGTGGGCATATCGTCCAAGGCCATATAGATAGCGTTGCTGAAATCACAAAAATCCAACATCTAGATAATAGCACTAATTTTACAATTCAAATTCCACCGCAATATAACAATCTCATTATCGAAAAAGGCTCTGTATGTCTCGATGGGATTTCACTAACTACACATAGTTTGAAGCAGAATTCTTTTCAGGTAAGTTTAATTCCATTTACTTTGGAACATACAAATGCTTCAATATGGGGTCTTGGACAGAAGATTAATATAGAATTTGATATGATAGGCAAATATCTAAATCGGTATTTTGAGCAAATTGATTCTAAATAATTTCTATATAAATAAGTAGCAGAATTGAAGATTATTTGTTTTTTGATACAAATTATATATTCTGTGGATAATTCTCCTAAATTTGCTATAAAAAAAGCCTGAAACATTTTTTAACTTTTTTTATAGCTTTCCGCAAACCCTTTATTTTGTTAGCTTTCAAATTATGAATCGTCATTATTATAAATTTTCTCGAATAGAATTAAATTAACCAAAACTAATAGTTAAACTTCATGATAAATTTATGAAATCTCATAACAAAATGCATAAATTGAATTATATTCCGTGCTATAATATAAAGGAATCTTTAACTTTATTTTTATTTTCTTTTTTTAGTGTAATTTTCGGTACAGTTTCACATGAATTTGGACATTTTATAGTTTCTCTTTATCTAGGATATAAACCAATTCTTCATTATTCAAGCTGCGATAGTGGCATGATATTAAATGATATACATCAAATTTTAATCTTACTTGGTGGAATTTGTATAACTTTTTTAATTAGTATTTTCTCCCTTTCAATCGTTTATTTTGTTAGATTACAAAAGAATTTTTATTTATTGTATTTGATGATTTATCTTACTATGTTTTCCGCTAGATTTATTATAAATTTTTTTATGGCGTTATTTTTTATTGGATTTTTAGGAGGAGGAAGTTATTTTGGTTTAAATAATGACGAAGTTAGGTTGTCTAAATATCTAGATTTATATGAAGGTACATTTCCATTACTAGGTTTATTTCTTGCTTTTGGTATCATGTTTCTCTTGTTCAAAAAAGTTTTTTATAATTTAAATCAAGCCTTTCAGTTTTTGGTTCTTACATTTTTTGGTGGTATTTTAGGAATGTACTTTTGGTTATATTCCCTCGGAAAATATATTTTACCTTAAATATAATGTCATTTACACTGCTGAACTTTGCGAAATCTTTAGTTTGTTTTTAATTCTACTAATCTTAAGTATAGCAATAAAAAGCAAATCGATGAACTAAATAAAATAGTTCAAGAAATGAAAAAAAAGTATTAAATTTGACAAGTATTTTTTAACTTTAAATGAATAAGTTATGAAAACAATAAAAATTATAGTAGTTTCTCTGCTTTTAAGTGTTATATATCTAGGCTGTGGCAAGGAAGACCCCTGTGCAAATGCAAAAGAAGTAAAAGCAAATTTCAGGTCAGACGAAAAAATGTTTGTCGGTTCTTCATTATACCCATACATTATACCATACGATTATACTTTATTGATGGGCTCTCCTGCTTTTGCTATAGACTCTTCGGTAGAATGGGATAGTCTAGAATGGCGAATTGGTGGGGAGACGATATATAACGAACCAAGTTTTCGGAGATTTAGTGTGCCTTCTGGGGATTTACCAGTTACTTTGATCGTCAAGAAGAAACCAAACACAAAGTGTTTTCCAAAGGATGACGGAAGAGATACGATAACTAAAGTATATAAGA
>JALOMB010000009.1 GCA_025455685.1 Chitinophagales bacterium | reverse complement strand
CGAATATAATCAATTTCCATATCTGCTTGGCTAAAACCAGCTGGAATACTCCCTGCCACGCCGCCCATTGCTATATTGAGCAAAATATACTGCGGCGCATCAAAAGGCCACGTGCTCGCGTTTTTAGTAGAAGGATTGTAGGTATAATAAACTTGTCCATCTAGGGCAAAAGAGATAAATTTAGGTGTCCAAATCATTGTATAAAGATGGAAATTAGTCCCTAAATCATTCACAACTCTTCCGCCATTGTTTATGGTGCTGCCCGAAGATGAGGTGGTATGAATAGCGCTTCCTATTTTATTGGAAACTCCATAAATCCCGGCTTCCATTATATCTATTTCCCCACACGCAGGCCAATTGGTTGTACCAAATTGGTTGGTAAAAAACCCGCCAGGTTCATTGATGTTTTTCCCTAAAAGCCAAATGGCAGGCCAGCTACCTTGGTTGGTCGGAACTTTTGCCCTCACCTCTACCCTACCATAGGTAAAAGCAAATTTTGAATTTAAACGCGCAGAAGTAAAGTTTTTAGTTACGCCTTGGTCTGTAAAATTTTCTCTTTTGGCCGAAATCTTTAGGTTTCCATTGATTTGAGCTGAATTTTCTACTCTATTGGTATAGTGCTGTACTTCATTATTGTACCAAGAGTTGCCATTGGGGAGCAGGGTTTGATGATGCCATTTGGAGGCATCAATAGCGCCTGAGCCATTAAATTCGTCGCTCCAAACCAATTTATTGAAGGGCGTGTCTATTTGTGAACGCATATTGCTTGCTATCATCCAAAAACTACAAAATACTAATATGCGCCTCATTTCTTTTATTTTTCTTGAATAATTATTGTTTGTAATGATTCCCCAGCTAGTGTTGTGTTTTCTACTTTGCCATTGATGGCTATCTCAATATTTTTATCCTCGGTGGTGGGATTGAAAAGTACTACCACTATCGAATTGTCTTTGTTTTTAATTGCGGTAGTCATTATATCCGACTTTTCATTCATTGTCCAACCTATTCTGTGCGCTTCAGGACGAATAAATTTACTAAAATGCTTCATTATAAAGTACAGTGGTGTGTAATACACTTCATCGGAGGCTGTATCTACTATTACGGGCGCGATACACCAGTTTTTAAACCAGTTTGGGCCGCCCTGTTTGTCCAGTACCATATTCCAATCTATCCAGCCATCTACGCCGTGATTGAGGCAGCCAATAATGTCGGTAGCATACCTGTGTACAGGGGCATATTTAGGATGGAGATGTTTGTCTTCTGGCGAAGCCCAATCCCAACCCCAATCGGTAGCTTCTTTTTGCCAATACCAATCATCTTCTTGCCAATGTGGAACTTCCGCATCGATACAGGCTTCAGTTTGAATCAAAAACTTTTCAGGCTGCTTTGATTTGGCATAGTCTAGTGCATCTGGAAAATAATCATACGTACTCTCATACCAATGTACAGCCGTGCCTGCATAGTATTTTCTGGAATTTTCACTGCGATACATTTCATCTACCCATTCTTTGAGTCCTGCTCTATTTTGGTCGTAGCCGAGTATTTTTACTTGATTAAAGGCAGATTTTTCTAATCTAGGCCCGAGATGAAACTCTACAAAGTCCGTCATTTCTTTAGGTGAAAAGAGCGTACTTTCCCAATTATTCCCGTTTCCGTGCGGTTCGTTGATTACGGTTAAGCCCCAAATATCGATTTTTTCTTTTTGATATGCTTCCAGATATTTTTGGAAATAAAGAGAAAAAGTTGGGTAATGCTCCAATTTTAGTTTTCCTCCTACCCAATGATTATTGTCTTTCATCCAAGGCGGAGACGTCCAAGGAGATGCGATAACTTTAAAGCCCTCTTTGGAAATAGCTTGAGCGGCTTTGATAATCGGGATGATTTCTTTTTGATCGTGCTCTATTGTAAAATGGGAGAGGGAAAGGTCGTCGGCTACAGCTGCATAGGTATAATGCCCTAAAGAGAAATCACAACTAGCCATAGTGGTGCGCGCCATAGAATAATTCGCACCATCTTCACTAAAATAAGCTTCCAAAATCTGTTTACGCTTAGCTTCACTCAATTGAGACAATAAATGACAAGTAGCCTCTGTAAACGAACCGCCAAATCCTGTAATTTTTTGAAATTGCTTATTAGGATTAATTTCGATCACAATTGGCTTATCACTAACTTGATTACTAGAACCAAATGTAATTGGTGCAAAACTTTTTCCCTTTCTAGTAGTCTCATAGCCTAAAGTCTGTTTCATTTGATTGTCATTTTTCATGAAAATAAAGCTATATAAACCCAAGCAAGTGAATACAAATAAAACGAAGCCAAAAAACAATCTTCCAAAGCCCATTTCATCAATTTTTATATTTGATTTTGAGAAATTGTAACATTTTATCCTTGTCCCCTCCAAATGTTTTGATAATAGGGTGTCCATCTCTATTTAATCCTTTGAATAGTCCTCTGTCTATTTCATTCCAAAGCGCAAATTTAGCTTGACCGTCTAAAGCAAATAGTCCGAAATGATTTTCTGAACCTCCAGGATTTTGGCTATCTTTCCAATGCTCGTCAAAGCCTTCGAAAAAGAAAATAGTAATTTTGTCTTGTTGACTCCATTCCATCATTTTCTGATAATATAGTCCTTGTTTGTATTCATCACATGCCATAGAGCCTTCATCGCCATAGAAGTCCATAGAAAAACTAGCCCAGCCTGTTTCGCCGATATGTATAGGCTTTTGTACATCTATGAGTTTAAGGTAGTCTGCTACTTTTTTATATTGATTTTTGGCATATTCTAAAGCTTGATTCATCAAAAGTTGGGCTTGCTTTTCTTTGGGTAGTGCTGTTTCTTCGGTTGATAGACCCCAAAATATGGGATTGTAGTGCGTGTCGTGCATCGGATAAGTGTGTAATGAGATATAATCTACAGTTTTTGCCAATTCTTTGAGCGATTCGTTGTGATATTTAGCTTCTCCACCCCACGAGGCAAAATTGTCGGAAGAGGTAATCCAAAGGTCTTTGGAAAGTTTATTATTTTCTTTAAGCTTTTGAAGATATTTCACCCATTTGAGGATGATATCAGGCGTTACATAGTATTTTGTAGCCCAATCTACCATTGCTTCATTACCTACAGAGACTACTTTTACGATATCTGGATATAGGTTGGCGAGTCTTACGGCTTCGTCTATTTCTTTAGCGTTTCTCTCGCTTTCTTCGTTGTGAATTACAGGCAGCTCTGTCCATGCGTTTTTAGCATCAATCCAAGCGCCTAGCATTAGATACATTTCAAAGTTTTTGTTTTCCTTCTTCAAGGCTCTGATAGCTTTCAGAATATTTTCAGTCTCTGCCAGATGCACATTGTAAGTACGAATCCATTTAATATCCAACGCAGCTAATATTTTCAAATCCTCTTTGATTTGAATCAAAGTGGGCTGTGTATCGCGGGTGTTGTGTCTGTAGCCACCATAGCATATTGCTTTGTAGTTTTTTTCAAATAATTCTTTTGCAGTAGGTGATACAGGCTTAGCACAGCTTTGGAAAAAACTCAATAAAAAACTCATCAATAATACGTTTATATTCTTAATCATCAATTTTTCAATTCTACTTCAATTTTTAAGATCTCACCACTTCGGTCAAAATTATTTGCTGTTTGCTCGGCATTTATTTCATTTCCCTCAATTTCTACAATATGATTATCAAAATGGATCGTAACTTTGCTTTTATTGCTTTGGATATATATAATAGGCACTTGACATATCGTAAAAGCGAGGCTGTTTTTAGGAACATCAATCGAAATTTCTGAACCATTTAAATCATAAAAAATCAAGGTGTTTTCTTCTTCAAAGAATTCACTTTTTTGGAGAAATTTTGGAGCAAACTGCAATTTTCCTTCGCCTAATATTATCCCTAGCTCTTTGAATCTAGTGATAATATCTTCTTTTACTTGTCCGGTCATCCCTGGTTGTTGCGCACCTCTATGCAAAGGCGTATGAGAGTAGGGGTCAGTAGGAAATGCACCATATTCATTGGCGGATTTATAAAGTCCAATTCCTTGGCCAGTATGTAAGAAATGCATAGTCATTGCTTCTTTGACATTAGTGTCTTTGTCGTCAATTTTTTCTAGATTTTCTGCTATAGAGAGATATAACTTAGAGACCATATGCCAATATATTGAACCGAGACCTTCGTAGGCGAAAAATGTACCTGAGCGGCCTGTAAAGGATTTATGGTCAAATATTTCCTCATACAAATCTAACATTTTTGGTGTGTCTTTGGATACTAAATCTGAGTATTCTGATAGCTTTGCGAGTTCATTGAGACCTGCTAATAGTGCTTCGGCATTGTTGAATTTGCCATTAAAATGAAAGTTACCCTTAAGGTCTTTGGATATAATAGAGGTATCCCCATCTGAGATAAGTTTATCTACTAGTTCGAAATTTTTTACTTGCTTAGGAGTAATTACATTTCGCTCGAGAAACTTAGGAAGCTCTTTGTTTGGATAAAGTATATAGCTTTTGGCATCTGATCTATAGAGTTTGCTTTGGCGGAGCGCATTGATTAGATTCAAGCTTTTTTCACTATCAAGATAGCCTGAACTGAGCACAGCTACTTGACCTTCGAGCATTTCACTCAAATGTGCTATCTCAATTCCTTTAGAGGTGTAAGTCATCAAATTATATGCATGAAAAAGTTTATCTTTACGCTCATTTTGAGCTATGCTCTTTTCGATAAAGGCAAGACAGATATTTACATAGTTTTTGAGACCTTGCATTGAGTGCGTTCTTTTTTTGCCCCAAAATCCGTATGTATAAATATGCATTCTATAGTCAGATGCCACTTGACCTAACGTATCGAGGATTATCTTCCTGTCTTCATTGGTAAAATCTCGCGCTAGCATCGCTTGATGCCTGAGCAAACCCTCTCTAATGCCGTGATAAAAATCGACCAATTCGTTCGAAATTTTGATTTGCTCCAAATTTGATTTTTCTAAAATACCTCCAAAAAATTTAAAAAATCTTCTCAAATAATATAGCGTTACCATTGATAGGCCATTTCCTACTAAGGCATTATTGGCATCGTTCCACTCAGGTCGTTGGGTATTGAGCCAAATTCCGCCACCGGGAACAAAATTAGACATTTTGGAGAGCGATGTAGCCAATAGTTTTTCTATTAGATTGACACGGTGTATCCCATCGCTATTGTCCTTGACCAATCTGCCATCGGCACCAATTTGTTCGCATCTAGTTGAGATTTTTTCTTCCCATTCATAGTCGTAGTCTATCGTTACTCTTGAATTTTTGAGTAACTCTTGGTATGGCTTGATGCGATATGGGACTGCTGCATATACAAAATATTCTTTATCGAAATATTCTATCAACTTGCCCGGATTGGTTTGCTCTATAAATTCTAAAAATTTGAGTAAATATATAATCTGATGATCACCCCAATAGCCAATATTTGACCAAGGATTGTGCGGCTCTATCGTTTCCCAATCGAAGCCTCCTTTGGTGACTCTGTAAGGATTGTATCCATCAAATGTAGTGGCATTGAGAAACTTAAATATCATTCCTTCTATAAATCTAGGATAGGAATAAGCCAATGCTTCCCAATTTTGGAAAATATCGCGCCAATTTCCTTCGTAGTCTAGTACTTTGGAGCCATCGTCGTTTTTGGTGTTGATAGAAAATTTATTCCAAGGACGGCTGGGGTCTCCGTGTCGGCGGCTAAATTTGAGGGGAAGATATTCTATACTCAATCGAATAAGGTCTGGATCCCCTTGAGAATTGCTCAAATTTAGCAATTCATAATAAAGAAAGGTGTTGGGAAGATTCTGAAAAAATGATTGAAATTTTTGGAATACGGCCACATTGGCATTCTTGAAATAGCTTAAAAAATCTTCCTTTTCGATAAAATAATTATTGTCAAAAATACCTCCACGCATTACATTGAAAAGTACATTGGAAAAATGTCGATTATTTTTTCGGTCGTCTGCTGAATATTGAATGCCATCGGCCGATGCGATTAGTTTTTTGAGCTTTTCGGTGCCTAAGCTTATGTTGTTGTCTATCTTAATGATAAGCTCAGATGAAGCTTTTATCGTTTCTATAGCTTCTATCACCTGAGTATAGTCTTTGTTTACATCGGCTAAAATATGCCATTTCTTATTTTCATTTTTGCTAATAGTCATTTTTTGGACTACAAAATAAGCCCCTCGTTCTCCTTTTATATCATACTCTTGCTCTATTTCTCCTTTATATCTAAAAGAATTAAGCTGACGGGATGAGAGTAAATAGTTTGGCGAATCCAACCCGATAGACCAAGCGATATTGCATTTAAGGGCTTCGCTTGGTTCGGCTTTGTCTACTATGATAGCACTGAGTGAAAATATTCCCATTCCGGTCTCTTCGTTGAGTTCGTTTCGCTTGTAGGCGTCTACCAGATTGCTCGTACTTGTCTGCAAATCACTAGGCACACCGTAGGGCATTATATTTTGAAATCCATCCAATACGGTTAGGTTGTAGGTTCTGTCGGAGAGATTTTGGATTTCTGAGGTTTTTACAAAGCCATACATGTCGCTCGAAGCCCATTTGTAGCGAAAAGCGATATTGAGATCAAAAAGTATTTCTTCAAATATAATAGAATTGCCATAGATAGATTTATATAGATTTCGTTGAAATTTATATTTTTCGTTGAATCTATGCGAAAAAGGCTCCCACACAAAGTCGGAAAGAGTTCCATGGATTCTAAAAATTGATTTGCTTCCCGTTGTATCCCAAGAGTGAATAATTTTGTCATCGGTATAATATGGAAATAAGGCATTCTCAGCATTTTTTCTACCTGCAGTAAGTGCTCCATTGCTCGCGATAAATAGCCAATGATTGGAGTCGCTCACAATACTCATAAAAAATGGCCGCATTTCATTAAACCGCTCTATTTTGTAGTACTTTTCGCCATTGATCTCTTCTATCTTCATTCTTCTATTTTGTGATTTGTGATTATTTGAATAATTAAAATTTTAGATTAAAAAAGTTATTTTTTAAGTTCATAGACTCTTACATAGTCCACTTGCATTGTTTGTGGGAAAATCGTACTCGCATTAGGAGGACCTGGAAGATTTCCACCAACCGCTACATTAAGCAATAAAAAGAAGGGTTGGTCAAACACCCATTTGCCTTTGGCTTCCACATCAGATTTGGCGATGCGATGGTAGAGATAGCCATCTATGAAGAAATCAAGACGATCTTCAAACCACTCTACAGCATAAATATGAAAATCTTCGTCCCATCTACCGTCTTGTTTGTAGTATTTTTTAGAAATTCCTTTTTCTCCTGAATATCCTGGCCCGTGAATCGTACTAAAGGCGATATTGGGTTGACTGCCTACGATTTCTAGTACGTCGATTTCTCCACAATTAGGCCAGCCGACGGTATCGAAGTTTTGTCCCATCATCCAGAATGCAGGCCATATACCTTGTCCGAAGGGTACTTTGACTCTTGCTTCAAACTTTCCGTATTTTTGAGAAAATTTGTCTTTGGTAATAATTCGACCGGATTCAAAAGCACTTCCAGTCTTTGTAGCAACGATGTTTAAAAAGCCTTTGCCATCTATAAATACGTTGCTTAGTTTATCTGTATAAGTTTGTAACTCTAGATTTCCCCAGCCATCACTATTGGGGCCTCTACCTAGTTCATAGGTCCAATTGGACGCATTCGCTTTGGAAACACGCGTATCGTCGAACTCATCACTCCATACAAGTGTCCAATTTCTGGCAGGTAAGGTTTGTTTGGCTTCTTTGTCGCAGGTGAGCATTAGGCTCGCACCTACGAAAATTATTGCTGCTATTAGGTTATGATTCGATTTCATATGAAAGAATTTTAGAATAAAAGTGATTATTTATAGAAATAGATATTGTCTAAAAGAAAATTTGGTGTGCCTCCTACTAAAATCAAAGCCCCCAAGTTGTTTTTTTGCGTTGCGATATTGCCAGCGAGGGGAATTCTAACCGTATTCCACTGACCTGCTGTGAGACCAGAGACTACAAAGCGATAATCTTTGTCATCTCCTATTGGATTTCCATTATTCACATCGGTATCTAGCGTTAAATTTGCACCGACATCTCTTATTTGAACTTCTAAATTTGATATTGGTGATTCAATGTATATATTCATATGGAGATGAGTGAGATCCGTTGCATTGATTGGCGATTTATTGAATTCAATACCCATATAGTTGTTGTTGGAAATTGAAATTATATTATTACTATTTACTGCAAATACTTGGACATTAACTGTAGATCCACCATATATCGGAAACTCAGGATTTGAGGCGGGCGTATAATTATCTGAAAAAATTGATTTTACATTATTAGCTGGCTCAGTAGGTACGGGTGGTTGTAAAAATTCATTTAAATTCAACACCATCGAACCTCTTGCTTTTGTATTTCTAATTTGGGCAGAAAAGACAGTAAAACCATTAGCTAATGTTTTAAAATTGCCTTGATTATCAATAGAAGCTATACTTGGATTGGAAGATTCGAAAGTAAAATAACCAGACTTGGTATTCATAGTATCTATTGTGCCATTTAATTGACTAAATATCGTTTTTCCTCCGTCTATTCTTCCTGACAAACCAACAAATACATTTTCACTCAAATTTCTTCCATCAAAAATCATGGCATCTATGAATCTTATACCATTGATGTTTTCAAATTTTACTTCATCCAACCAAAAAGTATAACCAACACCACCAGTAGTTTGAGAGCCCGCAGAAAAACCAAACATTCCCTTAATACTTTTAAGCTTAGCGGGGTCTGGAATTGGAATAATATATTTTACCCAATTCGTGGTAAATCTAAGGTTTGTTTTTTCGGCAAGCAGTAATTCTTCTCCAATTGTAAAAGAGCCTATTGTTACATTTTGAGAAGCCTTGGCATAGAATGTCAATGCATTGAATTTAGATAAATCTCTTGGTTGACCATCCACTACAAAGCTAGCTCCAGCAAAATTTCCAGTTGGATTACTCGCATCAGGTACATCAATTCTAATGGATGCTGAAGTATTATTTGCGCCTTGGGTTCTATCTAATGAAAAGACATCAGCTTTGGCGCCATCAGTTATATATGGAAAATAAAAATTAGTACCCATTCCCGTAAAATCGTCTAAGAAAATTTCAGCATTGCTCGGCGCTTTTGGTGCAGCAAGATCTTCCGCATATTTTTCACAAGAAAAAAGGCATAACACCAAAAATAGTATGGGTAACGTTTTATTGTTGATTATTGATTTCATATCTAATAAATTTTATCAATTTTACTTATAATTTTATCTACCAATATTGATGTGAACATAGGTTCTGATTTCCCATTCATTGCCATCTGGGAAACCGATAGCGTCGGGATCGGGTTTCCATAGCCCTGTGTTGGGATCTATAGTCTGAGTAGGATTGTATCTAGGAGAATAACGATTGAGCGTACGATAAGTGCCTCTGATACCTATCTTGGTAGTAGGTAGCAAAAACCAATCGGGCTTGCCTAGCTCTGTAGAGAGATCGAGCATATGTTGAATAGGATAGGTCAAGTTGAAGTCTCTGTGGTAGTCAAAAGGACCCCAATCATTGAGTTTGAAGGCGTACATTAATTTTACTTTTTTGTAAACAGAACGAACATCAAAACCAAAACGTTCCAAAAGTCTTTCATCGTTTCCGTTAGCTTGAGCGGTACCACCATAGATATTAGCGATTAGACCAAAATCAGGGGTAAGCTTGGACACTATTCTTGAATGAACCTCCCAAAGATCTTGCGCAGGAGCAGAACCTGCAAATGGGAAAAAGGTACGACCATCACCTAAGATACCTATTGCGGCATCTTGTCGAGTAGGTAGATGTCTATATACAAAACCCGCATTAAAAGCGAATTTAGCATCTTCTGTGCGATCATTGTCCCACTGATAGAACCAAGTAGCGGGCGTAGGGTCATAGGTGAGGAGAATTTCTCCAGCAATTTGCTGACGATTGGATCTTACGACAAATGGATCTGAAAGGATATTTCTAGGGCGAGCAGGTGCTGTTTCACTTGTGATAGGTCCTTCTATAGGTTTTTGCCATAGAAAATTGGGTGCAATCTGAAAATTCCCTTGCTGCAAAGTAAGCCCTGTGAGGAAATTGTATTGATTGCCACTTCCACCATCTTTTAATCTCCAGCCTGTAAAAGTCTGTGTAGCATCATATCCACCGTTGGCTACAAGTCCTTGAACAGCCGAAGAGGCATACCAATTAATTATTCCTTTGGAATAAGTAATTTTGACTTTTCCACCCCAATTATCAGCAGCAGTAACCTTACTATTGAAAACTTGTGGATTTTCTTCAGTACCACGTTGAACCTGAATTTCTCTGCCATTAAGCGGTGAACCACCCCAAATCAAACCAAAGTCTAGTCCGAAATTTTCAAACTTTCTTCCAAGATGAAGGGTTGCTCTTCGAGTTTTAGGTTGCGGGATAGCAAAAGAACTCTCTGAACCGCCTCTCTGGGCTAAGTCTTCGTGAAAGACCCCAGTAATGTCAAAACCTTTGATATTTTTTCGATATTTGAGCAAAATCGCAGGGTTAGCTCCCCACCATAGCTCTGGACCAAAAGCAGCTTTAAAACCTGAAAGTGCTTTCTTTCCTTCGAATTCCATTCCAAAAGGAGCCATACCATTATAAATGTCCATATTGGGACCATAATTTGCTTCAGGGTAGAGTCCAAAGAAGTCTCCTTCGTACATCCAGTGATAGTGTCCTTTTCGATAGAATCCATCTAGGTTGAACCATTCATGATTCCAATTGTAAGAAGCGCTGTAAATCATGAGTCGATTATTATCTTGCATCACTACAGGACCATTTGGCGTGTTTACCGTAATTGGGCGGCCTCTATTTTCAAAAAACACTTCATCGATTGGGTTTTGGGCTACATTTCCTAAAATATTGGCCTCTACATTTGCTCTCATATTGGGTGCCGGGTTGGCTTCCACACCTACAAAAAACGACTGCATATGATCAAATCCCAATTGATTTGGATATTTAGTATTGTTCGCAGGGGCTACAGTAGGCGTCGTAATCAATGAGCCCCCTGTACTGAAAGTAGTAAACTGTGCTGATAGTCTACTTAGGCTGATGAGACCTTTGCTCGTGGCATTGAGTGCTGCCTTGTCGCCTCTTGCTCTGAGCGACGCATCGGTATTATTTACGTTAGAAAATTTTTCTTGAATATTGGATAGATTAACTCCAGAGGCAAGCGGATCGATTTGATGTAGTTCCTTAAGAACATAATAAGCAGATCGAGGATATAAAGTATAATGACCTTGTGCATCAGATTGGCCTTTTGCACAAATACCAAACCACTCTTCATTCATATTGTTTTGACCTTTTTTGAAGTCTCTATCGTATCCACCATTAGCCCAAGAGGCATTATTGTCTTGAATATCTAAGTTTTTGGTTTGACCATATTTCCACCATCCGTCAGAGAATTGAAAAGTATAGCCACCGATACTATTTCCATTTTTGCCAAGTCCATAAGCATTTTCATAGATTTCTTTCCAATTTCCTTTAAGATAGTAGGCTTGCATTTCTTGGTCTTCTTGATTGGAGAGGGCATTGAAAGCATCAGAGCCAAACTCAGTAAGCAAGACTGGCTTGTCATACTCATTTTTTAATCTATCATAAAAATCTGTAAACGAAACGCCTCTATAAACGTTAGCGCCATAAATATCAACATCGGGACACATTTTGGATATAATTTCCAAAAAAAGTAAATCGCCATTGCAAATAGCTATTGGATGATTTTTATCTATATTTTTCATTTCTTTGGCCGCATCATTCATCAGCTTATACATTGGATAAGCTTTTTCGGTAGATTTTCGTTTATCTATAGGGATGTCTTCTGTCTCTGCACCTTCCCAAAAGAGTCCATAGTTATTTTCATTGCCGAGCAAGAAAAGTAAAAGCCCTTTGGTGTCTTTGTAGTCTTCGGCTAGTTTTTTTACTTCGCTTAGAAGGAGTTCACGAGTATCCTCGTTGGCATAGTCGGTATGCGGCGTCCAGGCTCCTTTGATATTGAGTCCATATCTACCAAAAGAGTGATTGAGCATGGTATAAATACCATAGGTATTGTAGATATACTCTATCCATTTTTTAGGAATACCCGTATATACTCGAATAGAGTTTACACCCATATTTTGAAGTAAGCTCATCTCATCGTCTAAGGCTTTTTTGATAAAGATGTCTGATTTGCCCCAAAAATCATAAGAGTAATTGGTACCAATAGGCATATAGTCCCAATTCATTCCTTTGACTAAAAAAGGCTTGTCATTAACTAATAACTTATGGCCTTTTTCATCTTTTTTTAAACTTATATTATCTGATTGTGCGTTAATCATTAGGGTCAATATAAGCAATGCTAAAGTAAAAGAGTGTTTATTCATACCAATAAAAATTTTTTGTACGTTAATTTTTGGTAAATGTAATGCAATGTAATACTAAAAATACATATACAATATCTATACATGAATCTATATACATACATAAATAATTAACAATCATAACTTTATGTGTGTTAATTTTATACAAAAAATTTATAAAAAACATTGAATTCAAGAAAATGTATAGTGTCAAAAACAAAAAAAAATGATAAAATAAAAACATGAGACTAATATTTTTATCTTAAGATAAATTCAAAAAAACATAGCTTTTTAAAATAAATGTATTAACTTTGTAGTAGAAATGTCGAAATGATTTACATAAAAAATTGGTTTTCAGCTATTTTAATTTTACTAATTCTTCAAAAAGGTAATGCACAAGAAATTTTCAATAAAGGTGTGCCTTATATTAAAAGCTTCAAAAATCAACACGATAAAATATATTCTCACACTTGGGCAATTGATGAGGCCCCTAATCGACTTATGTATTTTGTAAATGATAAAGGACTCCTTGAATTTGATGGAAATTTATGGAAGCTTTATTCAGGTTCTAAGGGTATCACACGATCTATAAAAATAATTGATAATAAACATATTTATACAGGATCTGATAATGATTTCGGAATTTGGACTTGGAATGAAAAAAATGAGTTTGAATACAAGAGTCTCTATCAGAAAATTCAAAACAAAACTATAATAGAGGAATTTTGGAACATAGGTAAAATAGATGATAAAATTGTATTTCAATCTTTTGGGAACTTATATATATATGAGCAAGAAAGTTTCACAATAATCAAAGCTCCAAAAAGATTTGTCACATCTAGGCAAGGAGATAACTGCTTTTGGATTATCGATGAAAAAGAAGGCTTAATGCAATATGATGGCAATCAACTTAAGCCTATAAACTTTTCAAAAGATATAAATTATAGTCAAGTAATTGGTATAGATATACTAAGCACGGAAATAAAACTAATAACCAAATCACAGGGATTTTTTTCAATTAAAGACAATAGCGTAAAGCCATATGGCTCAATTAATTATTTTCCAAAAAACGATATAGTATTTAGCTTTCAACGAATCAATGCTAATTATTTTGCTTTAGGTACGATACAAAGCGGGGTACTTATCTTCAATAATAATGCTGAATTGATTCATAAGATTGATAAAGTTAAAGGGCTTCAAAATAATACAGTCTTAAGTATGTATTATTCTTCAAGCGGTTATCTTTGGCTAGGTTTAGATTTCGGTTTAGATGCCTTAAACCTTAATTCTTCTATATCATATATTGTAGATTATAATGGCGCAATTGGCACAACCTATTCGGCTTTAGGCAAAGATAAAACATTATATTTAGGAACAAATCAAGGTTTGTATCAAACATCTTACACTTCATTAAATAACAATCATGACAAAATGCAGTTTCAGTTTGTCCCAAACACACAAGGTCAGGTATGGACTATGAAGCATGCATTCAGCTATGATTTAGTAGGTCACGACAAGGGATTGTATCGACTATCAGGGAATTCATTTATTCCTATAGATGATAAAAAAGGAGTTTTAACCATACTAGAATACCAAAATTACTTACTAACAGGTAATTATGAGGGTGTTCATGCATACTACGTAAAAGACAATAAAATTACTTATTATAAGAAAATCGAAAAACTTGTAGGTACTTTTAAACAACTTTTATCCTTTCAAAACAAAATATTTGCCAATCTCCCCAATGATGGAATTCTGGAGATTGAACTTGACTCTTCTCTAAACTTAAGTAGAAAAATACTGCATTCTAAAAAATTGTTTGGCAATACAACTTTTGTCGCTGAGATTAAAAAAGATACGATATACATACACACGATCGACAGTGTTTATTCTAAAGCGATAAACAGTCAAAGCAATCACTTTAAAGCAAAAAAATATCGAAGAAATATAATCTTGAAAAACAATTTACTCCAAGATAATTTTATGCCTATTTATACAAATGATTCCTTTCGATTTTATTCGATATACAATGGATTCTCGATTGAAAATCTTTTATCTACACATCAATCAATCTATACTAAAATAACGGCACCATTAATTCGAAAAGTTGTATCATATGATAATTTAGAAAAAACAAATCTAATTAATGGGGGAAAAGTCAAGTTTAAAATGAATAATTTATTGTTTCATTTTATATTACCTAGTTTGGAAGAAGATATAGAGTATCAATATGCCTTAGAGCCTTCTCAAGATTGGAGCAGCTGGAAATACAATACCTCTATAGAATTCCTAAATCTCAAAGAAGGTAAGTATACTTTTAAAATTCGAGCTAGATATTTAGATCAGGTTTCAGAAATAAATAGTTTTGAGTTTACTGTTCGTCCTCCATTTTATAGGAGTTGGTGGGCTTATTTGTTTTACCTCTTTGTAATTTTTATGTCTTTTTATTCTATGAGGTTGTATGGAAAAAGAAAACTTAAATTGCAAAGATTAGATATGCTTAGAATTCAAAAAAGCTCTCTTGAGGAACAGAGCCGAAAATACAATGAAAAACTAGAGCTAGAACGTAGAGAAAAACTAGAGCTAGAACAAAGGCAATTACAAAAGACACTCGAAAACAAAGAGCTAGAGCTAGCTAAAAAAACGATTGATCAAATGGATATTAACGATATGATACTATCTATAAAGAAAAAAATTGAAGATGTACAGGCTAACGCCACAGATAAACTATCCATTCAGGGTTATAATGATTTAATTCAATTTATTGATAAAAAAATCAATCATGAACTCGCAAAAGAATATGAAATTGCATTTGATAGCTCTCAAGCAAAATTTCATGAAGCGTTACTAAAAGCTCATCCTATGTTGTCCTCAAAAGATTTACGAATTTGTAGTTATGTCTTAATGAATTTGACATCAAAAGAGATTTCTAAAATACTTAATGTTTTACCATCTAGTATCGATGTAGGGCGATCAAGGCTTCGCAAGAAATTAAACCTTAATGACCAAGATAATTTACGAGAATATCTCAGACAATTTGTAAGTTAATTATTATTGTCTCTTTTGGTACGCATCCATAAACTATCATCTTTTCTGAATAAAAATTGACAAAACCCCAATAAAAATCCTAAATTAAAAGTAATCAGAGAGACTATTTTTTTGATTATTTTAAATTTTGTAATAAATCGCCATATACTAATTAAAAAGAGCGATATTACAAAGAACAAAAAAATTATTTTAGCGACAAAAAAAGTAAAATCCCCTTGAAACAAATCACTAAAATACATACCATATATATTTAAAACAGATGATTGCAATACTTCTTCTATAATATTTTGAAAGCGAACTAAATGAGCTAGGAAATAGAAAATCCATGAAAAAAACATAAAAGGAATCATCCACCGCATCAGTTTATGCAACACAAAAAATAAAAGTAATTTTCTAGGCTTCAAATTTAAAATTGGCAAAAAATAAGAAAATAAAAACTGAAAACTTCCATTAGCTATTCTAGCCTTTCGATAAAACTGCGCAGACAAATCCTCTACGATATATTCACTTACTTGTGACTTAGAATTTACAATAACTCTTCGGCCTTTGAAGAGAAGATTCATGGATTGAAACAGGTCATCACAAATAATGCCTTCCGGAAAAAAGTCAAAATAAATACTTTCTACAGCATAAATCGCACCATGAAGTCCTATACTGGAATGAATTAATGATTCATGTACCTTGACGTCATTTTCATAATCAATATAAATACTTTCAATCCCTTTTTCTATATTTCTAGGACTTATAATAGCGCCAACTCCTGAAATTTTTTCCCGACCGATAGGCGATGTAAGGTGTATTATCGTATCTTGTTTGACTATTATATTTGCATCGAGGAAGACTAAAACTTCATAACGTTCTAGAATCTTAAAATCTTTAATCAAAGCGTTGAGAATACGTGCTTTTCCATGTCTTTGATATGTTTTAAATATAAACTTCTCCTTTTTTTCTGGATGAGCTTCTAACCAAAGTAAAATAAGCGATAAAGTATTATCTTGACAATCATCTAGTCCTAAATAAACGCTATAGTCTTCATTTAAAATAGAATGCGAAAGATGATCCAAAGTAGATTTAATGGAAGCTGCTTCATTATGACAAGGAATAATAATCGCTATAGATTTAGTAGAATAGTCTTCAGGCAGAAATGAAAAATCCTTAGAAAATAACGATAAAATCTTTGGATATAATCCATGAATGATAATTAAAAGTAAACTAAAAATAATAAAAAATGACATATTGAGGTTGTAAAATTATACAAAATAATCTAAAGATTAATGAATTCATATCAAATTTGTTTAGAATTATAATATTATCAAAGTCTTATCTAAAAAGAAAAACATAAAAATTAAGTTTAAATGTTTATTTTTGTCCTTAAAAAAATTATGGCTAACAAAGAAACTTTTATTCAGGATATTAATCAGAGTTATTCCTTCAAAGGTGATTCAATTCTTCTAGGTTGTGGGAAGTTAAATGATGAAAACATCCCTGAAGCGTTAATTTCTGCACCCTTAAAAATGTTTAATAGACATGGTCTAATAGCAGGTGCGACCGGAACTGGTAAAACAATTACTTTGCAAGTTATTTCTGAAAGCTTATCTAAAAAAGGGGTACCCGTCTTACTCATGGATGTAAAAGGAGATTTAAGTGGTATTGCTAAAGCAGGTACAGAAAATCCAAAAGTAGAAGAAAGAAAACAAATTTTGAACATAAATGATGCCTATGCGCCCAATCCTGTAGAATTTTTATCTATAAGTAAGGAAAAAGGAGTGCCTATGAGAGCTACGGTGAGTGAATTTGGGCCTGTGCTTTTTGGTAAAATGCTAGGTCTAAATCCAACTCAAGAAGGTGTTTTGGCTATGCTTTTCAAATTTGCAGATGACAAAAACTTGGCCTTACTCGATTTGAAAGATATAAAACAACTCATCATCGAAGCAGGTGATAGTCTAAATGCAGAATTGACAAAACTTTATGGTAGCTTTTCTTCTGCTTCTCTTGGAACAATTCAGAGAAAAATCATAGAACTTGAGCAGCAAGGTGCCGAGAAATTTTTCGGTGAACGAAGTTTTGAAGTAGAAGATTTCATTCGAACCAAAGATGATCAAGGAATTGTATCTGTGTTTAGATTGACTGATATTCAAGATAAGCCTAAGCTTTTTAGTAGTTTTATGTTATGTTTATTAGCAGAGATATATAATACTTTTCCTGAAATCGGCGATCCCGACAAACCAAAACTATGTATTTTTATAGATGAAGCACATTTAATCTTTCAAGAAGCTTCTAATGCTTTACTTCAGCAACTCGAAGCAACAATAAAATTAATTCGTTCGAAAGGAGTCGGAATTTTCTTTATCACGCAGAACCCTGCTGATATTCCAGAATCAATTCTAGGACAGCTTGGTTTGAAGGTTCAACATGCCCTTAGGGCTTTCACGGCAAAAGATCAAAAGTCTATAAAACTTGCTGCTGAAAACTTCCCAATTTCTAATTATTATCAAATTGATAAAACCCTAACTTCCATGGGAATTGGAGAAGCACTCGTGACGGTATTAAATGAAAAAGGAATACCTACTACTCTTTCCCATACTTTAATGAAACCTCCTTTTAGTCGAGTTGGGGTATTGACTTCGGATGAAATGGATGACATAATCAATCAAAGTGATTTGTATGATAAATATAATGAAGTAATAGATAGAGAATCTGCTTATGAAATACTCTCTGAGAAACTAAAAGAAGTAGTCCAGGAAGATTCTGTAGCCTCTAAAAAAACTCAAAATGAAAAAGAAGGAGAAGGGGGAATTCTAGACAGTATAGGAGATGTCGTCAATAGCCCCGTAGGTAAAATTATCACTCGCGAAGTCACTAGAGGGTTATTGGGTGTTTTAGGCATTGGAGGTAGTCGTAGGACTACAAAAAGAAAAGGTGGACTATTTTTCTAAATTAAATTTAAATTTTAATTAATTCATAATCAGATAGTTATACGCAAATTAAAAAAAAAAACAAGAATTAATCATTTTTGTGTAAAAAAAAACCTACCTTTGTATAATTTTTAATCAACAATTAATACCAATATTATGGAAAAACAACAAGGTACCGTAAAATTTTTCAATGAAGAAAAAGGCTTCGGTTTCATTAAACACAATGATTCAGAAAAGGAAACATTTGTACACAAATCAAACCTTAGACAAGTCATTAGAGAAGGAGATTTAGTAGAATTTGACACGCAAGATGGCCCTAAAGGTCCAAACGCAGTAAATGTAGAGGTGCTCGCACAGTAACATTATATTTTATTAGACTTTTTTCAAAATCCTGCCCTCGGGCAGGATTTTTTTTATTGATTTAGGTAAATGATTAGTTTATCAAAGGCTATTTTTCTGTGGCTAATTTTATTTTTTACTTCAATTCCTAAAACACCCAAAGATTCTTGATAACCTTCTGGAATAAAAATTGGATCGTATCCAAAGCCTTGATTTCCTTTAGGTGACAAAGCAATTTCTCCTTTTAAAACCCCTTCAAAGGTTTCGTAACCATTTTCTTGATATAAACAAAAAATAGATCGATACTGCGCTTTTCTTTTTTCTGGCTCTAAAAATTTCATAGATTCTAAGGTGTCGAGTAGTTTCTTGTTGTTGTTTTGGTCATTTTTTTCTATACCTGCATAGCGAGCGCTTAATGCACCAGGTGCCCCCTCTAAGCTTTCCACTTCCAAGCCACTATCTTCTGATAAACAAGGAATTTGATAAATTTTATAAAAAAATTGGGCTTTGTGAATTGCGTTTTCTCGAATGGTATCATAGGGTTCAGGAATATCTAACTCTATTTTTAAATCTTTAAGCGTCAATAAATTAAACTTTTTTGGTAAAATTGCAGACACTTCTTTGATTTTATTTATGTTGCTAGAAATAAATAAAACTTTCATGGATATGGATTTTTACAAAGCTACGTTTTATTTTATAAATAAATCTATAGAAATAGAAACATCATATTTATTCTTATGCATTAAGAAGAGAGAAGAAAGTTTTCTTGAAACTTTTCTGTCAATAAAAAAGCTATAAACATAGGAAAACTAAACGGTAAATTGTGTTTTCAAAGAAAATCTAGGCAGCGGTTTCACTAAAAATCTTCGAGCTACTTCTAAGGTATGAAGCCATTCCTTATAGTTGATTCGTTCGTTAAAAGTATGTTCGTCATAATAGCCAACGCTAAGATTGACACCACAGAGATCGGTACACAGCGCACAAATATCAGTGCGAGCTAAATTATCCGGTTTAGTATAATTGGTGTGATGACTAATAAACGCTTCAAAATCGGGTGTACCTACAGTGTAAGTTTTAAAATCTCTAGCGTTTCTTCTATCAAATTGAACAAAAAATTGATGTGAGTTGAGCCAATCTTTGATTTTTAGATTATGATTCACTAGCCAATTACTTCCTTTTAAACCAATCTCTTCTCCATCAGTTATCAATAGAGTATGTCCTATATCTTGCAACAACCACAAAATAGCACAACCGGCTCTATCATCCGCTCCAATAGGACAATTATCCTTGTTTTCATCTATTCCTTGAATAAAATCTCCAGCTTCAACTAAATAATGTTTCTTTTCAAAAGGTTTATTGTTGTATTGGTCAAAATAGGTATCGGCATGTGCCACCAAAACGACCTTATCTTCTCGAGTACCTGGAATAAACAAGAAACGTTCACTGCCATCATCTTTATTTTCAAAAAATTCAGCACCTGATAACGTTAAAAATTTATCAAATATTGGCTGAGTGGTGTTCAAAGGAAAAGATAAAAATTCTTTTAGAACTTCAAGCGATTGTTTCATTAATAACTATTTTAAATAGATTATAAATTTTGAATAAAATACAAGCGCTACATCTTCACAAATAAATCAATTAAGCGAGGCTTAAATTGAATAATCTGTAAAGCCTAAATTCTCAGATTTTGGTCTTTTTCGTTCTTTGCTTTTGGAAAATGTACTTCCACTGCTATAAGATTTTTTAGTAAAACCTGTAGCGTCTGATGAATCCTTTTGATAAGGGTTTGATTTAGTAAATGACTTTTGAGTTGGTGCAGCACCTGCTAACTCGACATTCACTCTTTTTCCATTAAAATCAATGGATTCTTTGATGTTTGTTAGGATTTTATTTTTATAAGTAGATTCTACTTCGAAAAAAGAGAATTTTTCTTTTAAATCAATTTTACCAATTGCCATACCTTTGATTTGATAAGAATCACAAACCACTCTAAGGATATCATTTCGTTTAATTCTATCCATACTTCCTAAGTTAATAAAAAACCTAGTAAACCCACTTTCTACTTGTCTAAAACTTCCAGGTCCATCAGAATTTCTTGTACGCTCAGCTCGAAATGCTTTACCCATAGGTTCATTGGATCTTCTGGAATCTACACTAAGATTTAAGTCACGCTCTTCTCTGTAGTAAGCAAAGAGATTATTAAATTCTAAGCTCATAAATCGGCTTATGATATCTTCTTTGGTCATATCATTTAAATCCAACTGAATTTGTTCGATATACTTGCTAATATTGGATTGATTGACTTGAACGGATTTTATTTTTTCAGACCACTTTATCAATTGCTTTTCTAAAACTTCCATACCCGTAGGCACATTGATTTTAGTAAATCTTTTTTCAATTATTTTTTCTATAGCATAAATCTTAGGAATATCCATTTTAGCAATTATACCAATAGAAATTCCTGTTTCTCCTGCTCTAGCGGTTCTTCCGGATCGGTGTGTATAATTCTCAATATCATCAGGTAGTCCGTAATGAATGACATGGGTGACGTTTTTGACATCAATACCTCGCGCAGCTACATCAGTAGCTACGAGAATTTGTAATGACTTTTCTCTGTATCTACCCATGACTACATCTCTTTGCTGTTGGGTTAAATCGCCATGCAGCGCATCTGAATTATAGCCATCTTTAATGAGTTTGTCTGCTATTTCTTTAGCGTCATTCTTCGTACGACAGAAAACAATAGCAAAGATATCCGGATAAAAGTCAACTATTCTTTTCAATGCTGCGTATTTGTCTCTATGAGCGACCAAAGTATATTGGTGTTCGATATTTTCATTACTAGTATTTACTGAGACTGCAATTTCAAAAGGATTCCTCATGTATTTTTTGGATATTCTTTTAATTTGCGCAGGCATCGTCGCTGTAAAAAGCCAAGTGTTTTTTTCTGCTTTGGTATAAGATAAGATATCATCAATACTCTCTTGGAAACCCATATTCAGCATTTCATCTGCTTCATCAAGGATTACGGTATCGACCATATCAAATTTAATTTCTCCTCTATTAATGATATCCTTCATTCTACCTGGAGTCGCTACAATAATCTGTGCACCTCTTCTTATATCTCTTATTTGATTGGTAATAGCTGCGCCACCATATACAGCTACAGTTTGCAACTCAGGCATATACTTAGTGTATTTGACTAAATCGTTGGTAATTTGGAGACAAAGCTCTCGTGTTGGACATAAAATTAATGCCTGTGGTCTTCGCAAAGCAATATCAATCTTATGCAAAAGCGGTAAGCCAAAAGCTGCCGTTTTTCCAGTACCTGTCTGGGCTAAACCCATTAGGTCAGTGTCGTGAGCAAGCAAATAAGGAATAGCTTGTGCTTGAATTGGTGTAGGTTCGATGAAATTTAAATCATCCAATGCTTTAAGTATAGGCTGAGATAGCCCAAGTTCTTTGAAATTCATAGTTTGAATTTTTGAGTTTAAAAAAAATATCGCTCAAAAACAAAACACAGAATTTCAACCCCGAATAAGACTTATTATAATCCTTACGTTTTGTCTTTCGCTAAATATACTGCAAAGATAATACAAATTTATTTAATCAATGTATTTATTTGAGAAAATGCATTTTTAGTATCAACTTTATCAATAATATGGGCAATTTTACCTGCTGGATCAATTAGAAATGTTTTTCTAGTGACACCCATATAAGTTTTGCCCATAAATTTTTTTTCTCCCCATACACCGTATGCTTGAGCTATAGAATGGTCTTCATCTGAAAACAGCGGAAAATTCAACGCAAACTTTTCGATAAATTTAGCATGAGACTTCATAGAATCTGGGCTTACGCCAAAAATCACCATATTTTCTATTGGATGTGACAATAAACCATCTCTCGTACTACAGGCCTGAGCCGTGCAGCCTGGTGTATTATCTTTTGGGTAAAAATATAAAACATTCCATTTCCCCAAGATAGGAAAGTCGATTTTATCTCCAAAAGAATCTATAGCTTGAAATTTAGGTGCTGGTGAATGAAGCATTTTTTGATGTTATTAGTAAAAAAAAAGCATCTTGAAAAAATCAAAATGCTCAGAATATATTTTTGAAAAAAAGACTAACTTTTCTTCGTAGTAAGTTTATTTGTAAATTTCTTCTGAAACTTATCAATTCTACCCGCAGAATCTACGAATTTCATCTTGCCTGTGAAAAATGGATGGCTTTGATTAGATATTTCAATTGGGATCAATGGATACTCTTGGCCTTCAAAAACAATAGTTTCTTTGCTTGGAGCACATGATTTAGTCAAAAAAGAATAATCACAAGAGAAATCTTTGAATACAACTAACCTATAAGTACTTGGGTGAATATCTGGTTTCATAAAGTAAATTTCAATTTAATTTTATTTGGATTGCAAAGATAATATTTTTTTTTTAAATGAAAAGTTTTTTTATTTCGGATAAATACCCCAAAATCGATACGCAGCAATCGCTTGATATTTAAGCATTTCCAAACCCGACACAGCCTTGTGGCCTCTACTTCGAAAAAAGGAAACAAAAGGCGTATTCTCGGGTTGATACACGACATCAAATACTTGTAAGCTTGATTTATAGCAAAATTCTTCAAAAGGAAAATATTGCGATACACTATAGTTTATAGTGCCTGTAGGCGTAGCATTAATCAAAACATCTAGCGTTTGGGTTATTTCCGTCGATAATTGTGCTATTGATAAATCAAAAGTACCACTTCTACCGACTAATCTAACGCGTGCATAAGGAAAATTGATCGTGAATGAATGTTTTATCATTCTCGCCGTAGCACCATTTCCTAAAATCAATACTTCTTTTATATTCTGCCTTTTATTCATTAAATAAGGCTGTACAAATGCTAAATCAAAGCCGTGAAAATCAGTATTTATCCCTAAGGCTCCATTAGGTTCAAAGAGAATTGTATTGACACTCTGAACGTGTTTAGCTTGGTCTTCTACTTCCTGGAGCAATCCTAAGACTGATGATTTATATGGAATTGTTACATTGATCCCACGGAAGCTTTTCTTAAGCTCCGGCCAAATTTGATACAAAGTCTTTTCATTTGGAATATCGATAAGTTCATAACGATAAGCGTCAGAAGAAAAATAGTGTTCAAAAAGCTCCTTTGATTTAGAATAACTTATATCCCGTCCTATCAGTCCAAAATTTAGGCTCATATTAACGCTCTGACAAAATTAACTGAACTCTTTCTAATACGATATCGAGTAATTCTTGTTGATTTTCTAGAATTTCAAAAAACATTTTATGATGTCTCGGTTGATGTATTAATCCAAAGTCAAGCCATTCAATAAATTTACCATAATCACCTAATTGATAATAAGCTAAACTTATCATATAAGACAAGAACTTAAACTGATACTTCATTAACCAATGCTGCCCTAAATCGATAACTTGCTGAAAATTTTGATTTTCATACAATAGGAAAACAAGATTGAGAATTTTGAAATTGATGCATTTTCCCAATACCAAATCTGGTTCGAAATTACCGAAAATCATCGTGTACATGTCGAAATTATTGTCAAGGCATAAGAAATCTACACCAAAATACTCTAAATCATTACTTTCGATCTGTTCCTCATCAAAAGACTCCATAGATGAAAAAGGATCTGACATATCCTCGAAGTCCTCATCAAAGTCTTCATCAAAGTCTTCATTTTCCTCATCAAAATCCTCTTCATCATGATCCTGATCATCATCACCTGCTTCATCTTCTTCAAAGTCATTTTCATAATAATCGGGCATGTCTCGCAAAAACTCTTCTTCCGTAATATATCTTTCTGATTTGTCTTCATAGTCCTTCATGACACTTTGTATATAATTATCTACTTCTAAAGTGTCTGAAGTATCATAATCGGTGAGATTTTCTTCATTTTCTTCTGAATCATGTATAAATTTATAATCTTGAATATAACTGTCGAAGATAAACTCGTCATTATTTACAAAATTCTCAAAGTACTTTGACATTGCTTCTTCAAACATATCAATATCTTCTTGTATATTGGATTCATTTCTTAAAGTAAGCTTATTGATAATTTTTATAAAATAAAATTCAAGCTTTAATTTATCAGGAATTTCATGCGAAGCAATGTTGCACAAATTATCGATAAGCGTTCTTTTATCTGAGAGGAAATAATAATTAATCAAATAATAACGAGCATAACTATGATATTCAGGAAATTTTTCGATAATCTGATACATTGTTTGTTCAAAAGCCTCAAACATTTCATAATCAAAATAAATATTACCTAACTCAAAAGAATCTCTAGCGATAGCCTGCTTAGATGAGACGATCATTTGCATGACATCAATTGCACGCAAATGGTCTTTCATGATATTTTTTTCGAAATTGTATTTTTCTTTGAGGTAAAAAATTTCATCTGACTTTACAGCTATACTATTGTTGAGCCTTTCCCGAGCAACATCAAAATTATCTTGTGCCAAAGATATATTATACAGAACATACCAAGCAATATCATCCAAAGAATTTTCTTTGATTCTACTATCATAAAAATCGGTGAGCTTGTCCATAAATTTTTCAAAATTTGTATCATTTTTTTTGAAAAAACTCGCCTTCAGAATATTTGATACGAAAATATGAGCTTCTATGCGTTGCGGAAATTCCTTTACCCAGGTTTTAAAAAATTGATATACCTGTTTTAAGTCATCATTGAGATAATAAAAAAGAGACAGCATATTGAAAATAACATGACGCTGATCTCGAGCATGCTCTATTCCTAGTTTCAAAATATCATAGGATAAATTTCCCTGAGAAGCAAATTTATATGTGTCAAAAGCCGCTATATAAAACTGACCGATACTGATAGACATGTCTTTGTATATGTCTATCAGAGACATGGCATCTCTAAAACGCTGTAAATGATTAAGTGATTGAATAGCTTGAACTACAAACTCAAATGCTTGCGGATAAAAATCAATAGCCATTTCATAGACCTCAATAGCCTTAGTATGATTCTCTGTTTGGACATAATATTTTAGTAGTACTTCAAAGTCTGATTTATCTAAAAAAACTTTGGTGTCTTCAATTTTCGCTTTTTCAAAAGAATGAATGAGTTGTTTTGTATGAAAGTCCAAATCTTATTTTTTAAATGTAAATATAGTCCATTTTTTTTATCTCAATAAAAAAAATCTAAATTTTTACTTAATGCTTTTAAATTATTTACATTTTATCCACAAATCGATTTTTATACTTTTAAATCAAAGAAATATTTGTTTCTTTGTAAAATTGCAAACATGAAGCTTCAAGTCTATACCGCTGACAATCGATCCAAACTATTTATGTCTAGAAAGGGCGAAATAAAAATTGGTCAGAAAATTCAACTTTCTGAACATGAAAATTGGTCAGACTATATAGCGAAAAAAAAACCAAGATATACCTTATTAGGCATTCCTGAATCTTTTGGCGTTATAGCCAATCACGGCAAAAGCGGTTGCGAAACAGGTTTTTTTGATATATTGTCTAAATTGCTTCACATGCAATATAATCAATATACTGTAAATGTAAGTGATTTGCTGGTTTTAGGCTATATTGATACATCTGAAAAAGCCTCTGATATCGGTCTTGAAAATGCTTCAAAAAAAGTAACTGAATTAGATGAATTTCTTTGGCCGATTATCTACGAAATTAGTCGACATGGCAGTATTCCAATTATTATCGGAGGAGGACACAACAACGCCTATCCCATAATCAAAGGAATAAGTCGAGCTAAAGGACGAAAAATTTCTACGTTAAATATAGACAATCATGCTGATTTAAGGGAAACTAATCCCCGGCATAGCGGTAATGGTTTTAGTCTAGCATGGGAAAACCAATTGATTGAAGCGTATTATATCTATGGCTTATTGAAGCCTTATAATAACCAACATATTTTTGACCTGATAAATTCCAATAAAAATAGTATATTTGTCGAATTCATTGACAACATACTAATGGACAATCAAATCATAACAAACTTTATATCTTTTATAAAAGCGGCTCATGGCAATAACCTAGGAATAGAAATTGATATGGATAGTATTGAACATTTCACGGCTTCAGCGATGACAAGTTTTGGTATTTCGAGTAGAGAGCTTTATCAAATTGTGCTTTATTTAACGAAGCATTTTACTATTGATTATGTGCATATCGCAGAATGGATAAGTACAGAGTCTTCGTCATACCAAGCAAAATTTATTGCACAACTCATTTTAGAATTTATAACTACACCCAAATGATACTAGATAAATACTGTAGTCAATTTAATGATTTTCTGCACCAAAACTTACCTAATCTTTCACCGGAGCACCTCAATGAACCTTTCAAATACATGATGTATTTAGATGCAAAACGCATTAGGCCGAGTATATTGCTCGCTTGCGCAGAAATGTATCAAATTGATATAGATCCGGTATTGCTCAATTTATGTATGTCAATTGAGATTTTTCACAACTTTACACTCATTCATGATGATATTATGGATAATAGTGAAATAAGAAGGGGTGAACCTACCGCTTTCAAAAAATTTGGACTCAATACTTCTTTATTAAGTGGTGATGCTATGTTGATCTTATCCTATAAATTACTCGAAAAAGCTAAAGACAAGCCCTATTTTTATGAAGTCTTCGAGCTAATCAATAATACTGCATTAAAAATCTGTAGTGGACAGCAACTCGATATGGATTTCGAACAAGAATATAATGTAACAGAGCAAGAATATATGCTTATGATAGATTATAAAACTGGTGTGCTCATAGGCTCAAGTTTGTGTATCGCAGCATTGCTCTCTTCACAATCTAAGAAAGAAATCCAAGATTTATATGAAATAGGACGAAATATAGGTTTGAGTTTTCAAATTCAAGACGATATATTAGATTGCTTTGGCAATCAAAATAAAGTTGGTAAAATTATAGGTGGTGATATTATCAATAATAAAAAAACAATTCTCAGCATTTATGCCTTGAAGAACGCTCACAAAAATCAAATCGCTATAATGAATAAATGGCTAGAAACCAAAACCTATATACCAGAAAAAATTGAAGACTTCCAAAACATATACATGGAATCAGGCGCACTTACCTATGCTGAAAACTTAAGAAATCACTATACTGAAACCTCCAAAAAACTTATGGAAAACTTATCAATAAGTTCAGAAAACAAAGAAAAAATGTTACAGATTATGAATTATTTAGTATATAGAGAAAAATAATGAAGTACTTTAACGATTTAAGCTACAATTGGAAACTTTTCTTGAAAGAAAGGAAACTTGTGTTTTTTTTGATGCTTGGTATAATGACTATTTTTTTTATAAGCTATCTCTATCGATTGCGGCTTCCTGAGCTAGAACAGCTCAATGGATTTTTGCTCAATGATTTCGTATTGAAAAAATTGCCTTCATACGATATGTCCTTACCTATATTCATCTTTTTGTATGGCACTTTGTTCATGGTATATTTGTTTTTCGTTGCATATCCTTTGGAGTTGCTATGGATGATATGGATTACGAATACCGCTATGATATTTAGATTAATAGCACTTCATTTAGTGCATTTAGAAGCTCCCGCTGACATGATAACCCTCATTGACCCTATTTTGACCTACACTACATATAATGGAGTTTCCTTTAGAAAAGATTTATTTTTTAGTGGCCATACGATTTCTATAGTAGTAGCTTATTTGTGTTTTCCCTATCCTAAATTAAAAACATTGATTTTGTTGATTGGAATTGCCTTATCTATCTTGCTATTAATTCAAAAAATTCATTGGACCATAGATGTAATTTGTGCTTGGCTAGTGTGTTATATGCTCTATAAGTTATATGTAAAAATTTATAGTCTGTATTTTAATAATCAATATCAATATTCGTTAACCCTTTAATCTTAAACCTATGAGTGATATACAGAAGAACAAAAATATAGATTTCATGAAGCTATCTTTGGATAAATTGAAATCATTATCCAAAATTCAACATTTAGGCGGCGGTCAAAAGAATTTGGATAAACAAATCGCAATGGGCAAAATGACTGCAAGACAACGAATTGATTATCTACTCGACAAGGATGCGAAGCGTTTAGAAATTGGAGAATTTGCGGGATATGGCATGTATCAAGAGGTTGGTGGATGTGTCAGTGGCGGCGTAATCGTAGTCATGGGTCAGATTGCCAAAAGAACCTGTATCGTAGTAGCTAATGACGCTTCCGTAAAAGCTGGCGCTTGGTTTCCAATTACGGCAAAAAAAAATCTTCGTGCACAAGAAATCGCAATGGAAAATGAAATTCCGATAATCTATTTAGTGGACTCAGCTGGTGTATTTCTTCCGATGCAAGATGAGATTTTTCCAGATAAAGAACATTTTGGCAGGATTTTTCGAAATAATGCTAAAATGAGTTCTATGGGCATTATTCAAATTGCGGCTATTATGGGATCTTGTGTAGCAGGTGGTGCATATTTACCAATTATGAGTGATGAAAGCCTTATCGTAGATAAAACAGGATCAGTCTTTTTAGCAGGCTCTTATTTAGTTAAAGCTGCTATTGGTGAAGACATTGACAATGAAACTTTAGGTGGCGCTGTCACGCATACAGAAATTAGTGGTGTTTGTGATTATAATATGCCCGATGATGCTTCTTGTTTAGATAAGATTAAAAGTATCTTATCTAAAATTCCGCAACCTATTAAATTTCCATTTCAGAGAGATGAGCCCAAAAGTCCAAGGTTTGACTCTGATGATGCAATCTATCAATTTGTTTCTAAAGACAATGCCACGCCCTATGATATGAAAGAATTGCTTGAAGCTATAGTGGATGATAGTCAGTTAGATATTTACAAAGAAAATTATGGTCAATCAATAATTTGTGCCTACGCTAGAATCGACGGTTGGAGTGTAGGTATTGTAGCCAATCAAAGAAAAGTGATAAAAAACAAAAAAGGAGAAATGCAATTTGGCGGTGTGATTTATAGCGATAGTGCTGATAAAGCGGCACGATTTATTATGAATTGTAACCAAAAGAAAATACCCCTCGTATTTCTGCAAGACGTTACTGGTTTTATGGTCGGGAGCCGAAGTGAACACGGGGGCATTATTAAAGATGGCGCCAAACTAGTCAATGCAATCTCAAATTCTACAGTGCCTAAATTTACCGTAATTATCGGAAACTCTTATGGGGCTGGAAACTACGCGATGTGTGGCAAAGCATATGATCCAAGACTTATAGTAGCCTGGCCTTCAGCCAAAATAGCTGTCATGGGTGGGTTGCAAGCCGGAAAAACCTTGGCTCAGATAGAACTTGCCTCACTCGAAAAAAAAGGATTAGTCTTGAGCGATGCAGAAAAACAGGCCAAGCTAGAAGAAATTACTCAAAAATTTGACGAAACCTCTTCGAGCTATTATGCTGCTTCGAGACTTTGGGTAGATGCGATTATCGATCCTAAAGCAACTCGTAATATTATATCTATAGGGATTCAAACTGCTCAATATACGCAAGTAGCACCTTTTAATCTAGGAGTAATTCAAACCTAAGTGATGTTTGTACATTTCTTTACGGATTGGCAAGCGGATATAGTTTTAGATAATTCAATTAAAATGCATTGGAAGCAAGAATTCTCTAATGAAGAGGTATTTCTATGGTCTACGATACCCCCAAATAACCTTTTGAACGAAATCGCTTATCGAATTATCAATTTAATTAGGTATAACCAAAAATCAACCAATACCTTTTATTTTGTCTCTAAATATCACAATAATAATAAAAATTACACCCTCTTTTTTATTGGAAATAATACCTTAGTATTTCCAAATATTGGGCTTCATTTTCTCTTTCAAGAGTATTTTAATCACAAATTTGAAACCTATATTAATAAGCAAGACATATTATTTTTTGAGGATAATTTAGAATTTGTCAAATCCACCCATAAAGCACTCAAATCAGATGCTTGGAAATCATTATTTGCTATAACGTCCAATCTATCTTATCCGTCTCAGAACTTCTTTACAGAAACTAAGATTTTTGAAGGGCCTGATAAAACGATGTTGACCAAGGTAATCTATATTCATGAAAATGGGAATATCGTTTTAGGTATCAAAGAAACAGTATTTATGGAGTTTACGAATAACTTCAAGCATCAATTTGTTATTCAAAATCTCATTAGTGATATTGAAATTACAAGAATTTCAAAAGATTATTTTGATCACCCCAATGATTTTTATATAGCCTATTTTAATGAATTAAAACTGCTAGAAATCTCTATGCGTTCAGATAATTTAGCTAAACTATTATCTATTCATTATCATACTAATGCCACTTTTGAAATCAAACTACTAAGCTTATGATACGAATTGTAAAACTTACCTTTATACCCGAAAAAACGAATGAAGCGATAAAGCTCTTAAAAGAAAATCATGAAAAAGTTCGAGAAATGCCTGGAGTTTTGTCTTTGGAAATCATACAGGACTTTGTCATGCCTCAAATTATCATAACCTTGAGTCATTGGACAAATCAAGAAGCATTAGAATCATATCGACAATCTGATTTCTTTAAATCATTCTGGCAGAAACTAAAACCGATGTTTGCTGAGCAAGCTCAAGTTAATAGTTGTGAGAAATTATTTTAGCTGTTTTTGATAGGCGAATCGGTCAAATCAGAACTTTTCTTAGTAGATTTAGTGGTTTGAGTAGTTTTAGTTTTGGGTACAAGAGGTTTGTTATTCTTGGGAAGTGACTTATCAGCTTTAATCTTGGATTTAGGTGTACTCGAAGTTTTGGTTAATGTTGGCTTAGTTTTTTTAGTCAATTTTGGTTTGACTTGTGCCACCGGCTTTATATTATTAAGATTGTCTTGGGTTGTTTTTGGTTTTCTAGTGCTTTTAGATACCGTAGATTTGACAACTTTTCTAGTAGTCTTGCTATTTTTATTAGTTTTAATCGAAGCGGTAGGTTTATTTTGATCTACATCATTGGTACTATTTTTTGTTACTTGGTCTTGCGTATTACTCAATACGTTTTTAGCAATAGATACGGTAGTCTTTTTGGGTCGACCTATTTTTTTGATTGAAGCTGATGATGGGTACAAATCTCTTTTTGAAATTCTAACTGTTTTTCCTTTTTGGGATTTGAGCATAGCTTCTTTCAGCATGGTATTCTCAAAACGAGTTTTATTTTGTTTATTACTTAGCTCCTTAAAAATTTCTAGGGCTTGCTCATTATCTGATATTTTTTTATTAGTTGATTTTAGAGTTAAGATTTCTTTAGCAACTATAGGCTTCTCTATAGAGGTCTTAGGTTTTCTGCCTCTTTTTGATATAATATTTGGATTTAAGTTTTTAGCTTCAGAGAGTTCTTCGATAGATTTTTTAATAATCTCAAAAGCTTTTACTACTTGTTTTTGGTTGATGATCAAAGGAGGTGCTAATCTAATAATATTACCATGAGTTGGCTTGGTCAACAACCCTTTTTTCATAAATATTTCGCACAGCTCCCATGCCGTGTTGCTATCAGGAGTATCATTTATCTCTAACGCCAACATGAGCCCTTTTCCTCTAACTTCTTTAAGCAAAGGTGAATTAATTGATTTAAGCCTATCTAGAAGCATTTTTCCCATGATTTCTGCATTGGTCATCATAGAAGTTTGCGTAAGTTCTTTTATAGCGGCCATAGCCACTGCACACGCCAATGGATTACCACCGAAGGTGGATCCATGCTCTCCAGGCTCAATACAAAGCATTACTTCATCGTCACACATTACCGCACTTATGGGCATTGTACCTCCAGACAAGGCTTTTCCTAAAATTATCATATCAGGATGAATCCCACTATGGTGTGATGCTAGCAGCTTCCCTGTTCTTCCTAAACCTGTTTGAATTTCGTCTGCTACAAATAAGACTTTGTTTTTTTGACACAAATCAAAAGCTTTTTTAAGATATTTATCATCTGGGATGATTACACCTGCTTCTCCTTGTATAGGCTCAACGATAAATCCAGCTATATTTTTATTAGTTAAAGCTTTTTCTAAGGCACTAATGTCATTGTAGATTACGGTATCTACCTTGGGCATAAAAGGTCCAAAGCCTTCTCTACTCTTAGGGTCATTGCTAGCTGAAATGATTGATAAAGTTCTTCCATGAAAATTATGTGTAGCAAATAAAATGATTGCTTCATTTTCATTGATTTTTTTCTTTTTATAGCCCCATTTTCTAATTAATTTCATAGCAGTCTCTACGGCTTCAGCACCAGAATTCATGGGAAGTAATTTCTGATATCCAAAAAGTTGACACATCATTTGTTCGTATCTCCCGAGTTGATTATTATAAAATGCTCTAGAGGTTAAGGTCAATATACTAGCTTGTTTTTTGAGTGCTTTAATGATTTTTTTATTGCAGTGACCTTGATTTACAGCTGAATATGCCGACAAAAAATCTAAATATTTATTACCATTTACATCATATAGATATACGCCTTTACCTTTTTCTAGTACTACTGGCAACGGATGATAATTATGGGCGCCATATTGATTTTCTAATTCAATTAATTTATCTGCTTTTGAAATCATCTTAAAAAAATTTTAACAAAGATATTATTTTTTAAATAAAAAAGGTGTTAAAGAATTCTTTAACACCTTTTTAAAAGGAATATTAAGTTAAATTGACTTATTCCGCAATAAATTTCATAGATTTATATATCATACCTTCATCTTGTATAGTAGCAATATATGAACCTTTGAGATGATAGTCTTCAATTGAAAATGCTTGTTGCGTAATTAGTTTTTTGACTACTTCTCTACCACTCATATCATAGATTACTAAATTTTTCTTAGTAAATTCTGAATCAAAATAAAGAAACTTATCAAAATAATAAAAAATTTGATCATTTTCATTAATAGTCTGTAAAGACGCTGTAGATTTAGAAACAAATAAAACATATTTTACTGTTTTGGTAGATAGCGTAGCATCTTGCCCTGAGTTTCTATGAACTTGAATATTGAATGAACCATAACCTGGTTTTTTGTTATGTGATAATTCAATCTTTAAGAAATTATCTGCTCTGTTATCTTTAGCATCAAACTTTTGTTCGAAATTTAAAGGTGGATCATTTTTGCAATAGATATTATCACAGATACTAATCAAATTCCAACCAGAAATGAGGTTAAGTTTGGTCAACTTCCAAGTAACTTGATCACCTGATTTCACATTGATGAAATCATGATTAAACTCAACCATTGTGTCTTTTGGATCTGACGTAATTAATTTAGAGATATACAAAGAATCAGGAACAACAATAAATGGTGCTTGTTTAGCTGTTTCCGTAGTTTTAATGGAAATATCATCAAAATAAATAGCATTACCAACTTTGGCAACATCAGCCTGAGTAGATCCAGTAGGCACTTTTACTCTTAACCTAAGCATTAAATTGGATTTGCCATTATATGCTTTTAAATCAAATGAATCTTTTTTCCATTGATTAGCTGCTGGGTAAAATACCCTTCCACTAGTACCATTCCAATCTATGAAACTACTAACTGTAGATAACTGAGTAGAACTTCTGCTTCCAATTGACTTCCAAGTAACACCACAATCTTCTGACACTTCTAAATATAAACTATCCGCTGAACTAGACGTAGAGCGAGCATGAGCAAAAGAAAAATAAAATTTAGAATTTGCTGCACTTGTCACGCCATATAGATTTATTTTGTCAAAAATATATGAAAAAGAATATCCGAATGCAGAATTAGAAGGTCTGAATCTTAAAGACTTTGTAGAAGTAGCAAAACCACCCAACTCTTGAGTAACTGATGTACCTCCAATTGTTTTATCTACTACAAATCCTGCTCCAACAGGATCAAATAAGCCTCCATTATTAAACACAGTACTTCCTAATTCGAAATCTTCAAAATCTTCTTTAACTTCTAAATCTTTTGGTATTGGATTGGTCGCGAAGATTACTGTTCTTCCTTCATTATCTGATGCATTGACATCCATTGCATTGTTTACTGAATCAATTTTAGCATAAATTACAGAGAATGCATTGTAATTAGGCGTAACTGGATTTAAGGTTACCGAAATAGAATCCCCTTTTTTCAGACTTCCATTAAATCGATAAACTTGTGGTGACGTACTAGAAGTCAAACCATAAGAAATTTTAGCAGTTTTAATTTCTACATTGCCTACATTTTTAAACACAACACTCGGTATTACCATTTGTGTACATAAATTAGACGCACTAGGAATTCTGACATTTAAAGAAGCATTTACAGGATTATTCAAAGGTGTTAAATTACTAGAACCAGATTGTAATACTTCTTTAGTCGTTGAATTCTGAACGAAAACAGCTACTCTAAGGGATTCACGATTTCTAATATAAGTAGGAATATCAATTGTCACAGTACCGTTGATAGACTGACCTGCAGCTGGAAGCGTAATGCTTGAACCCGTAATAGAGGTCTTACCATCGGTACCATACATATTTCTTACAATATTATGAAACTCAGTTTCACCATTCGTACCTGGTGCAGTTAGATATGTCATTAACTCTTCAAATAATGCGATGTATATTCGATTTGTTCCTGAAATAGCTGCACTTGTTTCGTTTTTAATTTCATATTCAATCGTAATTTTTTTATCATCTTGAGAATAAGTATGAGATACATTAATTGAAATAGGTGACTTAACGGCTGCTCTAGCAGTAATTAAAGAATCCGTCCAATAGGCAGGGTGATTGCTATTGGATCTGAGTTTTAATCCATCCTGTTGTCCCCAAGGAGCAGAATTAACAGCATAAAATGAACCTCTAGTCGAGGCATCGAAACCGCCCGCTTTGGCTTCATTATAAATAGGTCCTGCTGAAGGAATTGGCAATTGATATTTAAGCATCAATACTCTATCTTTATTAGCTTCGTATAGCGCTGAGACCTGAGGATTAATCGCAGCACAAGGTCCGCAATTTTCTCCTGAAAAAGACTCAAACAAAACTAATCTATCTACTTGAGCAATAGCAAGAGATGAATATAATATTGTCAAAAGGAACGAGAATTTTTTCATAATATTTACTTTATAAATTTAGAACAAAAATACTATTTTTTTTTTATTTTCAAAAGATTATTGTTAAAAATATCATATGTTTTCCACACCTCGAATAAAAACTCTCTTAACTATTTGATTGCCTGCGAAATAAGGAAGATCTGAAAGTGTGTTAAAATTCTCTAAAACAATAAAATTTGCTTCCTTTCCTCGTTCAATTGAGCCTACCTTATTGCTTAACCCTAGACTAAATGCAGGATTTAAGGTCAAAGCCGTCAAAGCCTCCTCTGGCATAAGTTTCATTTGGATACAGGCTAGTGTCATTACAAAAGCCATATTGAGTGAAGGAGCACTGCCAGGATTATAGTCTGTAGCCAAAGATAGAATTCCTCCGTGGTCTATAATTTCACGTGCAGGACCATAGGGCAAGCGGGTAAAGAAGCTACAAGCGGGTAATAAAGTAGCTACCGTTTTAGATTGAGCCAAAATCTCTATATCTTCTGGAGTCAAAACTTCTAAATGATCTAAGCTGACGGCGTTTCTTTCGACTGCCAAAGCAATAGCACCCAAATCATGAAACTGATTCACATGAAATCTTGTTTTTAAGTTATGTTGATGTGCCAAAGAGATTAAATCGATCATATCTTTAGTATCGAAATAATTCTTTTCAATAAAAGCATCGACATAATCAACTAAGCCTTCCTTTGCGATTTTAGGAATTAAAGGAAACACGACTTCGTTTAAATAAGCTTCTTTATTCGGATGTGCTTTAGGCACAGCATGTGCACCTAAAAAAGTGGATTTAATATGAATATGTTTGAAATTCTGCTTTAATGTATGAATTACCCTTAAAATTTTCAACTCGCTTTCAATAGAAAGACCGTAACCGGATTTAATTTCTATAGATGTCGTGCCGTGTGCTAGTGCTTGTTTGAGATTTTTCTCGGACATATTATAGAGTGTATCAAAGCTCAAAGCGCTCAATTTCTCTGCACTATTGAGAATGCCACCTCCAGAAGCGGCTATTTCTTCATAAGATTTTCCTTGAATTTTTAGTAAAAACTCTTCAACCCTAGGAATACCATAGACTAAATGCGTGTGCGAATCTACAAAACCTGGTATGATAATCGCGTTTTGACAGTCGATTAGCTCAACATTAGAAAATTTATCTAAAGTCAGATTTAAATCCCTCATTTCACCATAATCTTGTATAAATCCTGTTCCTACAGACAAGAAGGCGTTTTTAATGTGCTGCAGAGGCTTATGATTTATCGTCCAATATGGTAATTTTTCTTCATTGACTCCATACAAAACCCCAATATTGGTAAAGATTTTTTTCATGAATTAGTCTTTAGTCGAAAGCAAATATAAGAATTTTCATTTGATTTTGGTATGACTCTTAGCGAAAATGCTAAAATGCTCCAAGTAATCTTTTGGTCTTTTAGACTATAGGTGTTCATTTTCTGAATTTTAGTGCATTTAGCTTCTTGAAGAATTTTCCTAATAGATTCATGCAAATGCTGCTTGGTTCAACCCGATTAAATGAGCCTTTATAACTTTTATTTTGTTACTCTTCGAAATATCTTTTTCTGTCCAAATATCCTTTTTTATCTGTTTGCGATTATGAGTGATAACATCGTTGGCGGCTTGTACGATAAAGTGTGTAGAACGATAATTTTGCTCTAATTTGAATACTTTTAAATCCTTAAAATCCTTTTCAAAATCCAAAATATTATCAATAGTTGCTCCTCGAAAAGAATAAATACTTTGAGCATCGTCGCCTACTACACAAAGATTGCGAGGGCTGCCATCATACATGATTAATTTTTTTAAAATTCCATATTGCAAAAAATTGGTATCTTGAAACTCATCTACCATATAATACTTGAATTTTTGTTGGTACTTTTCAAGCACACCATCTGGATTCCTATACAATAAAATATA
>JALOMB010000146.1 GCA_025455685.1 Chitinophagales bacterium | reverse complement strand
GAAGATGGTGTCCATTTTGTAAGTTGTGGAAAACCCAAAATAAACGCTATTTTTACAACTCTCCAAGCCCCACAAAAAATATACCGCTCAGTATTGACATAAAACACTCATTTTAGAGGTTAAAAAAATTTATTAAACTAATTTTTAGCATAGCTATTGACATTTTCATTACAATTTTGTTATTTTTGGACGTTGAATCATATTGGTTCATTTATCAGGTTTACACCCAAAGCACAATTCATCAAATTTTCATGCTTGAAGGGTTTTTTCTATGGAAGAAAAATTCAGCAATTATAAGTTTTATTCAGACTTTAGAGAAAATAGAATCTCCTTAGCATTTCAGGGAATGATTTCTCAAGACTTGCTTTCTCTAATTGGGTTGAGTTTAAGGAGAAGAAATGACAACGAAATGATTGCAAAGCGATTGTTTGGCTTGGTCATTGAACTTGCCCAAAATATTTACCATTATTCTACTGAAAAGTCTTACTCTGAAAAAGACAAAAAAGAGGTAGGAGTTGGCATCATTGCTATTGGGGAAACCAATGAGCATTACATTGTCTGTTCGGGCAATAGAATGGATAGTAGAAAAATAAAGCCCATCACGGAGCGTTGTGATTATATCAATCAGTTAGATGACGATGGTCTCAAACTATATTATAAAGAGCAACGTCGTAATCCTTCTGTGGAGGATAGCAAAGGTGCGGGCTTAGGCTTGATAGATATGGTACGTAAGTCAGGCAATCCTCTGACTTATGTAATTAACGATAGTGATAAACAAAATGCTTTTTTAACACTTTGTGTAAGAATAAATAAAACCCTTGGGACTATTTAGCAACAATGGAAGATTTTTATAACCCACCAGACCATTTTATACCAGAAATACGTTTTAAAGCAGATACAGGAGAGTTAAGCATATCAGGCGAATCTTTCCATGAGTATTCTGTTGAGTTTTATCAACCTGTATTTGATTGGTTGTATGAATTTTTGCAGATACCCAATCAGAAGGTTACGATGAACTTCAAGATGACCTATTTTAATACCAATACTTCACGTCGCTTTTTAGAAATATTTGACCTACTCGAAGATTATCAAAGAAATAACCATGGACAAGTAACCGTCAATTGGTACTACAAAGCGCATGATGTAGATATGAAAGAAAGTGGAGAAGAATATATGGCTGATACTAATCTAGTCATCAATCTAATTCCATATACTAATTAATTGATTTTTATTTTTTTAGTATTCAATTTGTCAAAACCTATTCCGTTTGCTGTACTCACCCTTTGTGAGAAAAACTGCATGAGGAATAGGCTATTTTTTATAAACATTTTTTAAAATTATGTCAATCAACTTACAGCCAACCCTCCAAAATAAATTAGTAAAAATTATTCCCCTGAAACAAGAAGATTTCGAACCTCTTTATCAGGTTGCCTCAGACCCCTTAATTTGGGAGCAACACCCCGTCAAAACTCGCTATCAAAGAGATGTTTTCCAATCATTCTTTGATGATGCGATGCAATCTGAAGCCTCTTTTCTCTTTAGAGACGCTCAAAACGATGAAATCATAGGAAATTCGAGGTATTATGAATATGACGCTGTACACAAATCTATTGCTATTGGTTATACGTTTTTGGCAAGAAAATATTGGGGAGGAGTTTATAATTACGCCTTAAAGTCTTTGATGATAGATTATGCCTTCAATTTTGTAGAGACTATTGTACTTCATATTGGAGAGTCTAATATTCGCTCGCAAAAAGCAACAGAAAAATTAGGAGCAGTCAAGGTAGGTACTTTAGCCAAAGAGTATCATGGCGTAGGTACTGTTATCAACTTTATTTATCACATAGACAAATCTTCTTGGGCAGTAGGAAAAAAATCATAGTACATTGATAGACAAGGTAATACTTGTTTTAAGGAAAATCTCTATTTATTACGCTCAATGGTAAATCTCACTAATTCCTTGAGAGATGTCTTATATGCGGATTCGGGAAAGTCAATAAGGATTTGTTCTGCTTGCTGATAATATTGTTCCATCACTTGATGAGTGTAAGAGATTCCACCAGATTTCTTGACAAAGTCAATCACTTCTGCTATCTTTTTAGGATTTTCACTTTCATTTTTTATCAGGTTTATGATATGTCTTTTATCACTTTTGCTCGCATGATTCAGGGCATAAATAAGCGGTAAGGTCATTTTTTTCTCTTTTATATCAATGCCCACGGGCTTGCCTATTTCTGCTGTTCCATAGTCAAAAAGGTCATCTTTGATTTGGAAGGCAATCCCTATTTTCTCTCCAAATAGTATCATTTTATCTACTATTTCTTTGCTTGCCCCTGTCGAGCTTGCTCCTACCCCACAGCAAGAGGCTATCAAAGTTGCGGTTTTTTGTCTGATTACATCAAAATATACCTCTTCGGTCATGTTCAAAGAACGAGATTTTTCCATTTGTAAAAGCTCTCCCTCACTCATCTCACGCACAGCATTGGAAACAATCCTTAATAACTCGAAATCTTGGTTGTCCACAGAAAGCAATAAACCACGAGAGAGTAAATAATCTCCAACTAAGACTGCCATTTTATTTTTCCAAAGCGCATTGATAGAGAAAAAACTACGTCTGTAATACGAATCATCTACGACATCATCATGCACCAAACTTGCTGTGTGCAGTAATTCTATCAATGCCGCTCCTCTATGAGTCTCTTCGCGAATCTGTCCACACATACCTGCGGTTAGAAACACAAACATAGGGCGCATTTGCTTGCCTTTGCCTTTGATGATGTATTTCATGATATTATCTAAAACCCAAATGTTAGTCTTCACAGAATCTCGAAATTTCTTTTCAAATTCTGCCATTTCTACTGCGATAGGTTCTTGGATTTTATCTAAGGTAATACTCATGTTTTTCTTATTCTTTGCAATATTAATAGCAAATTTTGGAATAATAAATCCTTCTGTACTTTTTCTAAAAAATTAGTTATAAATTTGCCCTTTCTTTACTATTTATTTTATTCTAAATTAGATATCTTACTAATTAAAATAACACCAATTGGCAATTGCATTGCGCTGTTAAATATTGGTAGAAAATGTTGTTAATCATAGTATTATGAACTTCTATGAGTTCAACCTTACGCCTCTACGAGGCTTAAA
>JALOMB010000145.1 GCA_025455685.1 Chitinophagales bacterium | reverse complement strand
GTTTTTTGTTTTTTCATCAAGACATTATACTCGATGTTTACCTTTTCCCCAAGCTGCATCTCCAAGGTTTTACGCATTAAATCTACATAATGCTCTTCTATCCACTCATAAAAAAATTGAGATGGAACTTCAATTTTGAATACGCAATTGATATAGCTCAAGGGTTTAATGGGTTTGAAGAAGATTTCAAATTCTTGTTCTCTAAGATTGCTTTTGATTACTTCGAGCGCTTTTTCCCAGATTTCATGAACATTTTGAGCCATATTATTAGTTATATTTATTTAGTTATTGATTGACTTTTAGAGTGCTAAAATCGCGAAAAAAAATTAAAAATAAACTTTTTTTTTCAGAAAAATTATTCTATATTTATGGCTTCAAGCACAAAATTTCTTATGTTTTTGTTGTTTTTGTTCATTATCAAATCGATACGACCTAATTTTATACCTGACCTAATTTTATACCTGCCCATCCTACTTGATTAATGAGAACATCTTGACCATTTTTATTTTTATAAATTTTAGGACTACTTAGAAAAGTGTGTGTATGTCCGCCAATAATGACATCTATGTCTAGAGAGTTTTTGGCTATATCGATATCGCATAGTTGTTTGCTTTGATACGAAAATCCTAAATGAGAAATCATAATGACTAAATCGCAGTTTTCATCTTTTTTTAATTTTAGGGCAGTTTCGTTGGCGGTCTCTAACGCTTTTAGATATTGTGTATCGCCATACATCGAGGCATCGACTAGTCCTTGGAGTTCGATACCGATACCAAAGATTCCTACATTAATTCCTTCAAATTCTCTGATGACGTAGGGTTTAGTTAGTCCCTTCATAGGTGTATTAGTAAAAATATAATTTGAACAGATGACTTCGAAGTTTGCATGATTTTTGATTTGTTTGGCGAGATTTTCTATACCACCATCGAAATCGTGATTGCCTATCATTGCATAATCATAGCCGAGCATGCTCATTGCTTTGATTTCTATTTCTCCCTGATACATGTTGAAATATGGGGTACCTTGAAAGTAGTCTCCTGCGTCGAGAAGGAGGCTGTGTTTGGTTTCTTTTCTAATTTGGTCGATTAGTTTTTTTCGGCTTTGGATTCCGGCCTTTCCTTGGAATTCACCGTATTCGAAGGGATCGATATGGCTGTGGGTGTCATTGGTGTGCATGAGGGTGATAGAGACTAAATCTGGGTCTTGGAGACTAGGGATATTTCTACCGAAGCTACTTACGATAAAGGATGATTGAACGACTTGTGTAATAAATTGTCTTCTATTCATGTTGTTACTTTAAGGCAAATATAAGGTATAAAAAATAAAAAAGCCTCAAGATTTCTCTTGAGGCTATAAAATTATTGAGTATTAATTTTTATTTCACACCGAAGGTATGTTGTAATTTAAGCATTACGACACGACCCATCTCAGGTGTACCTGGGAAGAATTGATGTCTATGGTCTAAAAGGTTTATCGCATTTAATCCAATGATTGTTCCTTGACTAGAAGAAGGTCTCCAAGTCAAACCTAAATCAAATAAATTTGCTGCATTGACAAAACCTTTGTAAACAGCTGAATTAGCGATAAATTTATCCATCCATCTCCAACCTGCGTTAAGTGCTACACTTTTATTGTCAATTGGAAGATTATAAGATAGGGTCATGGCTGTTTTATGTTTCGGAGCATTCAAAGCGATATATCCTTCAGGAACTTCGTTTGTAATAATTCTATCTTTATTGATATGAGAATAAGCGAAGTCAATATTAAGGTCATCTGTAGCTTGATAGTTAGCTTGGAAGTCTGCACCAGCGTAGTCAATCGTGCCTAAATTAAAATAAGTCAATAAGATATCTCTTTCGTAGCCTGTCCCTTGAGGGCCAAATATAGCTGGGGATGAGGCATTATTTAAGGTATAATAATTTCTAAGCACAGCAGCAACTGTTTCTGATGTAGTGGCTGAAGCATTTCCTAATAAAGCTGTTTTTAAGATTGCTGATTCTTGGGCCGAAAGGGTACTAAGATTTGTTGCAATTTGTCCTGCAGTAGCTGGGTTATTAAAGAATGACTCATCAAAGGTAAGGGCATAAGATGCAGCAGTCAAAGGACTTACGAAATTCTCAATACGAGTATAATATAAATCGAGCCCTAGGGTTAATTTTTCTCCGATTTGACCTTTGTAACCTGCTTCAAAAGTTTGATTTACAGTACTTTTTACAGCTTCTCTATCTTTTACATTTGCTAGATTTACATTTTTTCCTGTTGTGATGTCGGTGAAGGCCATTTGCGTAGGCGCTAAACCAGCTAAAGTTTTAGTAACGATACTGCCTGCAAGTGCTGCTGGAACACCACCATTTGCTAAACTTCCAATCATAGCTTGTGCTGTATAAGCTCTAGAAAAACCTATGAATGTAGGATTTGTGGTAATTCCAGTAAGTGGAAGTTGTTGACCTTGTGATGGTAAATTAATTAAAGTATTATTTTGTCCTGCAAATGGACCCTGACCTAGCGCTGTCGTACCGTAGGTAAATCCAGTGCCATTACCAAAACCTCTAGCATTTCCACCATTTGGGAAACGAGCATTGTTTAGATCTAAGAAGAAATTCAAAGCACCCGGTGCTTGGAAGGCTCTATTATAAGTTAAACGAAAAGTTTGATTTTCTTCTGGCTTATACATCAAAGCGGCTCTTGGTGAAAACATCCACTCATCAATTACATCCTGATAATCTGCTCTAAGCGCTCCTGTAAAAGACCATTGTTTATTAAACTGATACTTACCTTGTGCATAGGCTCCGTATTGATTGATATTGGCTCCTCCATTATCAAATCTACCATATACGTTTCCTCTAGGTCTAGTCAAAAAGATATCAACTCCATAAACTAGATTCAATTTATTATTTATTAAATCTGTTGAATGCTGTCCTTGAATGGATTGCAAACTAGATTGCTCTCCTAAATAACTGAAATCTCTTTGAGTTGTACTCTGTGGAATCAAGAAAGTACTTCCTGAATTCGTTTGATTTAAGAAATACTGTAAAAATAATTTACCTACTTTTAATCTCGTTTGGAAATAAGTCGAAGTCCAATCTCTAGCTTGAGCCGCTCCTAACCCTGTTAACTCCATATTGGTATTATTGGCATAACCACCATTGAAGATTAACTCTATATTATCCGCTGGTCTAAAATCAAGTCTTGCATCTGTAGAAATTTTCTTAATACTAAAATCTCTATTAAATACGCCTGTTTCGCTTCCTCTTTGTCTCCAAGCGCTACCACCTGATTGGTCACCAAATCTAATAGAAGTACCTTGATTTGGCTCTCTATTATCAAAATAGGCAAAATCTGTAGCACTCATATAGTTTGCAGATACTTTTACACCAATTTGTTTTGAAAGCTTAGCTGCAATTCTGATTTCAGGGCTTAAAATACCAAGTTTTTCAATTGAATTATCCGCTTTGAATCCAAAGGCAGGTTGGTCATTATCTTGAGCTCTCATACCTGTAGTAAGCCCAAGGGTCACTTCCATCCTATTATCCATATCCAAAGGAGATTTCGTGTACATCGCCAAAACACCTTGAGAAGCAAAAGGGCCATAAAG
>JALOMB010000055.1 GCA_025455685.1 Chitinophagales bacterium | reverse complement strand
TGGCTTTGTCCGCAATACTTCGGGCGTTTATCGTGATACTTTGATAAATTCAGTGGGTTGCGATAGCTTTTTGGTGCTACATCTCACGGTCAAGGATACATCAAATACAAATATCGAAGTTACCCTATGTGCTCCAAATTCTTTTTGGTTTAAAGGTAAATTTATCGATAAATCAGGGCTTTATATCGATACTTTGATGAATTCAGTGGGTTGTGATAGTATTGTTCGCTTAAATTTAGCGATTAACTCCTATGCTGAAGATGAATCCTGCCCTTATCAAGATTCGTTGATACTTCGAAAATGTATTGAACCCTCAGTAAATGGATATTTGCTTAATATAGATAGTTTTGAAAAAGCACTTTTAAACAATCAAACCTTTTTTAAACCAATTCCTAAAGTAATCATTTCCACTGAAAAAGGTTTTTTGTACGCAGTAACTCAGCCTCTTATACCTAATGCAAAACTCGATTTAATTTGTTCAGACTCTGGAAAAAGCTATACAGATGTGGCGATAAACTCAAAAGGTGAGATTTATGTAAGTACGTCTAACGAAATTTTAAAGATTAATAAAAAGACTTGTTCTGCGACTAAAATTCCTATAACGAACATGCTCAACAATCCTATTTATGCGCTTTCTTTTGATTTCAAAGATAATTTATACATAGGATATGGTAATACTTCTATTATTCAGCGAGTTCAAAAAGATAGCTTTAGGGCCAAAACTTGGCATAATTTCGGCTACGGAAGCTCGGGTGGCGATATTGTATTGCTCCATGATACTATGTATAATGCTTGGAGAAACAATAAAAATGATTTTGAATTAATTCGAGTAATCGTAGATTCTAATTTTAATTATATTTCAAGTGGGAAGATTCTAGATTTAAGTGTAGATGCCTTCGGTTTAGCCAGTGAACTCGGAGAACTCTATGGTGTATCACCACAAGAATTGTTTCATATTAATCTCAATACTATACCACCTTCGACTAGAATTTTAATGAACAATTCTACCCCTTATCAATTCTATGGCGCCGCAGGATATCATGAAGTAGTTAAGTTTATATCGATTCATAACAGTCACAAAGAGGCATCTTTGGGTATAAATCCAATCAAAGATACTTTAATTTTAGCTAAAAATATTCAAGACACTATTTTTGTAAGATTGTTTGACCCTATTTATGATGATTTGAAGGTCATTCCAATTTTTATATCGACCAAAGAAATTATTCGTGATACGCTTTCTATAGCTATATGTCAGGGAGAAACATATAATTTTAAAGGCAGTATCATATCTCAAAGCGGATTTTATACAGTAGAAAATCTCGCTGATAGTTTTTGTCCGAGTTACCATAGTTTATCTATTCATTTTCATGATACCATGTCAACTCAGATATTTCAGGAAATTTGCCGTGGTCAGGAGTATAATGGGTATCGTGTAGCTGGAATTTATCCTAAAGTTTTCAAGAGTGTATTTGGATGTGATAGTACAGTTTTCCTTAATCTTAAGGTCAAAGATACGAGTATCACCATTATCGACACGATAATTTGTCAAGGACAGAGTTTTGAAGGCTATTCCAAATCTGATATATATCTCGATACTTTGTTCAAAGTTAATGGGTGTGATAGTTTGAGATTAATTGACTTATTTGTAGCGCCGACCTATAGTACTCAAGAAAATAAAACTATTTGTGCCAATGAATCCTATTTAGGTCTATCAGAACCAGGAAATTTCCAAGTTTCTTTGAAGAGTCAATTTGGCTGCGATAGTTTAATTAATTTAAATCTTACGGTGAGGAAACTAGTGTTTACTTATGTAGATACGACCATTTGTTCGGGAATTCCTGTTTTTGGATATGCTACACCAGGAAAATATATGGATACCTTGATAAGTCAAACGTCCTGTGATACGGTTAGGACTTTGATTTTGAGAAATCATAAAGGGCGCACTACTAATTTGTATCGTTCACTTTGTCAAGGAATCCCTTACGATTTCTATGGAAATATGATTTCTAAGCCTGGTGTTTATGTTCATAATTTGAGTGGTCAAGACCAAAAAGGGTGTGATTCTATGATAGTTTTGACAATGAGAGAAGTTCCAAGAAAAGAAATTACCAGAAATTTTTCTAGCTGTGATTCGGTTTTATTCAGAAATAGAATATATGTTCAGGATACGCTTATCATCGACACGATACTTTCTTTTGACAGAATTTGCGATAGTATATATGTTTTAAATCAAATTAAAGTTAATTCTAATCCAGAAATCCTTCAACGTAATTTATCAGGTTGTGAACGTATTGATTTCAATGGGATTAGCTATACTCGGGATACTTCAGTGTATCAGTCGATTTCTTCGCGAAATAATCCTTATTGCGATAGTATCGTGACTCGCTATGATATTACTTTGTCACAAAAACCAAAAAACGCTTTATTGCAGATTTTCCCAGATACGATGGTGCAGCAAAATGAAAAGATCAATCTCAAAGCAAGTGGTGGAAAAGACTATTATTGGAATATATCAAATGAGAATTCACCTCAGATATCCTATCAAATAGAAAGATCCCAATGGGTTGAAGTTAAGATATCTAATGCGGAGAACTGTGATACGACCTTATCTCAAAAGATTCAGGTAGTGTTTCGAGCACCAAGCGTGATCACCCCAAATAATGACGGTGAAAACGATGTATTCCAAGTAGATATTTTGGAAGGTCAGGCTCAATCCTTCGAAATTTTTAATCGTTATGGTCAGCGTATTTTTTATTCTAATCAAGCTTCACCTACTTGGGATGGAACTTATCAAGGTGAGCTACAGCCTGAAGGGACTTATGTTTATCAAATTCAATATATATTTAGAGGAAAATCATATCAAAAAACAGGAGCTATAACAATAATTCGGTAGTTTGAAATCAATTGTAGTTTTTATTTTTTTGTTTTTTAAGCTTACTATCTATAGTCAGATGAGCATAGGGGTCTGCTTGATGTATTTTCCTCAGAGGCCTTTTCATTATGATAGTTATTATTATCAGGGTTATGGAGGTGCATTCAAAATATCGAAACATGTAGATCAAAAGAAAAAACTCTTAGTATCTTTGTCTTTGATAGCTCAAATTGCAAATTATCAATTAAGAGATTCTAGCGCACTTGCCTCAATGGATGATATAAATTATAGAAAATACTTGCCAGAATTTGTATCACCTAAAAATCTATTAGATTTTGGTATGGGTGCTACAGGAACTTTTGCTTTAATTCAGACAAAAAAATTTGAGCTCGGTCCATATGCAGAAGCAGGACTATTAATCGTGACACAACCCTCTTATCGACTAAATTCAGGCTTTTCTTTTTATGAATCAATTGGTTTATCTGTATCTTATCAACTCATGAAAGGTGTTTTTATAACGCATAGATTTGGAATCCGTCATGTGTCCAATGCAAATTTAAATGGAACAAATCGAGGAATTAATTCAGGTTTTTTTAGTATGGAGTTTCGCTTGTAATTCAATTTGAGTTGAGATTATATTATAAAAATCCGCCTTAAATATTTTTTTTTGTGTAAATTTGCCTAAAGAACATAAAAATCTTATGAATAGCCCATATCAAATTCAACATAGAATTAAAATTGTCACGGCTGCTTCGCTTTTTGACGGACATGATGCTGCTATAAATATCATGCGAAGAATAATTCAGCAGCGTGGGGTAGAGGTGGTACATCTTGGACATAATCGATCTGCATTAGAAATTGTAGATACGGCTATTGAGGAAGATGCGAATGCTATTGCGATTACGAGTTATCAAGGAGGACATATAGAATTTTTTAAGTATATATATGATTTACTCAAAGCTCGTAATTATGGTCATATCAAGATATTTGGCGGCGGCGGCGGTACAATTCTTCCAGATGAAATTAAAACGCTTCACGATTATGGTATTTGTCGGATTTATTCTCCTGATGATGGACGGAGTATGGGCCTCGATGGTATGATCGATGATTTAGTCATGAAATGTGACTATCCCACTGGAAAAGAACTCCCCCAAAATGCCTTAACAGAAATTTCAAATACAAACCTTGATATTATTGCACAGAGTATATCTTGTATTGAGAATTTTCCTGAAAAACATGCTGATTTTATAGAATCGATAGGGGAAAAAGCCAAAGTTAGCCAAGCCCCAGTTCTTGGTATCACAGGAACTGGCGGTGCTGGAAAATCTAGTCTGGTAGATGAAATTGTAAGACGACTTTTGATGTATTATCCTAATTATAAATTTGCGATTTTATCTGTAGATCCTTCCAAGCGAAAAACGGGTGGAGCTTTACTCGGAGATAGAATTCGTATGAATGCGATCAATCATCCTCATATTTATATGAGAAGTTTGGCAACACGGCAATCAAATTTAGCCTTAAGCAAATATGTCCAAGATGCCTTAAATATTCTCAAAGTTGCAGAATTTGACTTAATCCTCTTAGAAACTTCAGGTATAGGTCAGTCAGATACTGAAATCATTGACCATAGCGATGTGAGCCTCTATGTCATGACGCCTGAGTTCGGTGCTCCTTCACAGCTCGAAAAAATTGACATGTTGGATTTTGCAGACATTATTGCTATCAATAAATTTGATAAGCGTGGTGGAGAAGATGCCCTTCGGGATGTTAAGAAACAATATCAAAGGAATAAAAATCTATGGGATTCTGATGTCCGAGATATGCCTGTCTACGGTACGGTAGCCTCTCAATTTAATGACGCAGGGGTCAATGAATTTTTTAAGGCTTTAATGCATACTATTTCTGAAAAACTTGCGTTGAAAAATCAATTAGTTTCGCTATGAATTCATTGAGATGGCTTATTTTAACTTTGTGTTTTTTCTGGGCTACAGCTCTTCCGGCTCAGCTAAAGTCCAATGTGTTTGAAACGGTGTATGTGAATTCATCTTTGAGTCAGTCTGTAGAAATATATAGAGAAGATAAATTGATAGCAACATTCAAAGATTCTTTGTCCCTAAAAGACTTCGAGCCCGGTCGCTATACTTGGGTAAACAAATTAAATAAAACCCCTCATGAGCATAATGAAACGCCTTATCATGATTGCGAAGCTGATACCAAATTGTTTCTCGATGTTTCTGGCTATAGGGTGATTTATCAAGTAAATCCACCCTATGATTTTGACTTAGAGGTAGCTAAATCAAAACAGTTTGACATCCCTTATCAAATTCAAGGGAAATTCGATGAACAAACTATTCAACTGCTTCAAAAAGATTTATATGTATCCGGTGTAGGTATTCAGGCAAAGGCTTATTTTGAGCTTAGCCCCAAAAACACCTTGTCTAGCATTGGTACACTAAAGCTACATGTCTCTATAGATGCTTATGACAATAATTATATTCAAATTGATTTACCGATCAATGAATTTCAGACATATCCCTTTACGCTAAAATTAATGGGTAAAAATTATTAATTTATTTTTTACCCAAATCAATAATATCTATCTGATGACATAGTTCACATGGATTCATAAATAGATTGAAACAAGACATTATGAAAAATTTTTTTTGGGGGATCATATTTTTTTTTAGTTTCAATTATATCAAGGCTCAGGATTTTCATTTTAGTCAATTTTATAACGCACCACTCTTACTAAATCCAGCTTTAACAGGGAATTTTGATGGTAAATTTAGAGCTATAGCAAACCATAGAATGCAGTGGGATGGAATTGTGGCTGGTGCTTTGTATCAAACTTCTAGTGTTTCAGCCGATTTTCGCTTAGCTTCCTGGAACTCTAACTTTGGAATAGCTATTGTAAATGATATGAGTAATAATAATATCTATAATGTATTAGAAGCAGCCTTGAGTTATAGTTATACGTTGAAGTTCAATCGAGGAGTTACCTTTATTGGACTACAGCCTGTATATAGAACTACTTTTGTAGATATTAATAAATTGCCGGAAGATATCAGACAAGACCCTGGTTTATATACCAATGCTACTAATTTTGATTTAAATCTAGGTTTATTTCAATATCATAAACAGATTTGGAATTCACTAAACTTGTATTATGGAGGTTCATTAAATAATTTATTGACTTCTGAAGCCTATAATGAGTTTGGTCAGCAGGTCAAGCCAAGAAGATATCTAGCACATGCAGGTGGGGATTTTCGCCTAACTGATAAAATACGTGCTCATATCACCTCTATGTATGTGTATCAAGCCAAAGCTTCTCAGCTTCTCTTAGGTGGTTATATTGCTTCATTTCCGGAACTTAGGATTTCAGATGATTTCACTATAAATCGGGTGAATTTTGGGTTGATGCTTAGGATAAATGAGTTTACGCCACAAAGCTTAATTCCTAAACTTACCACAGATATTTCAAATTTTCAAATAGGGATATCTTATGATTATGTAGTGAATTCACTTGGAATTGGCAGTATGAAGCCTTATACATTAGAGTTATCCTTAAGATATATTTTCAATCCTGAGGAGCATCGAGAATATGAATGTTTCAATGAAATTTATTAGCACTAGATTCCCTCAACTTTTTGTTTTTCATAAATCTCAGAATAAAATCCACCACGGAGTATCAGTTCATCATGTGAGCCTATTTCCGCAATTTTTCCTTGATTCAATACGATAATTTCATCGAACTTTAGTTGATGAAAGACACGATGAGAGCTCATAATCAGCGTTTTTTGTTCATCAAGGGATTCGATATAAGCTACGATATCATGCTCTGTTTTCATATCCAAAGCGCTGAGACAATCGTCGAAGAGAAGTATAGGAGCATCATGATACAATGCTCTAGCAATCGATAATCTTTGCTTTTGACCTCCTGAAAGTACGACACCTTTTTCACCAATTATCGTTTGATATCCCTGCGGCAAATCTAAAATTTGAACAGAAAACTGTGCGTTTTCAGCAGTTTTGTACATTTTCGTCTCATTTACTTCATTAGAAAAATAAATATTTTCAGCGATAGAATTAGAAAAAAGCATATGTTCTTGTGGCACAAAAGCAAAGTATTGCCTAATTTCATTGAGTTTTAGCGAACAAACATCTTTTCCATTGATAAAATAACTACTAGGGTTGATTTGATAAAACCCGAGCAATGATTCCAATAAAATTGATTTACCTGAAGCAATTTCCCCGACAATTAAGTATTTCTTTCCTTTTTTAAATTCTAAATTGATATTTGATAAAATCTGATTAGTTAAAATTTTTGTGTCAAAATTTCTTAGTGTAATTTGCTCAAAATCAATATGTTCCGTGAGTTTAGTTTGAGTTTCTTCCGGTAAATGCAGCAATTCAATAATTCTATCATAGCAGCTGATACCACGTTGAATCATATTAGTAACCCACCCAAATGCAGTAAAAGGCCACATCATAAGCCCTAAATACATTAAAAAAGCTATTATTTCACCAATTGTCACACCACCATGACGATAGAGAAATACACCTGCTCCAATACTTAAAATTGTACTCAATGCACTTAGTAAGCCCATTATAGGCAAAAATAAAGACTCTAGAGCTTTGTTTTTGACTTGAGTAGTATATAAATCTTTAGATTTTGTCTGAAAAATTTCGTTGATAAATGATTCACTATGATAAGTTTTTAGGGTTTTAATGCCTTGATAAGCATCAATACAGAGCAGGTTTAAATCAGAGAGCTGCTCTTGAATAAGAATATTATTATCGTAGATTTTGGAATTGAGTATTTTGATAGACCAGGCTAATATAATCATCGGTGCGATAGCTAAGAAGGTCATAATCCAATGAATTTCGACCATAAAAATAAGGCAGAGTAGTATGGTAAAAAACAAATTAAATACATGCAAGAAACCAGGCCCAATAGCTTCTCTGATACGCCCGATATCTTCCGTGAGTCGTACCATAAGGTCGCCGTGGTCTATGCTTTGAAGGGTCATAATAGGTGTTCGAAGAATTTTGAGAAATACCTCGTTCTTTAGATTTGTTTCTATTTTTCTCGATACTACGATTATAGTCTGTCTCATCATAAATGTAGCAATCCCAGAAAGCAAAGTCAATCCAATGGTTTTGATCCCAAACACTATAATTAAATTAACATACGCTTCTATATTGTTAAAGGGTGTTTGAATAACCGTATCAATGAGTTTACTAATATAATGCGGTACGAATAATTTTAAAAAATTAGAAATTGCAACGAATACAATCCCCAAAAATAGGGTATATCGATACTGATAAAAATAGGGCTTCAAAAAAAGTAGAAATCTTTTCATTACTATCTAATTCTATCGAGATAAGAAGAGTTGTCTAGAAAATCTATTAAAGATTTATTTTGCAAATCTTCCATGTCTTTTGATGTAGCGGTTATTTTGCCTGTTTCAAATTTTAGGAAATGTAAATCTTTCTTCAAGGTGCAGTTAATTGTATCATTGTAGCGCCAACTTTTATTCCTGTATTTTTCAAGTTGGAGCATTTGAGCTCTGTGGAATAACTCAGAGGTCATCTCAAAATCTTGATTGTAGCTAGCAAAATTTCTAAAATTTGAGATAAACGTTTCTTTTGAAATAGGCAAAATTGATGATAAATTCATAACCCGAGATCGAACACTCAAAGTATTTTTGTGCTCAATTTTGAAAGTATTTGGCTTGAGACAAAAAGACAAGATATCCAAATCAGCATCAAACAAAAGGCTAAAATGAGAAATTAATTTAGATTTGCTTGCAAATTGTGCAGAACCAAGAATTTTAAAGTCATTTACATATACACCTGCTCTTTCATTCATCATAGCATTTATGTTGCAAGATTGCAGGAAATTGACCATTACCTGTGTTGAGTATAGATAAGAATTTACGGATTCGAAAGTTTTAGGCCCTATATAGGCAAAGTTAATGACGCCTAAATCATGATATACCGTGCCGCCACCAGTAAGTCTTCTATATACTGGGATTTTGGACAAGCTATCTAAGTTAACTTCTTGGAATAAATTCTGATTTCTACCCATGATCACACTTTGCGTATTTAGGTAGCAGAGTAGAATCGATTCTTCAAATTCTGCTCTGACCAAAGCTTCTTCTAAAGCAAGGTTGAAGTCAGGCTCGGTGGACTCAGAGAAATAAAAATAAAATCCCAGATATTATCTATTTTTAATATCGACGAAAGCTCTTGGTTGTTCGCCAGTATAGATTTGTCTTGGTCTAGAGATAGGTTGTTTGTCTTCGAGCATTTCCTTCCACTGAGCGATCCAACCCGGAAGTCTTCCCAATGCGAAAAGTACGGTAAACATATCCGTAGGATAGCCTAGCGCTCTATATATAATCCCAGAATAAAAATCCACATTAGGATATAGTTTTCTTTCGACAAAATAACTATCACTCAAAGCCATCTCTTCAAGTTCTTTGGCAATCTCTAGTAGTGGATCTTTTACGCCTAATTTGTTAAGAATATCGTCACAAGCTTTTTTGATTATTTTTGCTCTAGGGTCGAAGTTCTTATAGACTCTATGTCCAAATCCCATAAGCCTTACGCCAGCTTCTTTATTTTTTACTTTTTCTACATATTGCTTAGAGGTAAAACCTGAATCTTTTATTTCTTGAAGCATTTCTAGTACTTCTTGATTGGCACCTCCATGAAGTGGACCCCACAAAGCTGCAATGCCCGATGCAATAGTAGCCCACAAATTGGTATGAGCAGAGCCTACCATTCTTACTGTAGATGCAGAGCAGTTTTGTTCATGATCCGCATGCAAAATCAGCAATTTATTCATAGCGGATTTGACCACAGGGTCTATCTGATAAGGCTCACAAGGATTGCCAAAAGTCATATAAAGATAATTCTCTATATAATCAAAGCTATTATTAGGATACAATACAGGATGACCATTTCTTTTTTTAGCCATCATAGCACATAGATTTGGCATTTTAGCCATCATTCTGACGATAGTCAAATCTCTATCTTCTTGCGTGTTATGAGGGTCTTGAGCATTTGGGTAAAAAGAACTCATCATACTCATCATCGTCATCAACTGCCCCATAGGATGAGCTCCTGTAGGATAAGCATCAAATACTTTTTTAACGTCTTCATGAACCAAACTGTGTCGTGTAAGTTTGTTTTTCCAATCAGAATATTCAGATTGATTTGGAAGTTTGCCATAAATCAATAAGTAAGCCACTTCTAGAAACTCGGCTTTTTCGGCAAGCTCCTCTATAGCATAGCCTCTATAATGCAAAATACCTTCTTCTCCATCGATAAAGGTGATATTCGAAGAAGTCGAACCCGTATTCTTGTAACCTATATCATAAGTGATATAACCAGAGTCATCACGAAGCTTCTTAATGTCTAGCGCTTTTTCTCCTTGTGATCCTTCAATAATAGGCAATTGATATTCTTTGTCCTCAATAATGATTTTAGCTGTTTTATTCATATGGTAATTTTTTTCTATTTCTCAAAAATACAAAAAAAAAACTTACTCGAAAGAAAAAAAACACTAGTTTTACAAAAAAAAACAAGATGAAACATATTTTAATAACTGGAGGAACTGGGTATATTGGTTCTCACTCAGTAGTAGAATTAATAGAACATGGCTATGAACCTATTATTGTAGATAGTTTAGCTACTTCAGAAGTCCAAGTATGTAAACAAATCCAACAAATTACCGGAAAAGCACCTTTATTTCACCAAGTTGATATTTGTGACAGAGATGCCCTTTTCGATACCCTCAAGAATTATGGAGAAATTCAAGGTATCATTCATTTTGCCGCCTATAAGTATGTAGATGAGTCTGTAGCACAGCCAATTAAGTATTATCAAAATAACATTGTAGGATTGATTAATATTTTAGAATTTGCAGAATATAGAAATATTACAAAATTTGTTTTTAGCTCTTCTTGTTCTGTTTACGGTGATATAGACAGATTGCCTGTCAACGAAACCGTTCCTAGGTCAGAGTCTCAGAGTCCATATGGATTTACCAAACAAGTTGGCGAGGATATACTCAGAGACTATTCTAGATACAAACCAATTAAAATTCTTAGTTTAAGATACTTCAATCCAGTAGGCGCACATGAATCCAATCTTATTGGAGAATCCCCAAAGGTAATTCCCAATAATTTAGTGCCAAGAATTACAGGTACGGCAATTGGAAAATTCCCACAATTAAAGATTTTTGGGCAAGATTATCCTACTCGAGATGGAACATGCATTCGAGACTATATCGATATTATGGATTTAGCTAGAGCCCATAGGATGGCGCTAGATATGCTCATGAAAGATAGTTATCAAGAACCATATAATATTCTTAATCTTGGCTCAGGAAGTGGAGTTAGTGTATTGGAAGCCGTCAAAGCATTCGAAAAAGTTTCTGGTGTCAATCTCGACTATACCTTCGAAGATAGAAGACCAGGGGATGTCGTAGCTATATTTAGTGACTCTAGCTATGCTGAAGCGCTTATCGGCTGGAAACCCACTCGAAATCTCGAGGATATGATGCGTACAGCATGGCAATGGGAATTGGAAAATCAAAAAAAATCAAAATAGTGACATAATGGCGTTGTTTTTGTGCTCCTAACAAAATAAGCTTTGCTTTGTTCTTCATGAATTTATTTGTTAATTTGTGACAAATTGTCACCTTTTTGATTTTGGCTTAGTATTTGGCTAAAAAAGATA
>JALOMB010000144.1 GCA_025455685.1 Chitinophagales bacterium | reverse complement strand
AAACCTTCAGCAGCTACCTGTGGTATCATTATGTCTATAATTTCAGAGATATATACATCTCTATTTTCTTTATAAATAGTAGGAATAGCATGTGCTCCCAAAAAAGTAGATTTGATGGTTGCTTTGGTGTTTTCTTTAAGTCGACGGATGACTCTGAGCATTTTAAGCTCACTTTCAGTCGTCAAACCATAACCACTTTTTATTTCTATGGCACCTGTACCATATTGAATCACTTCATCTAGTCTAGCTTTGGCAGATTCATAGAGTTGATCTTCTGATTTTGCTTGTAATCTGGCAGCAGAGTTAAGTATGCCGCCACCGTTACGAGCTATTTCTTCATAGGAAATACCTTTCAACCTATCTACATACTCTCCTTCTCTGCCCTGGGCAAAGACGATGTGCGTATGACTGTCACACCATGCGGGCAATACCAAACCATTGTTGGCATTAATGAAATGGTCAGCTCTATCTGGCGATTGATCATTTGGTCCGAATGCCTTGATGGTATCATCTACAATAAGTAGGTAAGCATCATGCAATACCTCAACTACAGACATAGCCGCTCCTTTTTTAAATGGAAGCGGCTGATTCTGAATACCATAAATGGTTTTTATATTTTTTATTAGTGTCGATGACATAAACTTTTTTTAAATGATTATTCCATCCATGTTATACTCATTCTTAATGATATTTTTGAAAGTTTCAGCTTGTTCTGCTGTTTCGAATTGTCCGATCCTTACTTTAAATACGGGTAATCCGTCCTTATATTCGTTGGTTACGGTAACTTGTTCTACAAACAATTGTCTAAGAGTCTGTACCATATCAGCAGCGCCTTCGTATCTTTCGAAGACACCTACTTGTACTCGAAAGGAATTTGAATTTTGCTTCTCACCATAATATTTTTTGTATTCACCGGCAGACTGCTTCATGCTTTCTGACTCTTTGATATCATTGGCATTACGAGTGAGCGTTGGAGATTTATTAAAATCATGCTTCATTGCGATTTTATGTTCTGGAGCATTGTATTTATTGAGCACATCCATCAATTTCCTTGGTGATAAAGTTTGCTCTATTCTATCTAATAACTGACCTTGCGAATTAAATATCAATAAAGTGGGTAAATATTTAATGTCGTAAGCGTTTTTGAGATCGTATCCGTTTGTTTCATCAATATTAGCTTTGACAGATACAAAATTATTATTAAGTGTGTTTGCAACATCCTCATCTTTGAAGGTGGTCTGCTCCATCCATTTGCAAGGTGTACACCATTCGGCATAAAAATCAACAAAAATCAACTTACCTTCCTTATTGGCTATTTTTTTTGCATCATTAAAATTGATGGATGAAAAATTTATTTTAATTTCATTGGCCCTTAAAGCACCGAAAACAAAAAGAAAGGACAAGATCGAGAAATAAACTTTAAGCCTGTACATATCACTTGATTTAAATAATAATAAAAAATGCAGTTATGTTTTTAAAATTCATTATTCACATTATGATTTATAATTAAGTGTAAATAATTGTAAAACATATATTTGTATAGTATCAATTTTGATACCAAATCTTAAATTTTGTGAGTCAAAAGTAATAGTTTATATAAATATATATTTTTATTAAATTGATTATCAGTTAATTATGAGTTAAAAAAAATTTTAAATTGTTATAAAATTTTTTTATTATTTTATTATTAAGTAATTTCAAAGTCTAAAAATCCTTATCTTGCGCCGCTTTTCTCAAAGTCAACATTTAAAAACCAAAAAAAATGGCAAAAATCCTTGCAGCAATTACAGGAGTGGCGGGATATGTTCCTGAAGACATACTTACCAATGCAGATCTGGAAAAAATGGTGGACACCAATGATGAGTGGATTACTACTCGTACAGGTATCAAAGAGCGTAGGATACTTAAGACTCCAGGCAAGGCCACATCCGACATGGGTGTTGAAGTCGTAAAACAGATATTAGAAAAAACAGGAACTAAAGCCGAAGAAATAGAAATGTTGATTTGTGCCACAGTAACACCTGATACAACATTTCCTGATACTGCCAATACTATTTTGGATAAAGTAGGGGCAAAAAATGCGTTTGGCTATGATATCAATGCAGCATGTTCAGGATTTTTATACGCACTGACCACAGGTGCTAAATTTATAGAATCAGGCATGTACAAAAAGGTAATTATTATAGGTGCCGATAAAATGTCATCTATTGTAGATTATACCGATCGTGCTACATGTATTATTTTCGGCGATGGTGCAGGAGGAGTGTTATTAGAACCCAGTGAAGATGGCAACGGAGTAGTGGATGCTGTACTTAAGTCAGATGGTTCTGGTAGAGAGTTTTTACATATGAAAGCGGGAGGTTCTATGAAGCCTGCTACAGCAGAAACGGTTGCCAAAAGAGAACATTTTGTATATCAAGACGGCAAACCAGTCTTCAAAGCTGCTGTTAACGGTATGGTATCTACTGTCAACCAAGTTTTAGAGAGAAATAATATGGCTATTGATGATATTACTTGGTTGGTCCCACATCAAGCTAATATGCGTATCATAAATTCTGTCGGTGACATGCTCGATATTCCTAAGGATAAAGTCATGGTCAATATTCATAAATATGGTAATACTACAGCTGGCACTTTGCCTCTATGTTTAGCAGAGTATGAACCACAGCTCAAAAAAGGTGACAATATCATGTTGACTGCATTTGGTGGTGGGTTTACTTGGGGTAGTTTATTGATTAAGTGGGCATACTAAACCAAGTGTATATTAGTAATTTATTTTGGATTACCAGAGAACTTTATTAATTTTGCAAAGTTTTAAAATAATAATAAATAAAATTTATGGCTAGTACTTCAGATATTAGAAATGGTCTTTGTCTCAATCACAATGGGGATATATACTCAGTTGTTGAGTTTCTTCATGTCAAACCAGGCAAAGGAAACGCATTTGTGAGAACAAAACTAAAAAGTTTGACAACTGGAAAAGTTGTAGAAAACACATTCCCCGCAGGACACAAGATAGATGATGTCAGAGTTGAGAGAAGAAAGTTCCAATACCTCTACAATGATGAAAGTGGATATAACTTTATGGATAATGAAACTTATGACCAAGTATCACTCAATGAAGCTATGCTGGAACGACCTGACTTTTTGAAAGAAGG
>JALOMB010000143.1 GCA_025455685.1 Chitinophagales bacterium | reverse complement strand
TATTAATTGAAGATGATATAAATAGAAAATTAGAAGAATATGGGAATCATGTTCATCCTGATGCCAAATCTAAATTATTAGCTGAAATTGAAAAAATGGAACAGGCACAATCATATGCAAATGATTTTAAGAATGGAAGCAGCCCAAGATATCCACGTTGGGCTACTTCTGGAGATAATTATCAAGCTATTCAAAATCAACTAAATCAATCTGAAGATTAAATTATGGAAACATTAAGATTACAAGTTATTCATAATAACAATAAACTACTTTTAGAAAGTTTTCAAAATATTGAGTGTTGTGATTTTAGAAACTGCTTTTTTGAAAACATAAGAATTGAAAATAAGCTATTTTTGGGATGTCATTTTAATTCTATTATATTTAAGAATGTAGTTTTAAAAAATTGTATTTTCAAGGGATGTTTCTGTTCAGATAATGACTACACTATTATTCTTAATAATAGTTTATTGAAGGACAACTTGATTGAATACTCAAACTTAAATTTTAAAATGGGTGAATACGATATTTCATATAAATACTGGAATAATGAGATATCAAATCTCTTATGTAAATCAATTGATAAAGAAAATATACAAAGATATGATGCTGTACAGGAACTTCTAAAGCTAAAAATTAAAGATATTTATTTGCCTTTATCAGTTATACTTTTGGATAAAGAATGGGAAATAAAAACACTTTATATTAATTCACTTTTAGATATTGATGAAAAAATAGATTTTATTGGTAAAGAAAATATTTTTAATGCCATTTACACTCTATTAAATGACCCAAATGGTATAGTACTTTCAATGGTAACATCTTTTATTAGAAAGTATAATCCACCTCTAATGTTGATAGAAACATTGATGAATACACATTTAAAAAAAATATATTCATTAGAAGAAAAAGAAATTCTTGAAGGAATTAGAATATGGCATAGAGTCTTAGAACTAAATAAATCCTATCATGATTTATGTTTATTTGATAAATCGATAGAGCAATTCAATAAATTATTAATTTATGCTAATAATTCAATAAAAATTGAAGTTTTAAATTTAAGTAAAAAATTAGATTCTTACAAAATTTTAGAAGGCATAATAATTTGTTTGAATAACAAAGATTTTGAGATACGTCAAGAAGCCTTAAACGTAATAAGTTATTTTTCTAAACCACTACCAATTGAAACATATATTATGTTATTTGATGATCCTATAGCTCAGGTTAGAGAACAATGTTTGTTAACAACCTTTTATAATGGATATATAAATGACCAGAAAGTTCAAAAAATCATTAATCGAGATTTAGTACTTCAAAAGAAATTGAAAGAAATTCAAAAAAACACTTCCGAAGATTAGTACCCCCTCGTTGTGTTGTCTTAACGAAGTGAGACAACATAATGTATTTGCACAAATCTTCAGATTTGTGTGGTGCAGCAAGGATAAAAGCCAAACCTGTGGGTGCTGTCATTCAATCCATCTTGGCGATATACAATACGATTATGTTCTTCATAGAAAGGGCAAATCAGATAATGGCTCTTTTGGAATCCATCACTGCCTCCATAGCCAATATCGCCGCAGGCAATCTCACGCAGGCTGCAAACTTCATAGAGCAATCTTTGGCACGCTCCATTCCTGTCTTGTTGGGCTTCTTAGGAAGATTGGCTGGCTTAGGTGGCTTATCAGATAAAATCCGCGAAATCATCACCCGCGTGCAAGGCGTAGTGGACGGTGCCATAGATAGGGTGATAGACTGGATAGTAGCGCAGGCGAATCGCTTGTTTAGGGGAAATAGGGAGGATAATCGTAATCAACAAAATCCGCAGCAGGATGCTCAGGTAACGAGAGGCTTGGAAGCTATTTCTTCTCAAGAACGCCCCTTCCTTGATAGTGGTAAAATCACTGAGCAAGAAGCCCAACAAGTAGCCACAAATGTAAAATCACAACATCCAGTTTTTAGAGAAGTACGAGTAGTAGATGGTGGCGATAGCTGGGATTATCAATATGATGCAGGAGAAAGGCATAGAGGAAGGAGGGATACAGCAATCACGCAAACTCCTGAAAGTGGTAGGGTGATTCAAAGGGCTGATAAGGATAAAGATAAATTAGAACACAACATAGCTCCACATGGTTCTCAACCATCACCTCGTAGTCCTTATCAATCACATCATATCATACAAGATGAATGGGCAAAAAATAATTTTAAAGATGATGGTTATAGTTCATCAAAAGCACCAGCAATTTTATTAGATGCTACACCAGGAAGTAATAAACATTCTATTACCACAAATCGACAAAATGCAAGAAGGGATAATAGGGTCGCTGAAAATAAAGGGAAGTGGAGTACGACAATAGAAGAGGAATTTGAAAATTCTGAATCTGATTTGAGAGCAGCAGGCGTTCCTGAGGATAAAATTAAAGAGGCATTAGATAAAGCGAGGACATATTTTCAAAAGTGGATTTAACTTTGTTAAGATTTATGGAAAAATTAATTAGAAAAATTGAAGAAAAATGGAATAGAAATACAAATACTTCCATACAAATTCTGAATGAATTTGAAAATAACCATTCATTGACTTTACCAACAGATTACGAAGCATTTATGAAATGGAGTAATGGTGGAGAAGGATTTATTGGCAATAATTATCTTTCTATTTGGAAAATAGAGTCTCTAATTCAACTTAACTTTGATTACTCAATTCAAAAATATTTGGGAGAAAAAATTCTTATGTTTGGAACAGATGGGGGCAGTTATGGCTACGCTTTTGATTTAAGAAACAAAGATAACATATCTATAATTGGATTATCTCTTGGGGATATTGATTTGAATGAAATTGAACAAATAGCACCTTCTTTTGAGGAATTTATCCTAAAATTAATAAATGGAAATTGATATTTTTACCTCCCCTCGTGTTATGCGTTGTCTTAACGAAGTGAGACTACGCACTTGCCTTTACACAAATCTTCAGATTTGTGTGATGTAGCAAGGATAAAAGTCAAAACTCCGCAATCGCCAGCCCCCCCTGTTGTGTCCAGTCTTCCGAAGGGAGACTTGACATGATAAATGAAAAAGAATGTCTTGGACATTCTAACCGCCTCAAGCGGTTTATAGCGTGGGGTGCTGTAGCTTAGGGATAAACCAATAATGTAAGTGGCTGATAATCAGGTATTTATT
>JALOMB010000008.1 GCA_025455685.1 Chitinophagales bacterium | reverse complement strand
AAGTGCTTTTGTACCACCTTTGTAAGTGTGACCATCGATTACTGCATAGTAATTTGGATTAGATTTCAATAAGTTAGCTATTTCTTGTAATGTTTCAACTTGGTTAGGTGAATAGTTAGTACCGTTAGAGAAGAATACTTCATAACCTTTAACTAGTTTACCTTGAGTTGTACCTGTGTTACCACCTTTATTACCACCTGTGTTACCACCTGTGTTACCACCTGTGTTAGGATTTGTTTTAACTTCAGGACATCCTTTGTTAGAAGCAGGTCCTGCTTTATCTGGACAAGCATCTTCAGCATCTGCGATACCATCACCATCAGAATCTTTTGCACTTGTAGTTTCAGGACAACCTTGATTTGCTTGAGTACCTTTTTCGAATGGGCACTTATCTCTAGAATCAGCGATACCGTCACCATCAGAATCAGGGCAACCGAACATAGCAGCAGTACCAGCTACATAAGGACACTCATCTGTCAAATCAGGCACACCGTCAGCATCAGAATCAGTATTAGGTTTGCTACCAGCGTCAGCTACTTTTTGAGTCATGCCTTTGCCTAAACCTACAAGGGCTCTAATGTTTGCAGAATTATAATGCCAAGAGTTATCTAAATTTGTTTTTCTAGAACCTTCTAATTGAAGATTAAATCTGTCAGATGTTCTGAAATTCAAACCAAGACCTGTATTTACGAAAGCATTATAATCATCAATACCTTCACTAACCCAAGAGCCTACTGAGTTTACTCTGTTACCAGTCAAACCAGCTACTAAGTAAGGTGCAAAAATTGCATTTTCTTTTAAGATACTTCCATTAGCAAATTTGAAGATACCATCAAGGGCAGCCTCTGTATGAGAAGCTTGCTTATAATATACATCGTATTTGTTATATGCAGGATATTTAGTAGTTGCATTAGTTTCTACTGGGTACCAAGCGTTACCGTGGCTAAGACCTAATCTAGCATCAAAAAATCTAGAAATATATTTACCTACGTTTACGTTAGCCAAAGCTGTAAATTGATCTAACATGAAGTTTTGGCCAGTTACTGGACCTTCATAACTTACAAACTGAGGACCGAAACCTACATTCCAACCTTTATTTGTCCAGTTAGCATTTGGTAATTCAGTAGCAGCATCTTCAGCAGCAGCTTTTTCAGCTGGTTTACCGAAATTATAACCTAATCTAAGATTGTGTTGAACTAAGCTATGTGCATCTCCAATTACATGTTTGTATTGAGACTCCCATGCTGCATTAATTCTGTCAGTCAAGTTAAATCCTAAACCTAAACCAATTGGAATGTATGGATTTACGTTGTCTGTACCTGCACCGCCATCTACAATTGTAGCATCACCTCTTCTTACTGTAATTGAATTCGGTAAATTAACCCCAAAACCTGAGAAAATATAAGGCGCAAATTTGGAATTTTCTTTTAGTATATAGCCATTAGCTAATTTATACACTAAATTCAATCCACCATCCCAATACTCTGCATCTCTATATTCCATAGTGCCAGGAGCGTTATTAGCAATCGGAAGTGTTTGATTTGACCCCTTACCATTTTCATATGGATAAAAAGCCGTACCATAAGTAAAATTAAATCTTCCATCAAATGATTTACCTAGGTATCTAGCCACGTTTAAATTTAAAGCAGATTTCCAACGATCTACCATAAGATACTGACCATTGATTGGATTGACAAAGTCAGTAAAACCGATACCAGCACCTACGCTCCATCGATTGTTTGCACTTTGTGCGAAACCACTCACAGCCAAAGCGAAGAATGATAACAATAATAATGATTTTTTCATAAAATTAAAAAGTTTTTTTGTTTATAGATTGTTTTGTTAATTTCTGTGCAAAGATAAGATTATTTTTTAATTTGAATTTTATTTTTTTCTGAATCTTTCTAAGTCTCGATTGTTTTTTTTATCTAGATTTTCTTTAAATGCCTTATTTATATTAACTTTATTAGCGTTAGCAAGAGCCAAAACCACCCAAAATATATCGAGTAGCTCCTCTTCAAAATTTAACATTTCTTCACTTTTGCTCACTTGTTGACCATTTGTTCTTGCAATTACACGAGCTAACTCACCAACTTCTTCCATTAAGACAAGTGCATTGGTCAAATTGTCAAAATACCCTATATCGGTATTGCTAATCCACTGATCTACCATTTCTTGCATTTGGCTCATAGTGTAATCTTGGGTCATTTTTGTGAAGTTTTAAAAGGTTTGCGAATAATATATTCTTGGGTTAAACGTTTAGATAGTACTACTTTAGCTATTAATCGAAATATTGAATTAGTTAAATAGATTTGATACCAGTCTTCTTGAGGAGAAGCGCCTAAGGTAGATTTAATCTCATCAGCAGTTTTTTTAAAATTAATTGTTGATTTTTGATTTTCAAACGCAATTTCAAGCATATCATAAAGCATATAGTTATACAACTTGACGTTTTGATTCACTTCATTAGAAAATCCTGTATGATGAATCTCTAGAACGTTAGCAAGGTCAAAATAACTCATAAAACCGACAAGTTGTCCCTCGATTTCAAATCCTCGAATTTTAAAATGCGCAATATCTAGTAAATGGGTCAGATAGTCGTGTTTTGTCAAATTTAGATTAAATTTACTTCGATTCAGCGTTTGAGCATAAAGGCTTGAAATTTTTGATTTATATTGGTTAATATTAAGATTTGAAATATTGATAATATGAGTTTGCTCATTGAGTTTATAGATTTGATTTAGCCTAACTCTATATTTTGATGAAAGTGCCGCTTTATATTGGTCAAAATCATATTGAAACAAGCCTAAATCATTCAAAATAAGATTATTATCTGTTCGAAAAATAAGCCAATTCTTAGTTTCGATATTATTCGATGAAAAGGTGTCGATGACACCTTTTAGTTTAAGTGCTTTTTCCTGGAGTAATTTACAAATAATGCTTTGCCTTATCTCTGACCACGAATCTTGTGCCTTATCTAGAAATACAAAATCCACCATATGCTCTGTGAGCATATTGCCAAAAACTGCAAAATTAAAACCACAATATCGAAAATAATAGTAAAACAACCATCTTAACAGAAAATGTGATTTACTAAGATAAAATGAAAAATTTTTGAACGCTAAGGCATAAATAGGAATATGACCAAATGCAATAAGTTTTTCTTGATCCTGAACCAATACATATCTGTGCGTTAGGGCATTTGTACCTTTTAAAAAAGCTTGTATATTCTTAAACCAATCCTGAAATTCGGGATGACTAGACAAAAAGGCATTTTCCAAAAATTCCTCGAGGTTTTCAAAAATAGAAACTTGATAATCTTTCATACTAGTGGCGAGAATCCTTGATGAAAGTATGGAGTTCGGGTAAAAAATCAGGATTCTCTTCAAAAGCATTACCGATTACAATGGTATCAGCGCCTGAATTTTGAATGCGTTCATAAGATTGTAAACTCCGAATACCGCCTCCAACAAAAAGACGAGCAGATGGTGATATTTTTTTGGCTAATTCTATCAAAGAGGCGTCAATTGTTTTTTCAGCTCCAGAACCAGATTCTAGATAAATTGCCTCAAAATTCATGATGGCACTTGTCTTCAGCAATTTTTCTATTTGTTTCTGCTCAGAATAAGATACAAATGGAATTTGAGTATGTTTATAAGTACTAGATTCGTTTTTGTCGTTGATGAGCAAATACGCCGTCATCAATCTTGTCATTTTGCTATCATATAGGGCGTCACAAATTTCATAAACAGGCTTTAACGTATAATCTACATCAAAAGATTGTAATACTTGAAGCAACAAAATCCCATCGGCTAAAAGACTGAATTGATCTGTACTTCCAGGAAAAAGCCAAATAGGTGTCGAAAATGTTGCTTTTAATTTAGAGACAAACGCTTCGAAAAAAGCTCTTGACACATGAGCGCTTGCACCTACCAAAATCAAATCTGGCGGAAAATTCTTTATGTATTGAGCTAATTTACCTTGAAAATCAAATTTCTCAGGATCTATGAGTAAAGCAAATTCACTTTCGAAAGACAAGTGTCTAATTTTTATTAAACTCGACTCTTCTTGCAGTAATATAACGCTGATTAAAATATGCGTTATCGTTAAGTACATCAATATTTACGCCTTTTGAAGAAGAAGAATGCATCATTTTGACAGTACCATTATTATTTTCAATTACAAAAGCGATATGACCTATAGTAGAACCATTTCGTCCTGAAAAAAATAATAAATCGCCTTTTTTTAATTCTTCTTTCGGTACATAAGTTCCTACATTTACTATCTCTCGTGATGTTCTTGGTAAATGAATGCCAAACCATTTGAATAAATAACCGATATAACCACTACAATCAAATCCTCTTTCACTCGTACCACCCCATGAATATGGAATGCCTAGCATAGTTTTACCAAGCATAATGATATTGTCTATAGTTTTGAGATAAAAGTCATTTTCACTAAGGTTTTCTTTGTTTTCAGGTTTCTGTAGCGGCTTAGATATTTTATTGACTTTGTTTAATAAAGAATCTGTAGAGAATTGAGAAAAAAACATTTCATAAGAGCTGTTTAATTCATTATTTTTGGAATTTGTATTTGTCTGAGCTTTTGCCGATGAAACTGCAATTGTTAAACAAAAAAGCAAAATTAATTTATTCATAATCAATGATTTAAAAGTATAACTATAAATCTAAGTTTTGAAAATTTCTTTTCAGGTTGCAAAGATAGTCAATTTATTTTAATTCAATCAAAAAAAGTGCCAAAACTAATTTTTATACCCTATCAATCCAAAGTAAAGCACAATAAACTGAGTCAAAATCACCAAACTTATAGCTAATGCTTTGTTTCTAAAAGTTAAATATCGAGATAGCTTTTCAAACATAATCGCATTAATAACACATAAAGGTGCTATAGCATAGACAGTAAGATAGTCCGTAGCCATATAGTGATAAAAAAATATCGAAGATAATACAAAACTTAATAGATAATACAAAAGATATTTGTATCCATATTTAGAAAAAATAATACGCGTTTTCTTAAGTCTGATGTAATAATAAAACAATATTAAACCAAAGAGATACAAACCAAAGAGATACATAAAGTTATTCCATATAATTTGTTTCAACGTCAATAAAAAATCTCCTTGAAAAATCAAATACTTATAATAGTTATCAAAAAAATGCATATACAATTGCCTATAGTGCTTAAATTGAGCATATTGATTTAAAATCAAAAAGGGTGTAAATATCGTTAAAACGAAAACCAGGAAAACCATCATCACAGACCGATAATTATGTCTTAGCTGAAGGATTAGCATGACGAGTATCACCAAACCATATAGGATACCAAGCCATGAAGAATACAAAAAAAGAAAATACAAAATAAACAAAGCTGCGAAATATTTTAGTTTGTCGTATTTTTCTTGTTTATTGATTTTGAGATATACATAAATTAGGGAAACAGTCAGTGACTCAGTAAAGACATCAGGATGAAATGCAAATGATTTGAATATCCATATACTCGCTGAGGATAGATATAGAACACTGCCTAAAAGTCCAATCGGATAAAACTCTTGCTTTGGTTTCTTAGTAGCTAGTAGTGATATGGTAAGATAGACGACAAAGGAACTGTACAATGCGGAAAAAACACTAAAAACCAGTGGCGTTATGCCCCAAAATCCTAAAAAAGAAAGAACGTAATAGTAAAACGGAGGTTGAACATGATAGGTCAATTGACTATTCAGAAAATCAGAAATAGGTGTCGCCAAACTATGATAAAAATTATATCTATTCCAATTGTCCACTATAGTCAACGTATATTCAGAAACGCCTTTGAGCAATGCATCTGAATATCCATAGGCATTTAATGTAAAAATACCTAGAGAAAAGAACAACGCTAACAATAAAAAAAAAACAATTGACTGACGCAAAGTGGAAAAATAATTGAGATTGTAAAAAACAAAAATAGTAAATTTGTCAAGAAATCATCATAAAATATTAAAAAACAAATGCTAAAACAGGGATTAGAACAAAAACAAAAACTCAAAATCTCTCAGCAACTTCTTGCTTTGTACAAGATGATGGAGCTCAATTCTCTTCAAATAGACCAAAAAATACAAGAAGAACTCCTCGCAAATCCTGCGCTTGAAATCGACAACAGCATTGATAATGTCTCTATTAATTTATCTAATGACACCTCTAATATTCAACCTGAATCAGAAGATCATTCATCCGAAGATCATTATATGTCCCATGAAAATGATACCTTATCCAATGAAAACTTCGATGAGTTTCATAATATAATTGACAAGGTTTATCAATCTAATTATGATCACGACGATGATGAAAATGGAACAAACTTTGGTTTAACACAAATTAAAACCGATTTCGAAATGCTGACCAAACAAGTCAGCGAACTTTATCTAACCGAAAAACAAACCGCTATAGCAGAATTTATCATTGGAAATTTAGATGAAGACGGACTTCTGAGGCGAGATCTTCAAAAAATCAGTGATGATTTGGCCTTTAGGCAAAATTTAAAAGTCTCAATTCCTGAAATCAAAGACGTCCTAGATATGATTAAAACTTTAGAGCCTCCTGGAATTGGAAGCCAAAGTATCCAAGAGTGTTTGCTCATTCAGCTCGATACCAAAGTTTACTCCAAAGAAAATGTTATGGCTTATGAGGTTATAGACAAATATTTTGATTTATTTACAAAGCGTGATTATGCTAAAATTGCTCAGAAACTTAAAATATCTAACGAAGCTTTTAGCAAAATAATATCTGTCATATCTTCTTTGAACCCTAAACCGATCAATATCAATAGCAATAATGAGTTCAACTATATCATTATTCCTGATTTCTTCGTTTATCGTGATGGAAATAAACTCAGACTAGAGTTACACCAATATAACATGCCTACTTTGAGGATTAGTGACGAGTTTACTCAAATGCTCATGAGTTTAAGAGAAAAAAGAAAAGAGAGCAAAGAAAATGCAAGCGCCTTGGAATTCGTAAAAAACAAAGTAAACGCTGCACAGCTTTTCATTACTTCTATTAAACAACGTCATGAGTCCATGATTATCATTATGAACTCTATTCTAAAATACCAGAAAAAATTCTTTCTTACCCTTCAGGAATCTGACCTAAAACCGATGACTCTAAAAAATATTTCTGAAGCAACTTCCTTCAATATTTCTACGATCTCAAGAATTACCAATTTAAAATATGTATGGACAGAGGTAGGCGTATTTCCTTTGAAATTTTTCTTTAGTGAAAAAATTGAAAACGATAAAGGTGTAGAAATATCCACAACACATATTAAAAATTTGCTCAAAGAAATCGTAGAAAACGAAGATAAAACTGCTCCTTATTCAGATGAAGAGCTCGTGGATTTACTCAAAAAAAATGGTGCGATAATTGCTAGACGTACCGTAGCTAAATACAGAGATCAACTCAATATACTTCCTAGATTCCAAAGAAAACAATTAACCAAATGAGCTATTTCATCGCCAGACTCATATCGGCAGTATTTCATCCAATATCGGTAAACGTCTTTTTTTTATTGCTTTTAGTAGCTTTGTTTCCGTATTATTATTTTAGTTTACCCAATAAAATGCTCAAAATTACCTTGATCGTATTATTTCTCATGACTACCCTCTTTCCTGCCTTGATAATATTCATATTTAGAAAACTTAATTTAATTTCCGATTTAGATATATCAGAGCAAAAACAAAGAATTCTCCCTTATCTGTTCTTCTTTTTCTTTTATCTAATGAGTTTTTTATTAGTCAAACCAAAAGCGCAAGCCTCACTCATATTTATAGAAGAACCTTATTTCGCTACGGCACTTCTTGGCGCAACTTTATCTATTGGAATATGTTTTTTTGTCAATAATTTTATCAAAATCTCTGCGCACACTACCTCAATAGCTTCGATTGCGTCATTTTTCATATTTATTGGTCAGTTTACGTCCAAAAACCTCATGCCTATTGTAGCCCTTTTGCTATTATTGGTAGGTTTGGTAGGAGCGAGCAGGATTTATCTCGGAAGGCACACGCAGAAAGAGGCTATTGCTGGTGTTTGCTCTGGTTTCATAGGTCAAATGCTCAGTGTATTTTTATATTTCAAACCGAATTTTTTTTCATAAATGTATGAGTAATAATGCGCTTGAAGAATTGATTTTATCGGTTTTTGATAATAAAATTGACCGAAATGATACGCTTAAGCTTACAAAACAAGTCAAAGAATTGGCAAAAAAAATGTTTTTTGACAAGAAACTACCTATTTTAGAAGAATTCTTGCTTAACTCCGCCCATTTAGACCAATTGATAAATATAGCAGAAAATTATATGGGAAAAGAGGTCTATTACATGACTACCCGAGATTTCATTATATCATTCCAAGACAAGGTTGCTAAACATATTCACACCAATGAACTACCAAAAAACAGACAAACTTTATTGAATTTACTAGGATACGGCCACATCTCTGATTTTTTAAGTATGTTTACATGAAATTCATTATACACTGTCCTAATTTTCTAACTTTGATAGCTGGAAGACAAACCTCTGCCATGGCGCTTTTTCCGTTTATTTTATCTCGTGAAAAAAGTCAAGACATGAGCCCTAGTCTTTTATGTCATGAAACCATACATTTTCGTCAACAGCTAGAACTCTTATTAATTGGATTTTACCTCTTGTATCTTGTCTTTTATTTTTATTATAGAATCAAGGGATATGATAGATTTAATGCCTATATGAGCATTCCTTTTGAGCGAGAGGCCTATCATTTTCAGGATGATATAGAATATTTAAACCAAAGACCATTTTTTCATTGGATCAAATTCCTTAAATAATTATTATGCAAATTTTTGATACACCTAAGAACATTCATTTCATAGCTATAGGAGGTGCAATAATGCATCAACTCGCAATTTCAATGAAACAGCTTGGACATCACATCACAGGCTCTGATGATATCATAGAAGAGCCAAGTCGATCTAATCTTGGCAATCATGGGCTTTTGCCAGAAAAACTCGGGTTTTTTTCTGAATACATTCACGCTGATTTAGATGTAATCATACTTGGTATGCATGCCAAACTCGAAAACCCAGAACTTACCAAAGCCATGGAGTTAGGTCTCAAAGTGATAAGTTTCCCTGAATTTATTTATGAATTATCCAAAAACAAAAAGAGAATTCTTGTAGCTGGAAGTCACGGTAAAACTACTATTACCTCGATGATTATGCATGTGTTGAAGCGAGCAAACTTTGATTTCGACTATTTGGTAGGCGCTCGTGTAGCAGGATTCGAAAAAAGTGTTCAAATTTCTCAAGCCCCTATTATCATTTTAGAAGCCGATGAGTATCTCTCGTCATGTCTGGATATGAGACCAAAATTTCTTTATTACAAAGGAAATCTTGCTGTCATTAGCGGAATTGAATGGGACCACATCAATGTATTTCCAACTTTGGCGCAATATCAAGAACAATTTAAATTGTTTATTCAATCCTTGGAAAATAAGGCGCAAGTATTTTTTCACAACTCTGAAGGGCTAGCAGATATCCTATCCTCAGATAGAAATGATATAATATTAACACCCTATATACATCAATTCTATGACATTGAAGACGGAATCTATTATATCAAGGACGAAGGAAAACATCGTGTATCGGTATTTGGTCAACACAATATGGCTAATATTGAGGCCGCAAAACAAATTTGTCTCGAGCTCGGGATGTCGAAACAGGATTTTTATCAAGCGATATCAGATTTTCAAGGGGCTAAACGAAGACTTGAGCAAGTCAATAAATTTGAAAGTTCTGAGATTATTCGAGATTTTGCTCATTCTCCGAGCAAGCTCAGAGCCACAATTAATGCCGCATCAGAAAAATTTGCTAATCAGAATATCCTGGCCATCTATGAACTTCATACATTTAGTTCTCTCAAAGAAGATTTTCTGCCTATGTATCGAGATACACTCGCTGCAATTAAAGCACCGGTAGTTTTTTTAGACACACAAGTCCTACAAGCAAAAGGCGGGAAAATATATACTGAAGTAGAGGTAAAGGCATTTTTTAATCATGCAAATCTCAAACTGATTACAAATCTAGGCGACCTAAAGAATTATATCGAAGAAAACTTCGTTGACAACACTGTTTTACTCATGATGTCTAGTGGAAATTTTGCAGGTCTAGACATCTCAAAACTTCAACCCTCATCAGCACTAAGCCAAGAAACTAGTAAACAAGCTGATTTCGATAAATCCAAAAAGATTAACGAACCCAAAAGTACACTTAACGAAGGCCACCAAAGAAATAATGAACTGATTAAAATTATTGCTATGACCTATGGTTTGTTCATATTAGCTCCTATATATTATCTTATTCGATATGAAAATTCTATGAATGAATTGGAAAAAAATAGTGTCAAACAAATTTTAAACTTCGAGCTCATCGTACTAGGAGGTCTTTTTTTGGGATTAATCTTTAGTTGGTTTTTCCCCTTAACGGTGCTGTATTATGGTATTCTTCTAGTCATAAGGTATAAAACACTCAATTTTAATTTAACTAAATATCTAAATACAGGTAGATTCGAGTTGCCATTTGGCAAAGCTTTATTTAATTAAAGACGATAAAAGTCCTAAATTCACATAGTCTTTTAAGACTTTTTTAGCTTCTATCAGGCTGCTCTGTTCATCATGAAAATCAGATAAATGTTTGGATTTAATCATTTTCAAAGTATCTTGATTCGATGAAAAATGTAAAAATTGATATCCTTGAAATAAAGAACGGCCCAAGAGCACTTGGTCTTTAATGCCTCCTAAGGTGAAGATTATCCAGTTCAAAGCATAGAAATGATCTAAATCAAAAATTATCTGCTTGTCGGTTTTTATTAAATCTTCTGTTTGATTAAATGGGCTATTGATGATTTTAGGCGTTTGATATGTTTGAAGTAGTTTCGTGGGTTTGGCTGCACTTTTCTGTACACAAATCAATCCAGAAAGCGCATGAAAATATATGCTAAACCAACGTAGCTTCCGTCTAGCTTCATGAATTTCTAGCTCAATGTCTTGGTATTGAATGTTTAATAAGAATTTTTGCGTTTTTTGAATTTCGTCCTGAATAAAAGATTGGATTTTTGAAATTTCTTTTTTGGGCTTCAACGAAATAATTTTTGGCAATTTCTTTAGTAAATTTTCACTGTATTCTAATAAAAGGTCTAAATTCCAATTCATGTTATGATGTAAAGCGTCATGTGCCTGTCTATGCCAATAATCGAGGATTTTTACCGGAAAATTTTTCTGTTCTTGAAAATGTAAATAATCCGAAATATAGTAATCTGCTTTTCCTAGAATATCCTCTAACTCTTTTACTTGAGTATGATACCAGACTATATCTTCATTAGGATAAATTTCTTTTGAAATACGAAGCAAACCTTCCAATCGAAATAATAAAGTACGGGAATTATTGGAATGTAACCACAAACCAGGTTGAGGATATGTTTTTGCTTGTTTGATTTGCATAGATAACCTTTGGATGTATATCTTTAACAATTGGTGCAATGGGGTCATTTGGGTTAATTTGCAGCAAAACTAAAAAATTATCTTAAAATAAAGTGAAAAGAATTATCTTTGTGAATATTAATTGCTTATGAATGCATTAAAAATCCATCAAGGTCTCCATATAGACATTTATTCTGCCAATCTTAATACTAGTTTGGAATTGCCCTATATTGAGGCTGGAATTAGTGCAGGATTTCCTTCGCCGGCATTAGATTTCATTGATTTGACTATTGATTTAAACAAGCACTTAATCAAACATCCTTCTGCGACTTTTTATGGTCGAGTCAAAGGATTTTCAATGAAGAATGCTGGAATTGACGATGGAGATTTGCTCATTATAGATAAAAGTCTCGATGCAGCTCATGGCAAAATCGCAGTATGTATTATTGATAATGAATTTACGGCAAAACGAATTCATATCAAAGGAAATGACATTTGGCTTATGCCAGAAAATGAAGCTTACGAACCGATACAAGTCACTGAAGATAGAGACTTCATGATTTGGGGAATCGTCACTTATGTCATAAAGCCTTTGGTATAGCTTGATTTTTTTAATTAATTATATGAAAAAATGAACAATTTAATTCTGGTCTTCAGTTTCCTTTTCCTTTTGATGTTAGGTTCTATTTCTTGTCTAAAAGAAAAAGAAATAGCTATCGATGCAAGTCCATGTATCGTAGAAAAGTACTATGGTTTGACCATGCACGAATCAGATTTGATAGAATACAACATAGATTCTGTAAATTTCCAAAATAATATCTACACCATTAAAACGAGTTCAAAGATAGATTCTAACAAGTATTTGATTCAAATTTACAGAGATGACGCTAAACCGCTTGAAACTGGAAAAGTAATGATCTATCGCCATTTAGAAGAAAAGGAAAAAGCAATGTTCTATGACAACATCAAACAAGCAGCTGTTTTTAAAATTTTTAAAGAACCTGATTTAAGCCAAGAATTTGGAGAAATCAAAGGTGCTGGACCAATTTGTGTCGAAATAAAAAATGATACAATAAGTTTATCGATGAACTTTAAATTATATCCAAATAGCCAAGGTTATCAAGAATTCTATGGTAAACTTGGATTGTATAATACGAAGACTACTTATTAGCGAATCTGTATTTAAAAAAATCTCCCCTAACGTAAGCGTTTCCATTCCTTATCTAAATATTGATATAACTCCGAAGCAGACTTAGTACCTGAGTCATAGCGGTCATCTACAATAAAATCAACAGAATCCTTTAAGCGCGGATCTACTTCATGAAGAGACAAAGCAGTTGGCTCGCCACTAAAATTAGCTGAGGTCGATACAATCGGAAAATCGATAAATCGCCAGAGTTGTGTCAAAAAAGAATTAGCATTAGGAATGCGAATTGCTATATATTCATTAGCGGTAAGCGCTGAAACTGGTAGTTTAAACTTATTGGGCAACAAGAAACTAGTGGGCACACTTGTAGGCTTCCAAAAATTATAAAATTCTTCTGAATCTATATCAAAGTATGACAAAACATGCGTTTCATCACGAAAAAGCACAATGAGACTTTTATTTGGACTTCTATGTTTAAGCAATTTAAGTCTGTCTATGGCTTTAAGATTTGTGGCATCACAACTCAATCCATAAAGCGTATCCGTAGGAACAAGGCCTATCTCTCCTCTGTTTAAGGCGCGGGCGATTTCAGATATATCATCAAAGTATTTCGTCATTATAATAGAAAATTTAAAGTGCAATGATAAAAAAAAACTATAAAATAAATAAAAAAAAACTATATTTGCACCCTAATTATTTTTTAACCTTTTAAACCTTGGAGATTTTGGAACCAAATTACACAAACAGCTTTAAGACAGCACACGATGACTTTGATTGGTCAATCAACAAAAAAAATCAAACTAATTATTCAAAAGAAGAAATAAAATCCTTGGATGAGCAATATGCAAATTCCTTGAAAACATTTGAAGATAATGATATTGTAGAAGCAGAAGTAGTAGGAATTACCAAATCTGATGTAATCATGAGCCTTGGCTCAAAATCTGATGGTATGATTCCCCTTTCAGAATTTAGAGACATCGAAGAAATCGCTTTAGGTCAGCGTTACCAAGTATATGTCGTGAGCAAGGAAGACAGAAACGGTCATTTATTGCTCTCTCGCAAAAACGCTTCAATTCTCATTTCTTGGGAAAAAATTAAAGAAGCTCATCAAAATGAAACGATTGTCACAGGACTTATCACCTCTAAAACTAAAGGTGGTTTAATCGTAAAAGTTTTTGATTTAGAGACTTTCCTTCCTGGTAGCCAAATAGATGTCAAACCAATTACAGACTATGACCAATATGTCGGCAAAACAATGGACTTAAAAGTAGTCAAAATCAATGAATTGATCAAAAATGCTGTTGTGTCTCACAAAGCAATTATCGAAGCTGACATTGAAGATCAAAGAGCAGAAATCATTGGTAAACTTGAAAGAGGACAAATTATGGAAGGTGTCATCAAGAATATTACAGACTTTGGTGCATTTTTGGATTTAGGTGGAATCGATGGATTGCTCTATATTACTGATATTTCATGGGGTAGGATAAATCATCCGTCTGAAGTATTGAGCTTAAATGAAAAAATCAATGTAGTTATTTTAGATTTTGATGATACTAAAAAGAGAATCTCTCTAGGTTTAAAACAACTCACTGCGCATCCTTGGGAGTCTATGGGCGACAAACTCAATGTAGGTGAAATAGTCAAAGGCAAAGTAGTCAATGTAGAAGATTATGGCGTATTTTTAGAAATTCAACCCGGTGTAGAAGGTTTAATACATGTTTCTGAAGTTACTTGGAGCAATCAACCAATTAATAGCAAAGAATTCTTCAAAATTGGCGATACTCATGAAGCAAAAATTATAACTGTCGATGTAGAAGAACGTAAAATGAGCTTGTCTATCAAACAACTTCAAGAAGATCCTTGGGATAAACTCACAGAACAATTTAAAATAGGCTCTAAGCATAAAGGAATCGTTAAGCACATCACTAATTATGGATTATTTATCGAACTCGCTGACTCTATGGGCGGTATGATGAGGATAAGTGATTTAAGTTGGGTCAAGAAATTCAATCATCCAAGTGAGTTTGCTAAAGTAGGCGATGAACTAGATGTAGTTATCTTAGAAGTGGATAGTGAAAGAAGAAAAATTTCTCTTGGACACAAACAGCTAGAGTCTGATCCATGGGATACATATGAGAGCGATTATAGAGCAGGTACAATACACAAAGGCGAAGTAATTAAAAAAGATGAGAAAGGATTTGAAGTAATGTTTGAAGGATTTCTTCAGGCATTTTCACCCAATAAACATGCTCGACTAGAAAATGGAGAAAATGTAGAAGTCGGTAATTCTTATGATTTCAAAATTCTAGAATTTGACAAATCTGATAGAAAAATCATGGTATCACACTCTAAAATATGGGAAGAAGCAAAATCCGAAGAGATATACAAAGAAAAAGCCGACAAGAAAGCTGAAATAGAACAAACTAAAAAAAGCGTCAAGAAAATCAACCAATCAATTGATAAATCTACCTTGGGTGATTTAGATGCGCTTCAGCAGCTCAAAGAAAAAATGAATAATAACGACGAAAATGAATAGTATTAATTTTATGACAAAACATATCTTATTTCTATCGACCTTGTTTTTGATTTTTACTTATTGTGAAGTAAAGGCTCAAAATGATCCCACAGATGTCAAAGCAAAAATAACAGCCCTAAAAGCTAAAAAAGCTGAGATTGAATCTGAACTCAACGCAATGGAGGCATCGATTAAGCCTCCACAACCAAATTGGACTTTCAAAGGTCACATATCAGGTAATATATTACAAACTACTTTGACCAATTGGGCTGCAGGAGGATTTGATAATTTTTCATTTGGTGCTTTAGGTTTTTTCAAAGCAATTTATAATAAAGATAAGCATACTTGGGATAATACCTTCGATGGCGCTGTTTCATTTGTTAAGAATTACGATGCCGTAAAGGACATCGAATATCCGCTCACTAAAAACAAAGATCTTTGGCAATTGTCTTCAAACTATTCATACAAATGGAAAAAACATTGGTTTTTATCTTTCAATTTTATGCTTAGGTCACAATTTTTCGTCACGGCTAATCCAGCCAATACTAATTTAATTATTTCAGACTTCTTCTCACCCGGCTTTTTGGAACTAGCGCCAGGTCTGACTTATCAGCCTGTATCGTATTTTAGAGTATTATTTTCTCCACTTGCTGCCAAATATACTTTTGTGCTTCATGATTCATTGGTTAATATAGAAGGGGGTAGCTTCGGGAATGCTAAAGGTGAGAAAGTAAGAGGTGAATATGGAACTAGGATAGATGCTGAATTTGATAAAGAAATCATACCTAATTTGTTTTTTAAATCTAGATTGGTTCTTTTTAATAATTTCTTTCGCAGTGATAGAGATCCTTTAGGAAATACAAGAAGATTTAATGTAGATGTGAATTGGCAAAACAATTTGATCTATAAGGTTAATAAACATCTTAGTTTAAATGCTGGTTTATGGATTATTTATGATGACGATATTCGAACTTTGGATAGAACCACAGGAAGAAATCGACCTGCACTTCAAGTAAATCAAACAATTGGAGCAGGTTTGGTATATGGCTTTTAAACCTTTTATTTGACTTATTTGAAGTAAAAACTGCACGCTGCGTGCAGTTTTTTTTTAATATTTAATGACTTTAAAATCATTATCTTTGTCAAAAAAATATTATGATTCAAAGATTAGCTTTTATATATTTTTTAATTTTTAGTCACATTTGCATAGCACAGTACAAAATTACAGAAGATTCACATAATTTAGGCGTTGTAAAAATTTCAGAGAATAGACTTAAAGCATTATATGGCCCTCGAGTTCCACATAATGTAACTTCTATCACATCAGATCAGTTTAAAAAACTTCCTACACTTCATCAAAACGAAGCATTAAATTACGTATGCGGCGTAACGGCTTTTCAACGTAATGCTTATGGTACCTCAGCAGATTTGTCGATTCAGGGTTCTACTTTCGAGCAAGTGGCTGTAACCCTAAACGGTTCTAAGATTACAGATGTTCAGACTGCGCACAACGTACATAATTTACCTTTTCCTATTTTCGCAGTTCGGGGTATTACTATTCAGCAAGGAGCTCAAAGCAGCAGAATTGGGAATAACGGATTAGCAGGGGTTATCGACTATCGTATTGAACCTAAAGATAACAATGAAGTAGAAATAGGGGGCTATGCGTCAAGTAATTTCAATCATGACTCAGCAAGTGGTAAACTCTATTATCAAGTAGGGCTATGGGGAAATATACATGTAGGCGATAAAAAAAACAGATATCAGGTTAGTTTTCAAGTAGATACGAGCACAGGTCATAGCTTCAATACCCGAAGTCAAATGACTAAATTGATGCTCGCTTCCAAACATCAACTAGATGAGCAGACAGCTTTGAGATTTCTGGCAATGATGAACTTATCCTCTATGGGAGCGCCGTATTTTTTTGCATTTCCCTTTGATAGAAATGCTCAAGAAAGAATCAACACATTTTTCTTTCAGGCAGAAGTCAATAAAAAATTTAGCGAGAAATGGACAAGCAATAGTAAAGTGAATCTTAGAAGTGGTTTTGATGAATATACCTTAATCGCTTCTCGCCCATCAGTATATCAAAACCGCCATTATTCGACGACCCTTGCTATTGAGCAGCATTTGGGCTATGAATATGCCCTTGGTCAATTAGGAATTGGAGCAGATTTCCGAACTGAAGAAATCAAGTCTAATAATTTAGGCGATAGAAAAAGATGGAATCAAGGTATATTTATTGAAAATCAATGGAATCTTAAAAAGAAAACGATATTCAAGCCTTCATTATATCTAAATATAAACTCTGATTTTGGTACTGATTTATTCTATGGTTTATCTGTGTCACATACCCTAAATAACTCATTGATTTTGACTTCAAATGTCGCAAGAGGTATGAGAGCTCCTTCATTTACAGATCTATACTATAGTGATAGAAGCAATCTAGGCAATCCCTATTTAATTGCCGAAAGAGGGCATACCTTTGATATTGGATTGCGCTATATCAAGCCTAAGTTTATGATTCAAGGGCTTGGGTTTTGGCGAAACGTAGATAATTTTATAACTTGGTTTGATACCGATACAAGTTCTAGAAGACTTTGGCAAGCATCAAATGCTTCTGTAGTTAATACATATGGATTTCAATTCAAATTTACTACCCAAAAATTAAAGTTTTTAGAATTTGGTGAAGCGCAATTTCAATCGAGTTATCAGTTTTTACAACTAGACAATCCCCTCACTGACTCAAAATATCCGATTTTTACTTCCCGTCACCAAATGGTCAACCAAATCATGGTTTCTGGCTTTAACGAACTCATAGGCGTTCAACTCACACACCGATATCTGCAACAACTCAGTGGGCAAGATTTTCATTTAGTCGATACTAGAGTTTTTCTAAATATAAATAAAACAAGAATATATATGGATATCAATAATATGTTGAATCAAGAATATTTTTATTTAGAGCATATTATAATGCCAGGAAGATTTCTACGTATCGGATTTGACTTAACTTTAAAATAAACATGAAAAAGACGATTTTAATTGTTTATGGATTCCTATTTCTGGGTTGTAGTTCTAGAGAATTTACTTTGAATATTTTTGTGGATGACGTCAATGTATATGCAAAGAAAATACCTGAGACTCAAACATCTTTTAAAAGATTTAAATGGAACAAAACCTTGATACACTACAAAATAGATACGACTGGTTTTTTCAATAGTTTACTAGTTCATTATATCCATGATAGCAATCAAGGGAGCTTTAACTCTATTTATAACTTTAATGAAGTTCATATCAAACCTAATCAAATTACCAAAAAAACCTCATTTTTCTAAATTATATGAGTATTTATCAAACCATTGAGCCTGCAGCGGCTACCAAATTAGATTTTTCTAAACAAGAAGAACCGAGTTTAGTTACTTTTGTAAAAGGGGATTCTATTATTGGTATTCCTAGAGAAAGAACGTTTCAAGAACATAGAGTCGCCTTAACGCCAGAATCCGTGAAAACCCTTATCCATTTAGGCAATAAAGTAATCATAGAATCAGGTGCTGGCAACTTCAGTAATTACCATGATAGAAGTTATTCAGAGGCTGGTGCAGAAATTGTTTATGATTTTAAAGAAGTCTATAAATCTGACATCGTAGTAAAAGTAACCCCACCTTCTTTGGAAGAGTTGGAGTATATGAAAAAAGGACAAATTCTCTTTTCTCCTTTACACTTACCCTCTCTATCAAAAGGGATAGTATCAAAAATGATTGAAAAACAAATCACTGGTATCGCTTACGAATATCTCCAAGATGATTGGGGATTATATCCTATAGTAAGAGCAATGAGTGAAATCGCTGGAATTTCAGCTGTTCAAATTGCTTCTGAGTTGTTGAGTAATTCGCAAGGTGGCATTGGTAAGCTCTTCGGAGGGATCGCAGGCGTACCTAATACTAGACTAGTGATTTTAGGCGCAGGTACTGTAGCAGAAACCGCTGCTCGAATTGCATTAGGGTTAGGCGCATCAGTCAAAGTTTTTGACAATTCTATTTATAAACTTCATAGACTTCAAAATAACCTGAACCAAAGGATTTTTACTTCTATTATTTCCCCAGAAATACTCTCTCAAGAACTTCTAAACGCTGATGTGGTAATCGGAGCCATGCACGCCAAAAAAGGTCGCACGCCGATAATCATCTCCGAAAATATGATATCTAAAATGATGCCTAACTCAGTTATCATAGATGTTTCTATTGATCAAGGTGGTTGCTTTGAGACAAGTCGCCTAACGACTCATGATGAACCAACCTTTAGGCTTTATGATGTCATTCATTATTGCGTTCCAAATATCTCCTCAAGAGTATCTAGAACAGCATCTATTGCTTTAAGCAATATTCTTACCAATACCTTAATCGCTTTGATAGAAAACCAAGGAATTAAAAATCTCATTCAAAATTCCAAAGGTTTTAGAAATGGCGTATATGTCTTTAATGGCAATATTACTAATTATCATTTCTCACAATTTATGAATGAGCGATTCATCGATCTTGATTTGCTCTTCATGAGTGATCTATAGCTTAATGCAGCAAACAATTCTTTCCTTTTCATATACCGAAAGTTGGATTTATCAAGCTATCCAATGGGCGAACCAATTTGGTCATTTTTTTTTGCTTGATTATAGTGCTAACCCTAAATTTTATCCACAGCCTTATGACATGGTCTTAGGGGTAGATCTATACGAAAAAGTAGATTTCAAAAGTATAGCTACTAGGAAAAATGATACGCAAGACTTCATTTTTTTAGGTATTCCTTACGAACAAAATTCTTATCAAATCGAACATCATGCAGCCCATCAACACCAAGTGATCTTCGAACCTATCAGCTACAAACCTAGATTTTTATTGAAATTCAAAGACGGTAAACTCATCGCTAATAGAAACTACAGTGAAACAATGGGTATTCTCGACGCTATAGATAAAATGCCCAAAGATATCCCAAGTTCAACCAAATCTACTCAAAGATCTTTTACAGATACCTCATGGGAAACATATCGGAAGCAGATAGAAAAAATTCACAGTGATATCCGTCAAGGCTTATACTACGAGTTAAATTATTGTCAAAGTTTCTGGAAATATATACCTAAAAATTGGTCGCCCTTAGCCTATTTTGCTCTCTATAGAACTAAAATGAACATGCCAAACACAGCTTTGGTCAAAGAAATGGATCAGTATATTCTGAGCTTCTCTCCAGAGACTTTTTGGATTAGACAAAGCTCTTTGCTTACCGCTTATCCCATGAAGGGAACAGCAGCGAAAGTTAATGACAACCAACAAAATCAAAAAATCTTACATGATTTGAAAAATTCAGTCAAAGAAAAAGCTGAAAATTTAATCATCGCCGATCTCATGAGAAATGACCTAGCTGATTATGCTGCCAAAGGATCTCTAAAAGCGGATGCACTATATGAGATTTTAGAATTTCCCAAAATTTTTCAAATGATATCTATACTTTCGGCTACACTTCGAAACCCCAATGATTATGGCGAAGCATTGTATCATGCACTCCCTGTGGCTTCTATGACCGGTGCCCCAAAAAAAGAAGTGCTCAAAGCCATTACTCGCTATGAAAAATTTCAAAGAAATTTATTTTCTGGAATTTTAGGTTTTTGGGAAGGAGACTTGTCTTATTTTGCTGTTTTGATTCGTACCTTATTCTATGACGCAAACAAAAATTTGGCTCAATGGGCATCAGGAGGAGCGATTACCTTGCTCAGTGAAGCACTTCAGGAATATGAAGAGTTATTGCTTAAAAGCAGACCCTTCGAAGAAAGTTTATAAATTTAAGTCAAATTCTTTTGATGTCTGAATAGCTATATCATAGCCTGCATCAGCATGACGAATCACACCCATAGCAGGATCGTTGAAAAGAACTCTGCTCAATCTTTGGGCTGCTGCTTGTGTACCATCAGCTACGATTACCATACCTGCATGAAGAGAGTACCCCATACCGACGCCACCTCCATGATGAAAACTAACCCATGAGGCACCACCTGCAGTATTGATTAAGGCATTGAGAATTGGCCAATCTCCGACCATATCGGAACCATCAAGCATTTTTTCGGTTTCACGATTTGGAGAAGCCACTGAGCCCGTATCCAAATGATCCCGTCCGATTACTATTGGTGCTTTTACTTTACCTACTTTTACTAACTCATTAAAAGCTAAAGCTGCTTTTTCTCTTTCACCCATTTTTAACCAACATATTCGAGCAGGCAACCCTTGAAAAGCAATTTTTTCTTTGGCTTTTCGTAACCATTTCAGCAAGCCTTTGTTTTCTGGGAATAGATTTATGAGACATTCATCAAGGATAGCTATGTCATTGGGATCCCCACTTAAGGCTACAAATCTAAACGGCCCTGAGCCTTCACAGAAAAGTGGTCTAATATACTCTGGTACGAAACCAGGGATATTAAAGGCGTTCTTTAAGTCTCTCTTATCTTTTGCCTGTCCTCGAATATTATTGCCATAATCAAAAGTAATCGCCCCTGATTTCTGAAGCTCTAGCATTAAATTAACATGCGCTTTCATAGAATCATAGGCTAACTCTTTGTATTTGTCAGGGTCTTCTGCTCTTAGTTGAATTGCGGCTTTAACTGAAAGCCCTTTTGGGAAATAACCAGTTAGTGGATCATGTGCGGAAGTTTGATCTGTCAACGTATCAACTTTGATATTGTTTTTGAGTATATATTCGAGTAAATCAATAGCGTTACAGCATACTGCTATAGATTTAGCTTCTTGGAGTCGTACCGCTTCCAAAGCCAACTTAACGCCACTTTCTATTGAATCTGCTTTAACATCAAGATATTTGGTTTGAAGCCTTTTGTCTATTCGCCACGCTTCCATTTCTGCGACTAAACAAACGCCATCATTCATGGTAATAGCTAAAGGTTGCGCACCACCCATTCCGCCCAAACCAGCGGTGACATTGAGCTTTCCTTTTAACGTTCCTCCGAAATGTTTATTAGCAAGACTTAGATAAGTCTCATAAGTTCCTTGAACAATTCCTTGCGAACCTATATAAATCCATGACCCAGCAGTCATTTGACCATACATCATCAAACCTTTTCGCTCTAATTCATCGAAAACCTCCCAATTAGCCCAATTCCCAACAAGGTTAGAGTTCGCAATAATTACACGAGGTGCATCTGAATGGGAACGTAGAATACCTACGGGCTTACCAGATTGAATCAATAAGGTTTGATCATCTTCCAAAGTCTGTAAACATTGCGTAATTTTATGAAAAGAAGTCCAATCTCTCGCGGCTTTTCCTCTACCACCATAGACGATTAGGTTTTTGGGGTCTTCTGCGACATCTGGATCTAAATTGTTTAACAACATTCTCAAAGCAGCTTCCTGTATCCAGCCTTTGCAATTTAGTTTATCGCCCGTTAGTGCTTTTAAGGGATGATTAAATTCTAACATAAAGAAATTTTAGGTACAAATATATAAAAAATTATGTCCAGGAAACAGCAATTTTTCCTTGCGTTTTACTTTGTTCTAATAATTCATGAAAAGTATTAAATTCAGATATGGCTATGGTCTGTCCATAAATTTTAGAAAACACACCTAATTTATATAACTCATATACCGAACGAAGGCAGCGTTGAATTGCCTCGGGATTTTCATCTGCTACCTTAAGCATATTCACCCCAATAATACCTTTTGAATTCATCATAAAATTTAATGGGTGATATAATCCAAAAGAAATCATTTCTACTAATGCTTTTAATTTATGGACTCCAGAGAGTTTACTAAAACCAAAGAGAACTAATTTCCCACCCGCTTTAAGTGATTTGAAGCCTTTGCGTGATATGCCACCACCGACACTATCGAAAATCGCATCAATTTGACCATGCAATTTTAATTTTTTAATTTCTTCAAAAACTTCTACCTGACTTCTATTAATGCATATATTTGCACCGAGATTTTGAAGCTCTTGAATTTTGGAATCTGATGAAGCCACTGCAATTACGCGACAACCTATATGTTTGCATAGCTGTACCAAGCCCTGCCCTACACCTCCTGCTGCTGCATGAATAAGCACCGTTTGTCCTTTAGCTATATGTGCCTGCTCAATAGCTGAAAAATATGCTGTGATCAACTGTGTCGTTAAACTTAAAGCTACATGAGGTTGCATAGATTCTTCTAGTTTAAGAACTGCCATAGGATTTACCACGACTTCTTCCTGATATCCACCAAATCTAGTCAACGCAACGACCTGGTCACCCAAAGCAAAACCTTCAACATTCGCACCTACTTCTGAAATATGACCATATACATCATAACCTATAATACAAGGCATTTTAGGCATTTCAGGGTATAACCCTTTTCTCGCCATGACATCTGCATAATTCAATCCAAAAGATTTGACCTGAATTCTCAATTCGTCTGGGTTCAAGGGCATAGGATTAGTCTCTTCTATCGAAAAGGCTTCTTTAGGTGTTCCAAATTTTTTAATAAAAATTCCTTTCATATGATAAATTTATGGTATAAATCATGTGCAATAGCCTTACTCACAGAATTCTCTCCTAGAATTTCTCGTAACTTCAAATATTCCTGGCGAACTTCTTGGGTCTTTTGTGGCGTCAATAAAGCATCAAAGTGGCGCTGCAAAGAAACTAAATTAAAATCATCTTGTATCAACTCAGGAACAACTTCTTTATTCATGATGACATTGACCAAAGCTATAAATGGAATGTAAATCAATCTTTTTGCTAGTTGATAATTAAACCAATTCGTTTTATAACAGACTATTTGAGGAATCCCCAATAAAGCTGTCTGTAGCGTAGCCGAGCCTGAAGCTACTAAAGCCAATCTAGCTTCCTTGAGAACGTCAATTGAATTATCAAAGACAAATTTAATATGTTTCGGGAGCTCAAAACTATCATAAAGATTAAAATGAGCCGAAAGCCCTGCGATGGTATAATTGTACTCAGGGTTTCTTATAGCAAAATCAATGAATAGCGGTAGATTAGCACGAATTTCTTGAGCACGGCTTCCAGGTAAAAGGGCAATTTGTTTGTTGTTTGAATCTAAATCTGCTACAAAATCTATACTATCTTTAAGCGGGTTCCCAAAATACGCATTTGAGATTTGATATTGATTAAAAAAATCCGGCTCAAAAGGCAAGATCACATAAAGAAAATCGACAAATGATTTAAGTTTTTTGGCTCTTGATCGATGCCATGCCCATAATTGAGGAGCTATGTAATAAATTGTTTTAAATTTATTCTTTCTAAGCCAAGGCCCTAAACGCATATTAAATCCAGGATAATCTATTAAAATTACTAGGTCAGGATTAATTGCGAGAATTTGCTTTTTGATTAAAGTAAAATTAGATAAAATCTCTGGGAGATGCTTCACCACTTCTACAAACCCCATAAAGGACAACTTGTCAATATGCTTTAAACATTGTAAACCAGAACTTATCATAGTATTACCTCCCCAACCATAAAAGCTAAGACTTGGGTCTATATTGGTTAAGGCTTTCATAAGGCTGGCACCGTGTAAGTCACCTGATGCTTCTCCAGCTATCAAAAAAAGCCTTTTCATAAATTTCTAAGGTGTCTTTGGCTTCTTAACTTTTGAAGTGTCTGATACAGAACTTGTGTTAAAAAACAACATCGCACTTTCTAACTCATTGTTTTTAACATTTGGATCGCCCGCAGACTCCAAAACACTTTGCTTCAAAGGCTCATCGATTAAATGGCTAAATTTGCTATTGTCTAATTCAACTTTTGGTGTAGTAGGTTTAGACGACTCTGATTTAGTCGATTCTGCCTTTGATTTCGATTTCGATTTAGCGTTTACATTCGTATTGGATTGTTTCTTTGGATTTATCTTCGCTTTGAGAGATTCATTGAGCTGGTCTGACTCAATGTCAGATCCTGAACTTGATTCTTTAGGAACTCTTGGGACAGAGGAAACTCCTCCTTCTACGCGCTCGCCTCCTTGATACATCGTGACAAATGCGCCACCAACACCTGTTTTTCGAATATCTCTAGCAAAATCTATCGCTTCATCTTTGCCTAAAAAGCCAGAAATTTCTAGTACATTTCTATTATCTAATTTAGTTAATTCAATTTGTTTGCTACCATCTTCGAAATACTTATGAAGCACTTTTGAGTTAAAGGCAGAAAGCTGTACTCTATATTCATCTGATTGGTTAGAAGATTTAGGGGATAATTTTGTATTATTTGATTTAGGGACGCTCGTTTTTTCAGTATTTTGAGTAGATAATGCATTGGTAGTTTTAGTTTCTTTAGTTTCCTTGGATGCTTTGGATGCTTTGGAAGTATTATCTGATTTTGACGGATTTTTAATAGGGCTTGTAGGATTTTCTTTGCGTTTATTTGCGGCCTTGAGAAAATCTTCTGAACTCATTGGCTCAGAAGTCGAAGCTTCTACGTCTGTATCGTCATAATATTCGACATCAGACTCTCCTGAAATAGAAGAAGTTTGATTTTGAATCGTGTTTTGGCCTAATCCCTTTTCCACTTGAGGTGAATTATATGCATTTTTTTGCCCTATAGATTTAAAAGAATCTAAAGACTTTCTTAGTGCCTTAATCTCTTCTTCTTGCCATAACATATGATTGAGGTAACTCGCAACTTTTTTTTGATTCTCATCTGCTAAACTAGGGTTAGCAGAAACTGCTGAGTTATTATAAAAATTTAATTTCTCTTCATTGAATCGCTTTAGTTCCATATTCTTTTGTTCGAGCAATTGAATATTTTTAATATAATTGTTAATTTTATTATGATACAGCTTAGGATTTTCTATAAACATAGACAACTCGTCTAATATTTTAGCTTCGTTATATTCTTCGATGATTTGTGCTTTAGTAAATAAAACAAAACCCATACAAAAAATCAATAAGATATATTTTCTCATAATGTCATTTATAATTTACAAAAATAACAATAATTAAAGGATTCTCCCATTATTTTTCCACATTAGTAGTTAATTTTGCATCTCGCTTGATTCCATTTCCATGAAAACCCAATCATAAAAGAAGCATAGTCGTCATTAGATTTATTAGACCCACGCTGCCTTCCAGGCAATCCGATGCGCGCTCCTGTTTCATAACTTCTATCGTATAGCAAATAGGGCAGTCCGTATTGGTTTTCATCTAAATTCAATACTTCAGGGTAATATCCAGATACATCATCGAGATAGTCTGTATAAGTTCGACGAATATCAAATTCGAGATTCAAAGCAAAATTTCGGGCAAACTGATATTTCAACCCAAGCCCATATTTCATAAAGAAACTCACTAGGCTATATCTATCTATACCCGAGTAAGAAGGAAAATTCTGACCTTCTGTACCTAAGGGTTGTAAATCATAGGTTTGACCTAAATACTCTGTCTGTGGTCTAAAGGCAAACGCTCCAACTCCTAAAAACAAATAAGGTGATATAGGCGAAGCATTATAAGAATTATAGGTGTAATAAAATAAATCTAAAAAATTCAACTCAAATTGACTTGATAACTCAACTATTGGTGAAAAAAAATTTAAATTTCTTCTTCGCTTAAAAGCATCTTGATTATACTTATCATCATATGCTACTTCCATATAGGTCAACTGTGTCTTAATTGACATACGTTTATTAAATGAATTTCTAGAAAAAACAGATATGGCTTTGCCAGGTCGGGTGATATCAAACTCTGTATTTAGATCTCCAAAATAGTGGCCTACACCTGCTGAAATGCCTACTTCATGAGACCAGCTTGTAAGCATAGCATCAGCGCTTTGCCCTAAAAGGGTTATGCAAATCAACATAAGGACTAAAACACAGAGAATTCGATTCATTACTTATTTAAAACGAAAACTGTTTGAAAAAATTGAATATTAGAAAGAAAGCGATAATTTCTCAATAAACAAATCATCTATATAGGTTCTAATATCATCTTCATCAATTTCATTTATTAACTCAGATAAATAAGCGTATTGTAGCAAACTAAAGGCATTTTCATCTTTGATCCCTCTAGATTTGAGATAAAATAGTGCTTGCTGATCTATCTGACCATTAGTAGCTCCATGCGAGCATTTTACGTCATCGGCATATATCTCTAACTGAGGCCGAGAATTAAATGTAGCCTCATCACTAAGCATGAGGTTTTGATTTCTCTGATAGGCATTTGTTTTGTCTGCGCCTTCTGCCACATAAATCCTTCCCGTAAACACGCCATTGGATTCATCGTCCAATATACCTTTAAACAATTGATTGCTCTCTGTGTTAGCAGCCATATGACGTACCAAAATCGCATGGTCAAAATGATCTTGACCTTTTCCAAAGTACAAGCCTTTGATGTCGGCATGACTACCTTGCTCATTCAGATTACAGAGAATATTGCTGCGTACGAGTTTGCCAGCCAAACTCACAAGTAAATTCTTAAATTTTGCTTCTTTCCCTAAATCTATGAAGTTAGAGCTCACTAAATGAAGTCCTTTGGTAGATTCGTTTTGAAGCGAAAAGAAATTAAGTTGTGCATACTCTTTGATTTGAATTTCTGAGACATCATTAATGAAATAATCTACACCAATAGATTGATGGTCTTTGATAATTGTGGCTTTGCTCCCTTTTTCTAATACAATAAGATTTCTAGGATTAATAATACAATCAGAATTGGTATCAGATAAAAATATCCACATTATCGGATACTTGAGACTTTTATTTTCTTTGACGTGGATAAAAACTCCATCCCCGAAGAATGCTGTATTTAAACTCGAAAACTCATTTGCATATTGTTTCGTCGTACTTTTGCTGAAATGCTGAAAAAAAACAGGATGATTGTCAGCAATCGCCTTAGCCGTAGGAATTATCTCTACATCTGAGTGATCTTCAAGTATTTCTGATAAGTGTTCTTGAAAAGAACCGTTGATGATTACTATTTTATTCGCTTTGATCGTATCAAAAAAATGAAACTGATCTTTTTGGATTTTTTCATGAGTCTCAGGATAAAAAAGTGGATTGACTGAGGCTCTAGTGAAACTGTGTACATTAGTATATCGCCACTCTTCACTACGAAGTGTTGGAAACCCTAAACGATTAAATTCATTAAAAGCATCAATTTTAATTTCATAAATTGGCTTTTCAATCAAATCATTCATACATTTGAGATGTTCCTGAAATAATTCTTTTAGGGAGTATGTAGCTAAATTCATAATAAAAAAAGCTCTATCGAGATAAGACAGAGCATATTTATAAGTTATAAGATATATCTAGGATTAAGCTTCTTCAGCAATAACCGAAATAAAAGTCCTATCTCCAGCTTTTTTCTTAAATAAGACTTTTCCTGGAATTTTAGCAAAAATTGTATGGTCCTTACCTATACCTACGCCTAAACCTGGATGGAATTGTGTACCACGCTGTCTTACAATAATATTACCTGGAATTACAGTCTGTCCTCCATAAATTTTAACGCCAAGTCGTTTACTTTCTGACTCTCTACCGTTCTTCGAACTACCTACACCTTTTTTATGTGCCATGATTGTTTAATTTTATAAGTATGATTAAATGCTTTGAACTGAAATTTGAGTAAATAACTGTCTGTGGCCGTTTTTGACTTTGTACCCTTTTCTTCTTTTCTTTTTGAAAACGATGACTTTGTCTGATTTCAAATCATTCTTTTCTATTTTAGCCTTAACTAAACTACCTGTCGTAGGTGTACCTACAGTCACTGAGCCATTGTCTAAAAGCAATACCTTGTCAAAAGAAACTTCTTCTCCTGCTTGTCCAGGAATATAATCTATATAGATTTTTTTGCCTACTTCAGCTTTGTATTGTTTTCCAGCTATTTCTACTATTGCGTACATAAAACTTAATATTTTTGGAAATGCAAAGATAATACATTTTTTTTAAAATGTGGGAAAAAAATCTAATCAACTTCGAAAATCAACTCTGGTCTGTATTCAAAATGCATGGTATCATAGTGTGTCCATTTTCCACCCCAAATAAAACCAAAACGTTCAAAAATTTTAACTAACTCAATTGGAATTTTATTGCGATAAGTCAGGGTTTTGGTTTCGTCATGACAGTTGCAGTCCCATTGCCAGTAATGGCTGTGCTTGATGTTGAGATCTATAGTCATTCCAAAGCTATGCATGCTGATACGATTCGTACCCTTGATTTTTCGCCAGTTATATGTCCCACCGATATTCTGAAGATAAGGTTTAAATTCGGGATGCGAGTCTAATGCGGCTGATAAATTTCTAAAAATAGAATCTATACCCATAACTCGTGTCACTTGAATTTTCTGAGGTGAGATTTTAGGACAAAAAACCAGTGTGACCAAGTTCTTTTCTACAGCTTGAGGGGTATTTCCATAAATTTTCATAAAGAAATCCATATTTCGGTATCTTCCCGGATCTGATTTGGCTTGAAGTACATGCTGAAATGAATCACCCAATGGATAAGCTTGGCAAAACATATCCATAATAGACGGATTGTCAATATCAATATGGCTTTTCAAAGATTTTTTTACTTTTATAGGCATTCTAGTACCATCCAAAAATACGAGGTCTTGAGAAATCGAATCAAAAGTTACTGGGTAAAAAGCTACTAAGCGTTTGATTTCTTGAGGAATTTCACTAGAATTCGATACAGCTACTATATTCTGCTTAGCGCTTTGTTTTCCTAAGAACCCTTGCAAAAACATAAATCCTATGCTCAGAAAAACAAGACTTAAGACCTGTCGCATAACACAAATTATCCTTCAGATTTCGTATCAGTATTGATATTTTCTATGATATTGAGCGTTTGATCCGTTTCGATAGTATCTTCTGCTACATTTGATTGTGAATCATCTTGTATTTCTTCATCTTTATCCCAAATTCGCTTGCCAAACAATACCTCTAAATCAGATTTAACTAATACCTCTCGTTCTAGCAAAGAGTTGGCTAATAAATCCAACTGATCTCGACGTTCATTAAGTAATTTTTTGGCTCTTTCATACTGAATATCGATGATCGCTCTGACTTCTTTGTCGATAAGCTCACTTGTTTGATCAGAATAGGGCTTATCATAAGAGTTCTGAGACATGCGATAAAAAGATACATTGCCGACTTTTTCACTCATCCCATATACCGTAACCATAGAATAGGCTAATTGAGTGACATGATCTAAGTCACTAAGAGCTCCGGTAGATATTTGACCGAAAGCCAAGTCCTCTGCAGCTCGACCACCAAGTGAAACACATATTCTATCTTCTAGTTCTTCTTTGATAGTGAGGTATTTTTCTTTGGGCAAATACAAAGCATGGCCCAATGACTCGCTTCGTGGTATAATAGTAACTCGTACAAATGGATGGGCATATTCGAGATGCCAACTTACCAATGCATGGCCTGCTTCGTGGTATGCAATAGATTTTTTCTCTTCTTTTGAGATTAATTTATTTTTCTTCTCTAATCCTGAAGTCACTCTATCAATAGCATCATTAAAATCCTCCATGGTAACTGCAGATTTATTTTTACGAGCTGCCACCAATGCTGCCTCATTGCAAATGTTAGCGATGTCTGCACCTACAAACCCTGGGGTTAGCTCTGCTAGTCGTTTCACATCGATATTATCCTCTGTTTTTATCGGCTTTACATGAACTTTGAAAATTTGCTCTCTTCCTTTCATATCAGGGCGATTGATATGAATTTGTCTGTCAAAACGACCAGGTCTGAGCAAGGCGTCATCCAAAATATCAGGTCTATTGGTCGCTGCCAAAATAATCACTGCCTTATCCGAACCAAATCCATCCATTTCAACCAGGAGTTGATTTAAGGTGGCTTCTCTTTCGTCATTTCCCCCTACGACACTTTTATTTCTAGAGCGTCCAATAGCATCAATCTCATCAATGAAGACAATACAAGGCGATTTGTCACGCGCTTGTTTAAACAAATCTCTTACCCTACTCGCACCTACGCCCACAAACATCTCTACGAAATCCGATCCGGACATACTAAAAAAAGGCACCTTGGCTTCACCAGCCATTGCTTTAGCTAAAAGCGTCTTGCCCGTCCCCGGAGGGCCTATCAAAAGTGCTCCTTTTGGGATTTTGCCACCTAGATTTGTGTATTTTTGAGGGTCTTTTAAAAATGAGACTATTTCTTCTACCTCTACTTTCTCTTCATCAAGACCTGCTACCTGAGCAAAGGTAATTTGACCAGTCGCATTTTCATCAAACAACTGTGCTTTTGATTTGCCAATAGAAAATATCTGTCCCCCTGGGAAACCTCCTCCTTCTCCACTACCAGGACTCCTAAGCATAAAGTACCAGAAACCTACCAATATCAATACAGGCAAAAGATTTATCATCCATGTAAAAAAAGAATTAGATTCATATGACGGAATCACGGGAATTTCAGCTACTCCATGTGTTTTTACCAATTCTTTTACATGATCCTCAAGGGCTCCTGCATCAGATATTTTAAAAGTAAAAATAGGACTTTCTTCTTTCGCCAAACTCATCGGAATTTTATAACTCTTATATTCCGGAAGCGACAAAGTATCTTTGTAAATATATACTAAGGCCTTTTGGTCGTTGATCGTTTCTACTTTTGAAATATGCCTCTTGAGAAATAATTTATCAAAGTCCAATCGAGTAATCTCAATTGATGAAATATCTCCGAAAAATTGGCCTACCAAGATAAATCCAATAATAGCAAACATACCCAAGTATAGAAAAGAATAACTTGGTTTTTTTTTGGGTTTTCGATTTTGTGTGTTAGGTGAATTGCTCATATAATAAAATAAATAAATTGTTAATGCTCGATAGCATAAATAGGACTGTCAGACCATAAATCTTCGAGCTGATAAAATTGTCTTGTTTCACGTTGGAAAATATGTACTACTATTTCGAAATAATCCAAAATTGTCCATACATCATTGGAAGTGTATTCCATACGAAATGGAAACACTTTGATACGTTCATATACATCTCTATTGAGATTATTGCTGAGTGCTGCGACTTGGGTATTGCTATTACCTTCACATACAACCATATAATCTATAAGGGCTTCTTCGTTTTCTCTGAGATCGATATAGACTATATCTTGTGCTTTTCTGTCTTCGAGCACTGCTATAATGGTTTTCAACATTAGATCACTTGGAATAATTGGTTTAGATATAAGACTCAAAATAATAATCGTTGTTTTAGAAAATAAAATTACATTTACACAAAAATAACAATAAAAAAACAATTCAAGCTTTGTATCCTAGAAACAAAAGATTTTTTAACAATTATCCTATAGTTATAGACACCTTAAACTCTACTCAAGATTATCTAAAAGAAGTGGTTAAATCTTCAAAAAAAAATGAGTTTATATGTGTCATAGCCAAACACCAAACTCGAGGCAGAGGACAAAGAGGAAATCAATGGCATGGAAATTTAGGAGAAAACCTTTACTTGAGTTTCCTTTGGCCGAAACCTAAAATAAAAGCAGAAGATATATTTGACCTCAATATCTTAATAAGCCTTAGTATTTTGGATGCTTCTAGGACATACCTTACCCCTGAAATCGCCGCTAAATTAAAAATAAAATGGCCCAACGACCTATATTATGAAGAAAATAAGTTCGCAGGCATACTCATAGAAAATTCCTGGTCACAAGCATTAGAATATAGTATAATCGGTATAGGCATTAATGTAAATCAACAAGAATTTACTCATATCCCTAAGGCCACTTCAATCTCAAAAATACTAGAAAAAAAAATAGATTTGCAAGAATTCACCGACAATTTACTTGAAATAATACAAAGATACATCACTAACTTCGATACGTCTAGAAATACAAACAAAACTTTGTATTTAGATCATCTTTATTTAAAAGACGTCTTGGCTCCTTATCGCATAGAGAATAGAGATTTCTTAGGAAAAATAATCGGCATCGACGACTTCGGAAGACTTCAAATTTCCGAATCAGAAACAATACATACTTGCCAAATCAAAGAAATTACTTTTTTAGCTTAATTGGATCGATGCCAAGCTATAAATCTAGCTATTCCTTCTGAAAAGGTCACCTGAGGCTCATAACCTAAAATCTCTTTAGCTTTAGCTATATCAGAATAGGTATGGTCTACATCGCCTGATTGCATTGGAAGAAATTCAATTTGGGGCTTTTTTTGAAGCGCACGATAGAGCTCTTCTACCATATCAATGAGTTTTATGGGATTTTGACTTCCTAGATTTATCGCTTCGAAAATTGGCTTATCACTTAATACTAAATTGATAGCTGAAAATACGCCTCGAACTATATCCGCTATAAAAGTATAATCCCTCGAAGTAGTTCCATCTCCAAAAAGTGTTATAGGTTGATCCTGAGTAATTTGGGAAATAAATTTGTTGATCGCTAAATCAGGCCTTTGTCTCGGACCATATACCGTGAAGAAACGAAGGCAAATGACATTTAGCTGATATAGATGATGATATGTCTGCATCATAAGCTCTCCAGAAATCTTAGTGTATGCATAAGGAGAAATAGGTTTGTCGAGTTTAAAAGACTCACTAAAAGGCAAGGTTTGATTGCCATAAATAGAGGAAGATGAAGCAAACACAATAGATTTAATAGCTCGCTGTACACAAAAATCTAAAACTCTCTGTGTTCCCAAAATATTATTGAGAATATAGGCATCAGGATTCTCAATCGAAGGTCTTACCCCAGCTTTAGCAGCGATATGAACTACGACATCGATTTGTTTTACAAGCGCCAAAGCCTGACTTATATCTAAAATATCCGCTTCTATAAATTCCGCATTAAGATGATTGACTATTGACTTTAGGTTTTTTTCTTTGATAGCTTTAGGATAGAAATCATCAAAATTGTCAATTCCTACTACTTCGCAACCTTGATCCAAAAGAAAATCCGCTAAGCTACTACCTATAAACCCTGCAATGCCTGTAATGAGTACTTTCATTCAATTAAATTATAATACTTTGTCTCAAAGCAGTGGTTAATTATTTTCATGGTTCCATTGTTTTTTTCTCAAAATTGTAATTAAAATCATAATGCCGAGAAGAATTCCAGAAAACATGATAAATTTAATCCAAGATTTAGTAGCATACTTCTGAACAATAGTTTTATTTTGCTTTAATAAAGGATTGTTTGGATTTAATGATTGGGCTTTTTTGAAGTCCTCTCTAGCCTTGTCTTCTATTCCCAATTGATCATAACAAATCGAACGATTGATATAAAAATTAGGTTGCGCATCATCAAGCAATATTGCCGTAGAATACAATCGTGTCGCTTTATCAAAATCTCCTAGACCGACATAAGCCTTAGCCCAATTAGAATAGAAATGCGCTTCATCAGGATTTAACTTAACGGCCTGCTGAAAACAAATTTTAGCTGAATCATATTGCTTGAGCTCTATATAACTCAACCCTTTGAGATTCCATGCAGTGTAGTCCTGTGGAAGCTGATGTATCAAACTAGAGAGTACCCGAACTGCCTGATCATACTGCTTAAAATCATAGCGTATATTAGCTAATTCCCATAAACAATCAGTAGGACGCTCATCAAAACGAATACAACTATCAATAAAAAGCATTGCACCTTGCGTATCACGAGCCTTTAATTTATCTTGAGCTAAAATTGTAAATCTCTGTGCTTGGATATTAAAAACAAATATCCCACTAAAAAACAAGAAAAATCCAACGCCAATACTTTTCATTGGGTAAAAATAGAAAAAAAAACTTATTCAAATTATATAAATCCATTATTTTTGTCTCTAAAAATTTGTCAAATGTACAAACTCGAAGTCTTAGCTCGGTTTTTTCGCTACTTGTTTTATATCCCAAAAGAAGACGACAACCAAACCATAGAAGAAGAAATAATCCGTGAAGCAAAATTCAAAGGAATCAATCTTTGGGTTATGATTATCGCAGTATTTATAGCTTGTGTAGGCCTAAATATCGACAGTACTTCTATGATATTGGGTTCTATGATCCTCTCTCCACTTATGGGTCCTACTTATGCAGTGAGTTTTGGTTTAGCTAAATATGACTTCAATATTATTCGTTATGGTCTCAAGAATATGCTCATCATTATTTCTATTAGCCTTTTAGTCGCAATATTGTACTTTTTTTTCTCCCCTTTTTATACTACCTCTCAGAATCTTATTAATTACAGTTCCGTGACTGTCTTTGATATTTTTGTCGCATTTGCAGGTGGCTTTGCAGGATTTATCGCTATTTCACTTCGGGAAGGCAGTAGATATTTAGTCGGAGTCGCAATTGCTACTTCGTGTATTCCACCCTTGAGTGCTTGTGGCTTCGGGATAGTCAATCAAAACTGGCCTATCGCGTTTGGTGGCATCTATTTATATATCACCAATAGTTATTTTATCTTATTAGGGTCTTTTCTCGCTGCTAAAATGATGAAATTTTCTCATCAAGAAATCTTCAAAAGGTCTCATAAACTCATCCTAAGTGTCATTTTTTCCATTATTTTCTTTCCTTCTTTGTTTTTTTCATATAGAAAATTCCACGACACAATTTTAAAACACAATGTAGAAAATTATATTCAAAATTACCTTCATACTAAATCATTTATCGTGCTTAATAAAGATATCGATTTCAGCCAAGATATCGTAGATATATACTATACTGGAATTTTGCCTGCTGAAGTGGACAATACTGTTATCCGAAAACATTACAAAGTAAATAAAGTTAAGTTTAATTTCCATAAAATATAATGAACTATTCTCATAAAATTGCTTTTCATACCTTAGGCTGCAAACTCAATTACTCTGAAACGGCTACCTTGGTCAAGCAAGCCCAAGATAGCGGCTTCGTTTCGGTACCGTTTGAAGATTGGGCTGACTACTACGTACTCAATACCTGCTCAGTAACAGAAAACGCCGATAAAGAATGTAATTATTTAATTAGGAAAATCAAACGAAAAGCTCCTGAATCCAAAGTCATCATCATCGGTTGCTATGCGCAGCTCAAACCCAAAGAAATCTCCGAAATTCCTGGCGTGGACTTAGTCTTAGGAGCACACGAAAAATTCAATTTATCGCAGCATTTACTCAAACTAGATGACGCCTCACCTACTTATATCGCTGGAGAAATCAAAGAAGTCCGAGCATTCCATCCTTCCTATACCAAAGGAGATAGGACTAGGACTTTTATCAAAATTCAGGATGGATGTGATTATTTTTGTAGTTTCTGTACGATACCTTTGGCTCGAGGCCGAAGCCGCAGTGGCAATGTCGAACAAACGATGCAAACCATAAAATCCGCCCTCGAAGAAGGGGTTCAAGAAATAGTCTTAACAGGCGTAAACACAGGCGATTTTGGGAAAGGGCATCAAGAGGGGTTTATTGATTTGGTTAGCGCTATAGAAGCCTTACCTGACAAAATTCGCGTGAGAATTTCCTCAATAGAACCAAACTTGCTCAACGAAGAAATCATAGATTTAGTCGCTCAAAGTCAAAAATTTATGCCGCATTTTCATATTCCACTACAGAGTGGCGATGATGAAATGCTCAAAATCATGCACCGAAAGTACGATACCGACTTATACCGAAACCGAATCGAATATATCAAAGCGAAAATGCCGCATGCCTGCATTGGAGTCGATGTCATCGTAGGATACAGAGATGAGTCTGAGGCACATTTCCAGAATAGCCTCAATTTCGTTCAATCACTTCCTATCAGTTATCTTCACGTCTTCACCTACTCTGAGCGCGACAACACTAGAGCCCTTAAATCTGAGCATTTCGTTCCCATTGAAGAACGCAGAAAGAGAAACGAGGCTTTTCGAAAAATTTCTGTAGAAAAGAAAAAAAACTTTTACAAATCATTTATCGGCCAAGAAAGAGAAATTCTCTTCGAACATGCAGAAAATGATGGATTTATGTATGGTTATACCGACAACTATATTCGCTGTCGCACGCCATATCGGGCGGAATGGGTAGGAACGTTGCAAAAAATTTCTTTAAATAATTTGAATAATTTGGTGGTTTTTGACTTATAAAATGAACTCTGTATTTGAAATCAATAGTCCTTTTGGCCCAATCTATGAATATCATATTGATGGCCTACTTGCTTATGTTTATCTCGAGACAGGGCTCCATAACCAAAAGGACTTCATGTCTAAAGTATTTCCTAATTTTAGCTTCAAACCCATAAAGTTAGTAGAAAAAAGTTGGGTCAAGGAGTTTTTGTCTCAACCCAATATTTTTGAATTTCCATGGGAAATGGTCTATTTAAATGGCTATACAGAATTTCAAATTTCGGTATGGCGCGCCATGACTCAGATAGAATTTGGCAAAATGGCGAGTTATGAAACTTTGGCAACACAAATCAATCGTCCGAAAGCTTTTCGGGCAGTAGGGACGGCAGTAGGCAGTAATCCTTTTTCGCTTGTAGTGCCTTGCCATCGCGTCGTGCGTAAGAGTGGCGATATAGGTCAGTATCTATGGGGTCAAGAGACTAAAAAAGCGATTTTGAATTGGGAATATAAAAACAACCTTTAAAAACTCAGGTTCAAAGTATAAAACAGAGTATGGCAATAATAAATATACACTTTTAACGACCCATATTACACCAACATTGAATAATTTTTTTATAGCTAGAAGCAATTTTTATATACTTACTCGTGGGGTGCGAGTGAGTTTGGGATGGTTTATTATTTCAAGGTGAAAACACCTTGAAAGGCGTAGAAGTATTGAATATTTATTTTCAAAATCTTTTCTCTCTTTTACTTCCTTCTACAACCTACTCTAAATCAATTAATTCGACATATCGAATAGTTTATTTCAATCTTTTCT
>JALOMB010000007.1 GCA_025455685.1 Chitinophagales bacterium | reverse complement strand
CAATATTTCCAATAAAACCCTTAATTCACAAATGGATATGAGGAAAAAATCAATCAAACAAAGTTGGATTCTGAGACTTAGGCGTTTTACCTAAATGAATATAGGCTTTTTCAGTGACTTCACGACCACGCGGTGTCCGCTGTATGAAGCCTTCCTTGACTAGAAATGGCTCATAAACCTCCTCAATCGTATCAGATTCCTCTCCGACCGCAGTAGCAATCGTAGTAATACCGACAGGGCCTCCTTTGAATTTCTCAATCATAGTCAATAGAATCTGCTGATCCATTTGATCCAAGCCATACTGATCGACCAAAAGCTGATTTAAAGCATACTTAGCGATTTCTATATCAATATGACCGTTAGATTTGACCGCAGCGAAATCCCGAACTCTTCTTAGCAACATATTGGCGATTCTCGGCGTACCTCGACTCCGCCTAGCTATTTCCAGAGCTGCCTTAGGCTCAATATCGACTTGGAGTAGGCTAGAGGAGCGCTCAATGATTTGCTGAAGCACCTCAGTATTGTAGTATTCCATTCGGAGGTTGATACCAAATCTCGCCCTGAGCGGTGCTGTGAGCATTCCTGACCGTGTCGTAGCCCCTATTAACGTAAAAGGATTAATAGCAATTTGAACTGAACGAGCATTAGGGCCTGAGTCTATCATGATATCCATGCGAAAATCCTCCATAGCAGAATATAAAAATTCCTCGACGACATGACTCAAACGATGAATTTCATCGATAAAGAGCACATCATTAGGCTCTAAATTATTGAGGATACCTGCTAAATCAGCAGGTTTTTCGAGAATGGGTCCAGAAGTCGTCTTGATATTGACTGATAATTCATTGGCGATAATATTGCTTAGCGTAGTTTTACCCAACCCCGGAGGTCCATGAAGCAAAACATGGTCGAGGGGCTCGGACCTGAGTTTGGCTGCTTGAATAAATATAGATAAATTTTCCAAAGAACGCTCTTGACCATTGAAGTCAGTAAGTTTCTTGGGTCTGAGGCTTTTGTCAAAAGACTCGTCACTCTGTGTCATCGACAATTTTTTAGGATTGATTTCCATCGACTATCATTGAGAACTAAGCTTCCATCGACCTAAATCATAACCAGGACGCTCCGTAAAAGCCTTAGCGTTTGTAAATCGTTTGTGGAAAGCCAAACGCTCCAATGGTGCATAAATAAACAAGTACGGGATATCTTCATTTACTTTTTGCTGAAAAGCCATATATAAGGACTTTCTTTTGTCTTCATCTAATTCTCCTCGAATTTCTTCGATTAATTTATCACTTGTCGCATCACCATAGCTGACGTAGTTGGAGCCGCCTTTGGCGGATGAAGTATGCCAGATTTGCGTAGGGTCTTCTACATTAGGGTCTCCGACCCAAGAGCCACAATATATATCAAATTCATGAGCTTTTAACTCATCCAAAAACTTAACCCATTCTTTAACAGATAAATTGAGTTCGATACCTACTTTTTTGAGGTTTTCTTTATAGATTAAGCCAATGTTCTTCCGTGTTTCATTGCCCGAATTGTATTTATAGTCCAAACTAAGTTTGGTCAATTTACCCTCGAGGACTTTATCGAGTATCCCGTCGCCGTCGCTATCTTTCCAACCTGCTTCTGCAAGGGCTTTCTTAGCTAACTCAAGATTATAGGGCAGGCTTTGGATATTTTTATTATAATAATCTTTATTTGGATTAACCATTGAGTTGACCTTAACGCCTAAACCATAAAGCAAAGTGCTGATAATCAAATCTCTATCTAGACAATGGCTCAAGGCTTTTCGAACAGCCAATTCTTTGAGAATTGCATTATTTTGATTTAATCCGATATAGACATACTGAGGCGCTATAGGTGTATGAATATTGTAATTTGCATTGAATTTTTCTTCTTTTTTTAGATCATCAAACACTTTAAACTCTATACTTTTGATACAATCCAAACTGCCAGATTTCATAGATACTTTTGCTGTGTTCCAATCATTCATTATTTGATATTCAATCAAATCAACATAAGCGTAATTAGCTAGACTAGAGTCTAAATATTGATGACCCCACCAATTTTTTTTCTTGGTCAAGATAACTTTTTGCTGCGTTTTCCATTCTTTGAGTTCATAAGGGCCAGAGCCTTTTAAGTTCTTGGCGTCCCTTGAATAAAGTTCTGAGTTAAATTCCTTGGCAAAGGTCAAGGCATCAGAATTTGTTTTGAGCTTTTCAATTTCAATTGGATTGGTCAAAGCGTCAAATGAAATCTTGTCCATAAGTCCTTTTGGGTCGAAAATATGTCTCGGCAGTACAAAATAGCCACTGTATTCTTCTACTAAAATGTATTTTTTCTTAGCGATGACACTAAATTTCTTAGGGTTTAGGCTATCTACGAGGACGTTTTCTAAAAATTCAAAATAAGGTTTGATATGTTCCGTATTGCATTTAGGATTCAAGACAGCTTTATAGCTAAAGGCCACATCATATCCAGTAATTGGCTTACCATCATCCCATATAGCACTATCGCGAATCTCAAACTCGAGCTTCATTTTTCCGTTGGGCAGCGTAGTAATCACAGGCTTTGATTTAGCTAAAACCGGTACAAATTGCCCCGCTTCTAAGTCAAATTTTATCAATTTCTGAAATATTAATTCTTCTATATTTGTAGCATCAGCACTTTTGGATAAATAGGGATTGAGCAAATCAGGATCAGCTAGTAAATGGACTTTAATTTCATTTTCTTTAGCGTTAGAAGCGTCCTTGCAGCTAAAATTAAAACAAAATAGAGATATCACTAAGACAAACGCATAGTTTAATTTCATATTCGAGATTTGAGACAAATATAGTTATATTTTTTGAAAATTAGCGCTAATTTTGTAATCATAATCAAATCAAGATACTTTATTCATCTCCTTCAGATAAATTTAAAGCATAGCTACCTTTTTGAACGAACTTATGTTTCTTATCGAGACTATCTCTAAAAATTACAGCTGTAAATCCATTGTGTGCGTCACCTTTTATAATTTCAATGGGTTTAAAAGTATAAATTGTCTGATTGTTTCTTTTTTTCTGAGAAATTAAAGCAAATACATGCGGTTTGGTCTCAATCTCGACAATGGCTTCATTTGGTAAAACTTCTTGTAGGGTTTCGTTAATTTGTATCTTGGCGTTTACATGCATTCCATCAATAAGATTTTCTTTGTCTCCCATAATATCACAATGCACAGATACTGACTTGCTTTCTTCTCGAAATGATTTACCCATATTATAAATTCTAGCTTTATAATGAAGAATATCGTTATTGACTATGTGAAAATCCACTAAATTTCCAACTTTGAGATAGGGCAAATCTTTTTCATAGGCATATAAATCCATATGCAGCTCTTTGTTATTGATTATTTCGGCTATGGGTTGACTTTCGGTGACATAGCTACCTAGTTTTGCATGCACTAAGCTGACATAGCCTTCGATAGGCGAAGTAATAGCGATAAGTGATGTGAGGTTATGGGCTGAAATTTTGTTAGGAGCGATTCCTAGCATATTGAGCTGAGCAGACAAAGTATTTTTCTGTGCCAAAAGGCTTTGTTGTTCCATTTTGGCTCGCTCAAGATTCTTGGCTGCTCCGGCATTACCCCGAAAAAGCGTTTCTTGACGCTCTAATTCAAGCTGCGCATAATAGAGTTTATTTGAAGTGCTCAAATAGTCCTGTTGTAATGGAAGAATTGAAGTATTCTTCATTGTGGCGATTATTTGTCCTTTTCTGACGAAATCTCCGGGTATAATTTTCAAATCATGGAGGACACCATTAGTTAAGGCGGTAATTTGAGCCTTGTGTTGGTTAGGGACTTCAAGCATACCATTTAGTTTGATTATGGAAGCGATAGGCATAGAGGTGAGCGAACAAAAACTCATCTCTACAGATTTCACTTGCTTTTCAGTTAAATTAATGAAACCCGAATCACCTTCTGTCACTTCAGCATGAGAATCCTCTGAAGGCGAATTGCAGGAAGTAAGTAGTAGAAAAAATATAAAATAGAAAATTGTTTTCATCAGTTAATTTTTAAATAATGATTTTAATTGAAAATACAACTCAACTTGCATTTGACAGAGGTTTAAATATTTGATTTTAGTTGTTTTGGCTTCTTCGAGGGTCGTATAGAGCTCCCAAAAAGTCATGTCTCCAAGCTTATAGGCTAGCAAAGCTGCATCCATAGTTTGTTCTGAGAGTTTTAAGATGTCGTTTTGATATGTGGATATTTGTGCTGCTTGTAGCCAATATTTTGCTTTTAGACCTTGAATTTCTACTTGCCAATTTCTTTTATTTTGTATCAATTCTGACTCTTTTGATTTTATATCGTACTGCATCGCTTTGTTTCGCGCATTACTAGCCCAAAAAGAAATCGGAAAAGAAATCCCGGCGTTCCAAAAACTAAATCGGTGATTTTCATCAAAGAAGACTTCATTACTTCCGATACGCTGAAACCCTAAAATAGTTTGGTTGTTATACCCAATAGTAATTTCAGGTAATAAAAGAGACTTTTGTACCTTGAAACGCTGATTTTCTATTTCGAGCGCCATTTGGTCTCTCGCGATAGCAAGTAAATCATTTGAGTCTAAGCCTTGAATTTCTATTGATCTGTAAAACACAGAATCTTTTTGGTCGAAGATTATTTGAAGACTATCATCTGTTCCCAATAAAGCTTTAAAGCTATGAAATTCCTGGAGATAAATTAAGTTTAAATCCTGAATATTCATTTTGACTTCATGACGTTTCAAGGCTATTTTATGCCTTTGAGCTGCCTGAATATCACCTACTTTGAGTCTTAAATCTGCTATTCTGAGCAATTCTTCATATATGCTATCTATATGCCGGTAGATTTGATATTGACTATTTTGATATTGTAATTTATAATACTGTCGAGCCACTTGTCCATAGAGGCTTCTTTCTTCCATTTCTAAGTCTTTTTCTTTTAATTTGCGTTGCGTTTCTAAGAGTTTCGCTTTATGGACAAAAGTAGTGGGAAAAGGAATCGTTTGCTGCAATTGAATTGAATTATCTACTAAATCCGAATTATACTTGCCATACTGGACATTTATCTCGAAATTAGGCAATTCAAAACTTGTTTTTTCGAGGCTTTTCATAGATTTTACTTGAAATTCAATTGATTTAATAAGGCCATTTTTTTCTTTGGCTATCTCATAGGCTTGTCCAAGAGAGTTGATTTGCAGATGCTGAGCAGATATTGTAAAAGAACATCCTATTAATATCAATCCAATGCTCATAAATGATTTAGTAGGCTTTAGAAAACTCCAGTCTTTGATTTTTAATCTATAAAAAAGCAAAGGAAATACCAATAAAGTCAATATTGTAGCTGAAACTAAACCACCTATAACCACTGTAGCAAGAGGTTTCTGTATTTCAGAGCCGATAGAGTCTCCATACGCCATAGGCAAGAAGCCAAAACTAGCGATTAAAGCTGTCATCAATACTGGCCTTAATCGAGACAGAGTACCCTCTCGAATAATCGCAATCCAATCCTGAGGCGAACTTGGTTTTTTTTCATGAGCTAATTTTTGATATACACTCACCAAAACAATTCCATTGAGTACAGAAACCCCAAACAAAGCTATAAAACCTACTGATGCACTGACACTAAAAGGAATGCCCCGAATAACTATAGCCAGAATACCACCAATCGAACTTAAAGGGATGGATATAAATATTAAAAGCGCCTCCGAAAGGTTACCAAAGGCAAAATAAAGCAATAATAAAATACTGACCAAAGCAATTGGCAAGACAACCATAAGCCTTTTATTGGCACTCTGAAGTTGTTCGTAAGACCCACCATATTCAATAAAATAGCCTTCTGGCAGTTTTACTTTTTGGTCTATTTTGTTTTTGACATCTTCTATGAGTGATACAATATCGCGATTTTCCGCATTGACGCCGATGACAATCTTTCTTTTGCCAGATTCTCGTGAAATTTGAATTGGGTTAGGTTTTAGTGAAATATCTGCTATTGTGTTTAAGGGTATACTTAAACCTGCCGACGTAGTTATTATTAATTGCCCTAAAATTTCCGTATCGTTTCTATAAGCTGTATCCAGTCTGACAACAAGTTCGAATCTTCGCTCATTTTCGTAAAAAAATCCTGCTGATTTTCCGGCCATTGAAGTCGCTATGATATCACTGACTTCTGCGATACTCAGACCATAAGTAGCTAATTTGTTTCGGTTAAAGTCAATTTGAAGCAGCAATACTCCTGAAGTTCGCTCAACTTGAGGCGTAGAAGCACCTTCTATTTTCCCTAAGACCTGAGCAATTGCCTCTGCATAGTGCGTTAGTGAGTCGATATTTTCCCCAAAAATCTTGAGCGCCAAATCCTGTCTTACACCGCTCATTAACTCATTAAATCTCATTTGAATCGGCTGATTTTCCTCAAAGAATACGCCAGGTATATCGTGTAAAGCTTCGATAATTTCTTTGGATAAGGCTTCATAAGATTTTTTTTCTTTCCATTGATCTTTTGGCTTTAGCCTAATCATCAAATCTGTACCCTCAAAAGGCATGGGGTCTGTTGGAATTTCCGCAGCACCTGTTTTGGCGACCACCGACGCAACTTCATCAAAGCGCTTAATGACCCTACTGGCTTGCATCGATGCTTCTATGCTATGTTTCAAACCACTTCCTTTTGGCAAAATACAATGAAAGGCGAAGTTTCCTTCCTGCAAGGTTGGTATAAACTGAGCACCCATATTGAGATACAAAATGATACTGCCCAAAAACAAACCTAGTGTCAATCCCATGAGCAATCTCTGTCTCATTATTGCCCAATTGAATAGGATTAAAAAGTTTGATTTCATCAATTCAAAAAACTTCTCTGAATAATAACCAAATTTAGAAATGTTTGGTTTGAGCAACCAAGCACACATCATAGGGATATAGGTCAAGGATAAAATCAAAGCACCTATTATAGCAAACATCACAGTCTGCGCCATCGGCTGAAACATCTTGCCTTCTACACCTTGTAGGGTCAGAATTGGGAGATAAACAATCAAAATAATAAATTCACCAAAAGAAGCGCTTTTTCTTATTTGACTCGCTGCTGCATACACAGAGTCATCTTTTTGTGCAATCGTTAAATTTTGATAAGCTGGATTCTGAGTCATTTGATGCAAGATAAACTCTACGATGATCAAAGCTCCATCAATAATTAGTCCAAAATCTATAGCACCTAAACTCATTAAATTGGCAGACACCCCAAAAAAATGCATCAAGGACAAGGCAAATAGCAATGAAAGCGGAATTGCTGAAGCCACAATTAGTCCTGCACGTAGATTTCCTAAAAATAAAATCAACATAAATATAACGATTAAAGCACCTTCAAGCAAATTTCGGATTATTGTTTTAATGGCATTATCCACCAATTCCATTCGATCTACAAAAGGGACAATTTTAATACCTTTGGGTAACGTCTTTTCAATGATTTTGAGTCGATCTTTGATCTTTGATACGACTTGATTGCTATTGGCGCCCCGCAACATCATTACGATACCGCCTGCTACTTCTTGACGACCATTATAAGACATCGCGCCATATCTCGGAGCATGACCTAGCGTTACTTGTGCCACATCTCTAACGAGTATCGGCTGACGCCCTACTAACTTGATGCTTGTGTTTTCGATATCTTCTTTGGTATTCATTTTTCCTACACCTCTTATAAAATAAGCATTTGGAACTTTGTCAATATAGGCACCACCCATATTTTGGTTGTTTTTCGCCAAAGCCTCATAGACTTCTGCTATGGATATGCCCATCGATGCCAAACGAAACGGATTTATAGAGACCTCGTATTGCTTTACTAAGCCTCCATGACTATTGATTTCTGCTACTCCCTCGATGCCATAAAGCTGTCTTGCAACGATCCAGTCTTGTATCTCCCTTAAATCCGATAGTGAATATTGATGTGCATAGCCTTTTTCGGGTACTAGTACATACTGAAACACTTCTCCGAGTCCTGAGCTCAGTGGTGCAAGTGTAGGCGTACCAAAATCAGGTGGAATATCATCTTTTATCTTTTGCAAAGCCTCATTTAACCATTGTCTAGCGAGATAAGGATTGACTTGCTCAGAAAACACAACAGTAATGACAGATAAACCTGATCGGGATATGCTTCTGACTTCTATGATTTTAGGAATATTAGCTATACCTAACTCAATAGGGGCGGTTACTTGAAGTTCGACTTCTTCTGTAGCGAGATTAGGGCAAGTTGTGATAATTTGCACTTGATTATTGGTGATGTCGGGCAAGGCATCGATGGTGAGCTGAGTAGCACTCCATAACCCCGTAATAATCAGTATTATCGTAAATATTGCTACGATTAACTTATGATGAATACTGAATTTTATGATTTGATCAAACATAATGTAATCATTTTCGAAAATTAAAAATAAAGGTGAAAATGACTATACTATTGGTGGATGGAAGATTTTATTGCTGTAAAATGAATTAATATCAATGCCAAAGGGTACAAAAACACTTGTAAATTCAAATGGTGCATCGAGATTATTTCCTACCTCATGTACTAACGTAAAATCTGAAACAATTGATATATGGCAGCATATACAAGCGCAGAATGGAGAACAAGTTTCACGATGAGGTGCTTCATCACTTTCGTGATGATGAGTTAGTTTGGGAAGAATATTTTCGACAAAGGAATCTTGACAGGGCATTAAACAGAGCGATGTCAAATAAACTATAAAGATAATCCAAAAAGTTTTCATGCTAATATTAGGTACAAAGGTAAGGTTTTTTTTGGAAATATCTTAAATTATTTACAAAATGCTATTTACAACTTAGAAGAGAAGTCGATTTATAGTTTTAAAATTCACTTGATTTATGAAGTTATAGGGCTTCAAAAATTCGTTGTGTCAAATGGATTTTTAAGGTTATTTTTGTGTGTAATTTTTCTAAACTATTGGTCATCAATTTACATGGCCTAAATACTAAAAAAAGCGTTGTGATCAGGCCTATAAGAAATAGACCCTAAAGAAATGAAAGAAAAAATAAAACTCGGACTAAAAGAAAATTGGAAACAATTTACAATTCTTGTGTTTGTAAATGCTTTGGTCGGTGGCATGATTGGTATGGAAAGAACTATTTTTCCTCAATTTGCGGAACAAAAATTTGGAATTGCTTCGAATACTGCTATTTTAACTTTTATTGTGGCTTTCGGTATTACCAAAGCGATTGCGAATTATTTTACAGGTAATCTTGCAAATAAATTTGGAAGAAGAAATCTACTTTTATTTGGCTGGTTGATTGCTATTCCTATTCCTCTTGTACTCATTTATGCCTCGAATTGGAATTGGGTTATTTTTGCAAATATTTTATTGGGTATAAGCCAAGGGTTTACTTGGAGCAGTACTGTTGTAATGAAAATTGACCTTGTCGGTGAAAAAGACAGAGGACTTGCAATGGGGTTAAATGAATTTGCGGGATACTTTGCTGTAGGCCTTGTTGCTTTTTTAACTGGTTATATTGCAAATACTTATGGAGTAACGCCGTATCCATTTTATATTGGTGTTTTAATTTCTATTCTCGGTTTTGTTTTGACATTTCTGGGCGTAAAAGACACTAGCGAGTTTGTAAAAACAGAAAATATAAATGACAAATCAATTTTACTCGAAAATGTATTTTTAGAAACAACTTTTAAAAACAAAACATTAAGCTCTGTAACTCAAGCTGGACTAATAAACAATTTAAATGACGGAATGATTTGGGGTTTGTTTCCCATTATTTTATCATTAATGCTCTTTGACAATCAAAATATTGGAATAATTACCGCTATTTATCCAACAGTTTGGGGCATTGGTCAACTATTTACGGGAAAAATGTCTGACCATTTTTCAAAAAAGAATATGCTTTTTTGGGGTATGTTGTTACAAGGCTTTTCTATACTTTTAATACCATGTAGCAAAGATTTTTATCTATTATCTTTGATTTCTGGTGTTTTAGGTTTTGGAACAGCATTGGTATATCCAACTTTTTTATCAACAATTGCACAAGCAACGAGCCCAAAACAAAGGGCTGAAAGTATCGGTACATTTAGACTTTGGCGAGATTTGGGTTATGCTTTTGGTGCTATAATATCAGGCATAACAGCTGATGTATTCGGAATTGAATATGCAATTTTTCTCATTGGTGGATTAACGATTTTGTCTTCAATATTAATAAAATTACGTATGCCTGAGCAAATTAAAATTAACTAACCATGTATCGAAGTCGACGAGGTAATGCAAGCTGAGCAAACCAATAAAAATTCAAATAATTGGTCTAAGTAGTCAGGATTATTTTGTAATAGTCTATATCCCCTATCGATTTGAATGTTTCGCTACAAAACTTACAAAATACAATGCATAGTTTGGCTATGTGGTGCGACAATTAAAAGACTCGTAGAAAACAGTATATAACTATTACATACAAATTCATTGCTTATGTAAGTCAAATACATATGTAAAGAAATAATAGGTTATTAGTTTAAATTAATAAATTTTCTATCAAAAGGATTTTTTGGTTATCTTTGTGTATACATATCAAAACCAATGTACTTCACCTCACCCAACCAAACAGTATATAGACCCGATACTAGGACATGGTATAAAAAACCATCAGAACGCACTGAAATTAATGAAAATGGGTAAGGGAATAGCAATTTTATTTTATGTAATTATGCTTCCTACATCAGGTATGCTTCTTCTCACGTGGCTAGCAACATATTTAAAGTGGAAAAAACATATTGCCCTATATGTTTTAATGGGTTTTTGGGGATTTTTCCTTTGCTTGATAGGATTAATTTGGATTACGGAACCAATTCTTAAACCTTCGATTTTAACTCAAAAAGACCTAATTGGAAACTACGTAATTGACAAAAGTAAGTTCCCTGGAAAACAAGCAGATTGGCAATATGAAAATTTTAAGTTTACGATTACAGAAGATGATTTACTCATTTTCAAATCAAAAATTTATGACACAATATGGAAAATAGACACCGTTAAAATTTCCTATTCATCAGGCTATTATGACTTAGATAAGCGAGAATATTGTAATAAGAAAATTAGAATTCATTCAGATTCGACAAATCACCATATCATTAGAGATAATCCGACCTTGTACAGACTAACTTTAGGTGATTTTTATTATGTTTTTGAATCTGAAAAATTTGGTAATGTATTTTTTAGAAAGGAAAAAATAGTTGATTAAAATCTATGAAGGAAACATTCAATGATTTCAAGGAATTTATAGTTATCTTTGTGTACAAATCTAAAAGCATCTGATATAATGAAACAAGATCCTTCTGAAAGTTTAAAACAAGTTTAAAATTCTCTTAAAAAACACTTCAAATTTATCTTTTTAATGACAAAGAACCAGCTCCTGAAATCGATTCATTTATGGATTTCTGAAATAAAAAAAACAGTTCCTGAAACTAATGACTATTTTAACTTAAAAGAGGGTATAAGCGAAATAGAGTTTATATATGATACTAAGATAAAGGACGATATATGGATTCCAAACGAACTCATAGATTGTTATAAATCGATAAATGTGGCATATAATGGCATTGCTTCCGCTTTTTCCTTTACTTTAGATAATGGTTGGTATCAATTAATTCCCTTTGCCGATATTCAGCAACATTGGGAAGGTATTCAAGATTTATATTTTGGAGATGATATCTCAGATGCTGATTTAGATAAGTTTGATCCAAAAGTAAAAGCCGAAGACTATGCAAATCCTCGATGGATTCCTTTTGCAGATGCAGGACAAGGAGATTACTTGCTATTTGATACAGACCCAAGTGAAATAGGCACTTATGGTCAGATAATTGAACTTCAAAATGTATCTTGGGAAAGAAATGTGATTGCCAATTCTTTGGAAGCTTTAATCGCACAACAAATAGAAAAAGTACAACAAGGCAAACCAAAAGATTTCTTTGATTTTATATTAAATAAATCAGAAGACACAACGGTAAATACTGAATCACAACTCATTACTTTTTCTGCAAACACGGAACTAAAAAACCTTTTAAAACAAGTACCCTTTGAAGAAGTAAAACATTTAATCCCAGCTGATTCCTGGATTTATTCAGAATTAGAAAATAATCCTAAGGCAACCGTAGAATATTGCGACAGCGATCTTCACATTGATTATATTGATTTATCCCAACCCTTTATTGAATTCGAAAGACGCAATGAAGATTATCCGCTATATTTGAGAGAACAATCGTCTTCACTTATTGTAATCAATGGAAATTTAAGAGCCAATAATATTGTATCCAATGACGATGATGGTGCCACTTCTTTGGTCGTTTTAGGAAATCTAGAAGTCAAAAACATGGTGGTAGGTGGAAGTGATATCCATATTTCTAAAGAATTAAAAGCATCCGGTTTGGTTTGGGGAAACTACAATCACGGGGGCTTATATGTATCTTCAGGTATTACTGCCCAAGTGGTTTTGTTTACTGATGCGTATCATTTCGACGAAGAAAGTACAAGTATCAATGCCAAAGCCAGCTTGATAGAAGATAGGGCACAATATGAAGATGATATTGTTTTTTTTATAGAAGCTGCCCAGCAAATGTTTGAACAAGCGTATTTGAGCTTTTTTGAAGAAAATTTGAGCTATAAAGACTATGAAGAAATTTCAGGTTGGAGCAGTATTCTAGACCGATATATGATGATCGAAAGCCTAAAGCAAAACAAGAATGTACTTCGTGCTGAGATTGGGATAATAGAACAAAGCAAACCATCAAAGGCAGAGCGTATTAAAAAAGTCATCAAAAAACTTTTACCCATTTGCACCAAAAACCAGCAAAAAAAAGAAGCCGTTTTTTCCAAAATAAATCAACTAGAAATACAGGAAGGTTTATGGGATAATCCTATAGAACTTACATGCGATTTAATCAATAAATTAAACGAGATTTGGGATGATTTCATTTTGGTTATAGACCAAAATGACCATAGTGATAAAATTAAAAAATTCTTGTCTAATTCATTAAAAGATAACTTTGGCAAAGCAGACTTTGACCAAGAAAGCCTTTTTGAGCAGCCAAGCAGGATTAATGGTATAAAAGATCTTCTGATAGCATGGGAACAAAAGCTAAACAAGTTTGATAGCGATTTTCAACTTACTTATTTGGATATTCATTCGCAAAATTTCTATGTTCTTCTTCATGAAAAAACACATCAATGGATTGTGGAATTTTGGTTAAAGGATATTAATATAAAAAGTTATTATCACAAGGACAAATTTCTAAAACTGCATGATCACACGAATGTTCCAACTATTTTTGAAAACAAGCAATTGAAATCAAAAGACGATTTGAAAGCTCAAAAAGAAAATTTTTGTCGTTTTTTTGAATTAGATCATGAAACTAATTATGACGAATCAAGTCCTACATTTCCTCAGCTTTCAAACGCACAGGTTACTGTAAACAAAGAACTTACTAGCAAATCCGACCATCATAAAGTAGAACAAAGTATTTGTTTTTTGTTAGAAAATGGGGGAGAAATTTTCGTTGGTTTGGAGAAGAAAAATAGGGTAAATAAACTAGTTACTAAAAATGATACTTTATCAATTTTATACAAAAATCTAAACCAAAACATTACTCAATACCAAAATATTTTTGACTTTCCTGATGTAATAGATACATTTCAAGAATTATGGGAAACCTTTTTGATACATGTAGAAAGATCAATATATTATTATAACAAACTCCAAAAAACGGCTACCGCAGAGCGTATAAAGAATATAGTAAATTTACCCTTAGTACAAACAAAATACAACGATTTTAATGATAGTGAAAAGTCTGTATGGCTAGGAGATTATCATTTTACTACTGATTCTTCGAGTGGTGATTATGTTAGTGTTGTTGTATCGGCTGAACTACCTAGTGAGACCGATTTTGATTCACGAAGATTTTATTTTGATGCCTACACAAACAATGATGTAAGTTACCGCTATCTTTCTAGCCAATTGTACCAAACCAATGATTTTTATGCTCAAGGCAGTACTGAAATTAAATTTTTGGATTATATTCTAGTAAAAGAAGCCCTTGATTTTTTTGAAGAAATCGAAAAAAATATTGTCCAAAAAAATGAGGAATATATTGCGGCTTTTCATAACAAAATGAAACATTACGCCGTTAAAAAGCCTTTTGAATCAAAAGAAATTAGCGGAATAAAATTCGTCTTAAAAGACCTAAAAGAGACACAAGAACTACTTGAAAATTGCACTGATTTTGGTGGAAATAAACTTTTTGATTTCTTTACATTTTTTTCTAATGATTATTCCTTCCATAATTCTTTTTTTCTGGTAGCTGAAAATGAAGTAATCGCTGAAAATTTAGATCTAAAATCCCATCTTCCAGATAGTGATGCTTGTTTTGTATTAGGGTATATTTTTCTCAAGAAAGTTACTATTTCCAAAGCGTTAAGAGCCTTTGATATTAGTTATGCTCCTGCAGTCATTTGTTTGGATGATGCTCGTATAGCCAACCTATATCTTTCAGCAAATACGCATTATTTTCACCAAAATCTAGAATCAGGATTCTTATACGGTAGGTTTAATCGTGGCGCTTTATATGTAAAGCAGCATGCCGTAATAGAATTTATTTATTCAGACGATTTTAACATGCATTTTAATCAAGTTAATTCTTTTGCCATAGTTTGTGGTGTCAATCAAGTTAAAGCCAACTATTTATTGGAGGATGATTATGGAAATCAGATTCAAGTTAGAAGTATTTTTCTCGCAACGCATAATTTAGAAGAGGTGCTGTATGATAGATTTTTATGGCAAGATGAGGATGGATTTAAAATAAAAAGTCCCGAATACCAAAATAAAAGTCAGGACAAAGAACATGAAGAGAACTTTGAAGAATTTATACAAAATGGAAAAAACCCTTTGGATTATGAAAAGCTTCATGACATCAATGGAAGAGTGGAAGTAAATTTTGAAAAGTTACTTCATAAAATCCAAAACTCTCCAAAAATAAAAGATTTGAACCTAGAAGATTCCATTTATATAGACGATAAAAACGACCCAAGTCAAAGCTACTTTTATAGAAAAGGCGAAACTTTTTTTCAGATTGGCAAATGGTTTACCAAGCAACATATTGTAGTTTATCTTACTCATTATTATCAAAGCGAAACTGATTTAACGCTCACGTATTTTCACAGTGACAATAGTACGCAAAAATTTACATTTGAAACCAACCTATCAGATGGTTCAATAAATTCATTGGTAGTAAAAAGAATTTTCAGAGAAGCTATTGCAGCCTTAGATATAAAATAACGAGCGTTTATTTCAAAATTATAAACATTTCCAATTGTCGAAAACAGGCTACTTGAAATTAGTAAAAGAGACTTTGTTTAGGTTAAATAAAAAATCTGTAAAAGGAATTTATGGTTATCTTTGTAAGAGAAATACCAAAACCTTAAATAAAACTATTGCGCATGTTAAAAATTTTTCCTTATCTTCTACTTTTGGGCATATGCAAAGGCCAAGCACAGAGCTATTTCCCTACCGAGACTACTTGGGAAAAGAATTCATGGCAAGCTTCTAAAATTTGCGAGGAAGACTGGGATATGCTCAATTTATTTCTCGAAAAAGAACAGACCAAAGGTTTTATATTGCTTGAAAACGGTAAAATTACAATAGAAAAATACTACGGCTCCTTCACGCAAGATAGTATTTGGTACTGGGCATCCGCTGGCAAGACCCTTACGGCTTTGCTCATAGGAATAGCGCAAGAAGAAGGTAAACTAAACATAAACGACAAAACCAATACCTATCTAGGCTCTTGGACTTCCATGACATCAGCCCAAGAAGACCAAATTACGATTAAACATCAATTGAACATGACTACCGGTTTAGATTTTCAAGGCGATTTAGACTGTACACTGCCATCATGCCTCAAGTACAGAGCCAATCCAGGCTCACAATGGTATTATCACAATGCACCCTATACTTTGCTCGATGAGGTTTTGCTATCTGCTACCAACAAGAACGCTTCAGATTATTTTAGAGAAAAAATTGGAAGCAAAATTGGCATGTCAGGTACTTATATCAAAATCGGCTATAATAATGTCTTTTTCTCAAAAGTCCGGGATATGGCACGGTTTGGTAATCTTCTTTTAAATCAAGGAACCTGGAACACCACTAAAATTCTAGGGGACACGGATTTTTTCACAGAAATGATATCGGAATCGACGCCACTCAATCCTTCATATGGCTATTTAACTTGGCTCAACTATACGCCTTCCGCGCGGGTACCCGGATTAACGCAGCTTTTCCCGTTTTATATTTCTTCAAATTCCCCAAAAGACCTTTATGCAGCTATCGGTAGAGATGGACAAATCTGTGCTGTGATTCCTTCACGAAATATCGTTATGATTCGTATGGGATTGAACCCAAATACTAGCTTGGTGCCTTATGCTTTACTAGATTCTATTTCTCGATTTATCTTTAGAAATTCTTGTAATAAAGCACAAATGTCTTTTATTGAAGATAAGGATTTTGATTGGAGCATAGTAGGAGACCAAATAGAAATTCATCCAAAAAATATCCAAAATATACAAGTCGAACTATACGATATGCTCGGAAAATTGATAGGTCGAAGTAATCAATCAGCCTCGCCTTTTGCCATCGAAAAACCTAAAAATTCTGGAATGTATCATATCGTGATACGAAACGAACAGGAAATCTTACACAAAAAAATTAATATATCAGACTAGCGTTTTTTTTCATTACAATTCTTATCATTTTTTCACTAGTTCTATTTTCTTGTGAAATGAGCCAAAGTTTATCAAATGAGTTTGATTATGAAGAGTTTATAGCTATTGATTCTTTAGCTAGACTTGATAGCTTCGAGACTAAAATCACTTATGTCGTAGATGGTGATACCTATGCTTTTCGGGTTGGTGATTCCGTTTTGAAGATTCGTGAGGCCTATATCGATTGCCCTGAGAAATGGGAACCTTTAGCAACAGAGGCTACTAATTTCGCAAAATCAAAAATAGATAAGAAAAGGGTTTGGGTTTTTCCTATTGGGGTAGTAGATAAATACGGACGATTAGTAGCTGAGGTCTATTATGCAAAAGATTCTAGTTTGAGTGAAGCTTTGCTCGATGCAGGCTTAGCGGTAGAATTTTAGTTTTTATAAATGCCATAGTTTACTCTTTTCAGGTGATTGCCTTCACAAAAATAATTCTATGGTAAAAAAACTACTTATACTAAATATAAAGCAGTTAGAAATTTGTTTTATATAGTGTATAAATTATTTATCTACTAATTCTGTATCGAAGATAAGCGTAGCTTTTGGAGGAATAGGGCCATAGCCACCTTCACCATAACCAAGCCAAAACGGAATAATAAGTTTGCCTTTGGCGCCTTTATTGAGTTGTCTAATCCCTTCTTCCCATCCAGGGATAACCATATTCTGACCTAATGGAAATTTTATGGGCTCATTTCTATTGTAGGAGTTATCAAACTCTTGGCCTGAAGTTAGTTTGCCAATATAATGAACAGATACCGTATCCCCAGCTTTTGCATTTGGTCCACTACCATTTTTTTCAATGATATAACCCAAACCAGAAGGCGTGAAAGTAGCTGTAGGGTATGAAGATTTTAGTTCATTGAGTATATTCTTTTTGGCGTTTTCAAGGGCTTTTTCAGCTTGAATTTTTTTATCTTCGATTAATTTCTTCATATTAGCGCCGTCAAATTTCAAATTTTCATAGGCTTTGCCAATTCTTTGAATCTTCACAGATTTGATCATATCCTCTTTTTTGAGGTTATACACGATGTCATATCCTTCGGTCACTAGTCCAAAAACAGAATGTTTATTGTCTAGCCAAGGAGTTTTGGCTACTGTGATGAAGAATTGTGAGCCGTTAGTATTTGGACCACTATTGGCCATAGATAGAACACCTACTGTATCGTGTTTTAGATTAGGATGAAACTCATCAGGGAATTTATAACCTGGATCTCCGGTACCCGTACCAAGTGGGCAACCACCTTGTACCATGAAGTCTTGACCATCGCCATTTTTCAAAGAAATAACTCTATGAAATTTTAAACCGTCATAATATGGTGTACCAAGAGGTTTGGCTTTGTTTTCTAGGGTTCCTTCGGCCAATCCTACGAAATTACCTACAGTCATGGGGACTAGGTCATAATGGAGTTTAATAGTGAAATTTCCTTTGTTTGTCTCAAATAGGGCATAGATACCTTCTTGCATAATTGTGTTTTTTGTGTTTTTAGATTCTTTTTTGTTTTTTTGAGCGAAAATTGGCGCAGTAGCTATAAGTAACATGCCAAGGATTAAGGTGATTTTTTTCATAGGATACTATTTTAAAATTTGTAAAACTTGAATATCAAATAATAGATTTTCATTGGGTTTGATTACTTTATCCACGCCTCTTTCGCCATAGGCGAGATAAGCAGGAATGATCAAGGTAGCTTTTTCTCCTTCTCTTAGCTGGGTCAGACCGATATCCCATCCAGGAATTACTTCGCCAGAGCCTACCAATACTTGAAAGGGATCTCTGCCAAAGGATTGATCGAAAACAGTTTTATTGGTTAAATATCCACGATAATGAACGGATACGAGATTATTATTTTGGATTAATCTATTTTCTGGTTTAGCATCTGTCACGATATAATATAGACCAGAAGGGTGTTTCTGAGCAGCAGGGTAAGCATTTTGTACAAATTCCTCGAATCTTTTATATTCAGGACTCTGAAGCATGGCTTGATATTTTTCACGTTCACTTTCAGTCAAAGCATCATTAATTTCTTTTAGTTTCTGAGGAAAAACCATTACAGCGTTGAAATTTTTGGCCTCTTGTGAATTTCGCAAAATACGCACGGAATCTATCTTATCGCCTACAGTTATTTTAGGGAGTATATCTAGTCCTTTGAGCACTTTGCCAAATACACTATGGATACCGTCTAAGTTTTGGGTTGCGTTCAAAGTAATGAAAAACTGCGAACCGTTGGTATTTGGTCCTGCATTCGCCATAGATATAACGCCAGGGGCATCGTGGGTCAACTCTGAATGAAATTCATCGGGAAATTGATAACCTGGTCCACCGGTACCATTACCAGCAGGATCTCCGCCTTGGACGACGAAGCCATCGACGACGCGGTGAAAAGTCAGACCATCATAAAATTTTGCTTGAGCATTTTTAGTATTGGATTTGAGACTTCCTTCTGCTAGTCCAATGAAATTAGCTACTGTGAGTGGCGCACGTTTGAAATCTAACCCAATTTCAAGAAGTCCTTTTGAGGTATAAATACGAGCGACCATTTCGTCAGAAACTTCAAAAGGTTTGATTTCGTTGCTAATTCCCTGCGTATCAGAGCTTTGCTCCTGCTGACATCCTATGAATAAGGCGAAACCTAAGCATAGGGCTAAAATGTGTTTTTTCATCATTAGGTTATGGTTTATAATCTAGTACATCTTTTAAAAACTGCTCAAAAGGCATCTTCTTATGATAATTTCCATTGTAAAACTTAAGAATATTGAGCATCATCGGCGCATCGATATAGCCTGCTTGTACCCCTAGAGAGGTTAGGTCTTCGGCGAGAAATGCGGTAGAAGGGTAGGCGAGCTGTCCATTGAGCGCAAATCTGGCATATTCATGAATTTTTCCTCTATTGCCATCTACTAGATTATAGACTTTACTGTTGATTTCAACTTTCTCACCATAGGTCTCAGCATTGAATTTAACGGGATAATAATTGGCATTGAGATATTTGACGATATCTTCTTGTTCGTATGTTTTCTTGTCCATGACTTTGCACCAGCCACACCAATCTGTATAGAAGTCAATCAAGATTTTTTTCTTGGTTTTTTGGGACAAAGCTAAAGCCTCGTTCATGGTGTACCATTTTAGCGATACTTGATTTGTGCTTTCTGTAGTTTTAGATTTTTGAACTGATTTATTGTTTTTTTTCTGAGCCGATACTGTGACAAAGAAACATAGAAACAAGAGTGAAAAATATATTTTTTGCATATTTTTTTTTATTTAGAATATATTTTCGGTTAATTGGTTACATAAACTCGATTATATTTAACATAAATTAGAAACATAGCGAATCTTAACTAATGAGATTATGATAATTTTTCAGGTTTCATTTGAGGGAAAAGTAACACGTCTTGAATGCTATTTTGGTTGGTCAAAAGCATGGCAAGTCTATCGATACCTATTCCAATACCAGCAGTAGGAGGCATACCATATTCTAGGGCTCTTAGAAAATCATGATCTATAAACATGGCTTCATCGTCTCCTCGCTCCATGAGTTTAATTTGCTCTTCAAATCGCTCTCTTTGGTCTATTGGGTCATTCAACTCTGAGTAGGCATTGGCTATTTCTTTGCCATTGACATAAAGCTCAAAGCGCTCTACTAATCCGCTCTTGGAGCGATGTTTCTTGGTCAAAGGACTCATTTCTATGGGATAGTCGATAATGAATGTCGGTTGAATCATGTGTTTTTCACATTTTTCAGAGAAAATCTCATCTATGATTTTACCTTTGCCCATAGTTGGATCTATTTTGACCTGTATATCTGCACAGATTTGTCTTAGTTTGACTTCATCCATTTGACTGATATCAATACCGGTATATTTTTCAATGGCTTCATACATGGTAATCCGTTGATATGGTGCCTTGAAACTGATATGATTACCTTGAAAATCTACCTCAGCACTGCCATTTGTATCGATACAGACTTTTTCCAAAAGGGCTTCGGTTTGATTCATCATCCATAAATAATCTTTGTAAGCGACATAAAATTCCAAAACAGTAAACTCTGGATTATGCGTTCTGTCCATTCCTTCGTTTCTAAAGTTTCTACTAAACTCATAGACCCATTCAAATCCACCGACGATAAGTCTTTTGAGGTAAAGTTCATTGGCTATTCTCAAATACATAGGCATATCTAATGCGTTATGATGTGTTAGAAATGGCTTAGCAGACGCTCCACCAGGGATGTTTTGTAGCACGGGTGTATCGACTTCTATGGCATGATTGGCATTGAGAAATTCTCTGATAGATTGAAATATTTTCGCTCGTTTCTGGAATACTGTTTTGACTTCAGGATGCAATATTAAATCAACATAGCGCTGACGGTACTTGACCTCAGGATCTACCACATCATCATAAACATTTCCTTCTTCGTCTTTTTTTACTACTGGAAGAGGTTTAACTGATTTGGAAAGTAGGGTTACTTGAGTCGTATGAAGTGACACTTCACCCATTTTAGTAGTAAACACATAGCCTTGAGCGCTTATAATATCACCTAAGTCTAAATGCTTGATGACCTGATCAAAAAATGACTTGTCTTCTTCAGGACATACATCATCTCGTTTTACATAGAGTTGAAAAAGTCCTTCTTCATCTTGTATTTTAATAAATAAAACTTTTCCTTTGTCATTTATGGTGAGAATTCTACCTGCGATAGTGGCATCTAGTCTAGAATCAGGATTCAACGTGTAAACTTCTTTGAGCGATTTTGATTTATGGCTTACATGAACTTGAGCAGCAGGATAGGGATCTATTCCTATATCTATTAAGTTTTGTCTTTTGTTTCTACGAATTAATTCTTGTTCGCTATAAGTAGGGTTCATAAGTTAAATTTATAAAGTTCTATCCACGAGCACGCTCTAAGGTACTAATCATGAGCGTAGAAAGCCAAAGCATTTCATCTATATGAAGTATTTCAAGAGATTCTGGATTTTTTTCTAACAAAAAAGTCTTGCTAAACAAAGAGCGTTTTTTTAGAATTTTACCAAATTCTTTTCCATTATTATCCATAATTAGATAGCCTGGATTAATTAACATGGCTAGCAGCATACCAATAAGAGGTATTTCTCCTAGGATACCATCGAGGACTTTTACCCATGGTTTTTTTTCTTTGATCTCTAAGATTGGGGAATCTGACTTGTCAAAAACTACATAGGTAGCTCGCCAAATTGATGCAAATCCTTTTCGTTTTATTTTTCCTAAAACTTGCCCAGAGGCATCTATAAAATTATAGGCTGCACTAAAATCAATAACTCTATCTGCTTGAATTTCAAACTTTATATTATCCGTATCAGGTTCAAAAATCTTAATGTTTTCTTTTAGCTTAAATAATGCTTGTTTAGATTGTAAAAAAACAACTCCATTTGAATTAAAAAAATTAATTTTGTTGTGTAAACTAAAAATTTTAAATTCTAATCTAATTGGATAATTATTCATATTTATTTTTCAGCAAATATAGGAAAAATATTTTAGTCTTATTTCTCCTTTTTTTAGGATTTCATCTCTCTGCACAGCAAGATGATTTGATTCTCATGCAAAAGCGAGACTCTATGTCGTATCAAGAGTTAAATCAAACCATGGGAAAAAATATCGTGACAAGAGAAATCCAAAAAATGGTTTTTAGAAATATTTATTCGGATAATTCCAAAAACGAGATTTTAGCCGATGAACAAAAGTATAATGAACTATATCGATATAATGACAAAATAATTCGTAAAGTCGAGATACGTCAGCTCTATCCTATGGGATATAGTGTACATGATACCATGATGTCCCCAAATAAAATAGAAAATTTCATAAATAAACTTCATGTCGTCACTAAATCAGAAATTTTAAAAAAAAGATTTATTTTATTTAAAGAAAATGAAGACTTCTCAGCCCAAAAAGCTATGATGAATGAAAGGCTTCTCAGAGAATCTGGCATTTTTAGTGACGTAAGGTATGTAATCAAGTTAAATCAAGACAATACCATAGATTTGATTTATTATATCCAGGACAATTTACCTTATAATTTGGGTGTGGATTTCTTCGGGTTCAATGAAATCGGAATTGGTCTAGAAAACATAAATATTTTTGGAACTACACATCGTTTGAGCTTGTATAATCGAAATTTTAATAATAACTTAGACCCTAAAATTGGAACTAAAATTCAATATATTATACCAAATATTTTTGGAACGTCATTTACAAATCTGCAAACTGAATTCATAAATTGGCAACTAAGAAGAGAAGTAGGAATGGAGCTATCTAGAAATTATTCAAGACCAGATATTACTTGGGCTTTTGGTGTGGCTACTAGATACAAAAATATTCAAAAAGAGTTGATAAGTCTTAAAGATTCCATAAATTATAAAAAAATAAATACTGACGTATGGTTAAGCAAGGCTTTCCCCTTGAAGCGAACCTACAACCAACTTAATACCATAATTTTAGGTGCTTCATATGCCAATAGTTATTTCTTTGAGACCTCAGGAATCAATATCAATAATGCTCCACAATATAGAAATTCAAATCTTTTTTTAGGATCCTTAGGTTTTTCATTTATCAAATTTAGACAGACACGTTTGGTAAACAACTTTGGACGGATTGAAGATTTACCAGAAGGGATTTCCATTAAATTAATTTATGGCAAAGAATTTAATCAGTTAAACACAAGAGATTATTTTGGCAGCTCTATTTTAGCTCAATATAATAATAGCAATGGTGGATACTATAATTTCTCATTTAATGTAGGGACTTATAGTGTAGCAGGTGATTTTGAAGATGGATTGATAGATGCTAATTTAGTAATGGCTTCCAAACTTTTTATGCTTGGAAAATTTCGATTAAGGACATTTTTGAATACGCGATATACTTTAGGAATCAATCGAGATTCTTCTGATTTTATTCGTTTATCCAGAGATTATGGTATTCATGGAATTAATAATTTCGAACAAGTAGGTCAAAATAGAATTACGGGTAGATTTCAACCTGTCTTGTATTGGCCTGTGTCTTTATTGGGATTTCGATTTAGCACACATGTCATGTGTGAAATTGCTTCTAATTTGCCTTATGGGAATTTTGTAGATGATCGGCCCTTAATTTTGAGTGCCTTTGCTGGCATAGGCTTTAAGAATGATGCGACAATTTTCAATTTATTTCAATTTCAATACGGGAGGATTCATGATATTTCAGGAATACTTCAAAGCAGAAATGCTTTTGTGATTACTTCGACCTTGCCTTTTTTGTTTAAATCTCTTGATATATCTAGGACTCGGGTATTATCTTTTGAATAATTTAGGAAAACAAATGCTCATGTGACATAGCGAATAATGAAAAGTCGTATTTCACAGGATCCTCTGCATCAAATTCACGTAGTATAGCGGTTATTTTTTTAGCTGAAGCCCAATTTGCTTTATCTTTTTCATCAAGGATTTTTAAATGGTAGGCGGTTTTGAGTACATGCACATCCAAAGGGATGATCAGTTGACTAGGGCTAATGTTCTGAAAAATACCTAAATCTACGATATCTTTTCTGACCATCCAACGCAAATACATACTCATTCGTTTGGATTGAGATTTTTTGGCAGGACATGAAATATGCTTATAAGTTCTTTTTGGAAAAGCGATGAGACTAAAAAAATATTGATAAAAATGGTTTAGATGCCTTTCGATATCTATATCATGATTAAAGTCTTCTTGCCAAAAGGCTTGCTCTAAGCTGTCAAAACTTTTAAAATGTTCTTGTAACCCTTGAATAATACTAGTAATATCTATGGATGTAAAAGTTCTGTGTTTAAAGGTATCAAATGATTTGCTTTGTTTATCACTGTAGTTAGAGATAAAATCAAACGGCGCATTATCCATTCTATCGAGTAAGTCCTTAGTCTTTTGAATGATGATTTTTCGATTCCCCCATGCAAAAAGACATCCGAAGAATCCTACTATTTCTCTATCTTGTATATGTTTGTAGTCATAACACAAGGATATAGGATCTTGCGCGACAAATGCTTCAGTAGCGTATTGCTCGTAATATTTATCTAAAATAGATTTGAGGTGTTTGGTATGGATCAAAACTCAAATTTTATACCCATATTAAATTTAGTATGAAATTGTCTTGGTGATTGATAGGCATTGAAACTAGGGAAATTTTGATAATTTGTTTGATAGCCGGAAATCACTTCGACAAAGAAGGCCATCTTTTGGGATAAATACGTGAGATAATCCAAACCCATCAATACGCCCAACTCAATATTGTTATATACTTGTTTGTTTAAATCATAGTTAAATGATTTTTGTTGATTAACTATTAAGTCAGCTAAGGTATAGTTCATCTGCAAATAGTAAATCGAGCTATAATTCAGACCAATTTTACCACTGAGCACGCCTAGATTTTTAGGAAGAAAAGCCAGTGATTTTCGATACAAGAGCTTAGTCTCAAAAGCATCAATATACATGATACCTTCTTTTTTAGTAGCAGGTCCTTGATAGTTAATACTGTTTATATATTGACTTAATCCTAATCCGGACTCTATACTATTTCCTAGTCCCAAATCATAACCGAGATTTATTCCAAGTTGATAACCAATTTTGCCCGAAAACACTTGAAACGATCCAAAATTTTGAATATTGTCGCTTGGATAGTAGATTTGTGCGATATTTCCACCTACATATGGCGTAAGATAAAGCCCTTTTTTCTTATAGTATAAGGTTCTAAAGTCTCTATTGACTAGTGGTTCTTGGCTATTGGTTTGGTTTTCAATGCCTTTATGACCCTCTTTATTGCTTTCTCCATAAATAAGTACATAAGTCTCTACGCTGTCGTCTTGATGTATAAAATTAATGTTTTGTGTATATTTGGTCGTATTTTTTATTGAATTCGAAGCAATTGGATAAGGGTCTTCGATGGGGTCTTCAAAGGTTACATTTTCTTGAGATAAATCTTCTTGATAGCTCAAATGACCCTGTTTTTCAGTTATATCTTCGTGTTCAAATATGGGATTGAGTTCTATTTCTGTTTCATTTGAAGGTAAACCTTGCCCTTTATTAGATATAAATGTCCGAAAAGCCATAAGATTCTTGGGATTATTTATCAACGGGTTAGATTTAGAATCATCAGTATGAATTTCTAAGGTGTTTTTTGAGATTTGCTGCACTGAAATAGGAGCTTGAATCAACGTAAATAGAAATGAAGAGATACCCAAAGCGAATATTCCTATAAACAAAATAAGTAAATTTTCATTGGACCAAAAAGGACTCTTTGGGCGTTTTTGCTCGAGTCTATTTTCGATATGAGTCCAAACTTCTGGTCTTACAGGAGTTTGTACTAATTTGAGCGGTGAAAAAAAATCTTTTAATTGCGATTCGTTCATAGTCTATAAGGATAAGATGAAAGAAAAGTGATAAAAGTTGCCCCGAGCCATAAAAAAATCCAATTTTGTTGCATTTTTTGCCAAATAGCTATAATAGCTTTGCGCGCTCTATTGAGTTGAGATTTTGAAGTAGATTCTGAAATGCCAAGCATATCGGCTATTTCTTTATGAGCGTATCCTTCAATGATATAGAGATTGAAGACTTGTCGATATCCTGGAGGCAGAGATTGTATGATTTTTAGCAAATATTCATGGTCTATTGTCTCGGATACTTGTGTCACTAAACTAAAGTCTATTTGATCTAAAGCAGTGGTTTGTTTTTTATTCCTTTTTCTGTATTCTTCTAACGCAGTATTGACCACGATTCGTCTCATCCAACCTTCAAAAGAACCAATAAACTCAAATTGATCAATACAAGTGTAAATCCTGATAAAGCTCTCTTGAAGTACATCTTCAGCTTGATATTCATCTTGACAATAGCGTAAGGCAATTGTGAAAAATTTAGGCGCGTAGCAATCATAGAGATATTTCTGTGCACTTCGATCATGAGCACGACAAGCTAAGATAAGTTCTTTTTCATCGTATTTCATGGATGTAAAATCTTTTCTAGACCACTTCCCCTAGATCCTTTGAGCAAAATTACCTTTCCTTCCTTTTCTAAATGCTGCCACCACGACTTAGCGTCTGAGATGTGTTCAAAATACGCATTTGCTTTTTGGCGATATGGTTTAAATTCAGGTCCGATAAGTATTAAGGTTATATTAGGCAAACTGATAGCGATATCAACTATTTTTTCATGTTCTATTGCCTCGTAAACTCCGAGTTCTTTCATGCCCCCTAATACTGCTATTTTAGGTTCCTTAAATGCCTTTAGATTTTCTAATGCCGCTTTCATACTATCTGGATTAGCATTGTAGCAATCTAAAATTAGTTTATAACCATCTTGGATTTCGATTTGAGAGCGATTATTTTGAGGGGTATAATTTTCTAAAGCCTTGACGATGTCAACTGTATTGATGTTTAAATAATGGCCTAACGCCACGGCTGCTAGTACATTAGGAAGATTATATGCGCCAGTAAGATTCGTTTGAATGCTGATGCCATCTGTCATTTGAACCAAAAGCTTTTCTGTATTATCTAGGCTAACAATACCCCTAGCTAAACTTTTTGGATCATTTCCAGAATACAAAAGACTGTCTTCACGAATAAAAGACAGTTGTTTCGGGTCATCTAAATTTACAAAATAAGGTTTATGCGCTGACTTCAAATATTCAAACAACTCCGTTTTCCCTTTTCTGACACCCTCTTCACCGCCGAAGCCCTCTAGATGTGCTTTTCCTATATTAGTAATGAGTCCCAAATCGGGCAGGGTATAAGTGCAGTATGACTCAATTTCTTTTTGGTGGTTTGCGCCCATTTCTACTATAGCGAACTCATGATGATTTCTAAGCTTCAATAAAGTTAGTGGAATACCTATATGATTGTTTAAATTGCCTTCAGTGGCAAGACACTGATATTTTTTAGATACGACACGATGCAAGAGTTCTTTGGTCGTAGTCTTCCCATTGCTTCCTGTGATAGCTAAAATTGGCGTTTTGAGCTTAAGTCTATGATGCTTAGCTAAGTCTTGAAGCGCCGTTAGGGTATTGGCAACGAGAAAAGTATTGGGTTTATGTGTATAGCGTTCATCGTCTATGACGACTCGATAAGCGCCTTTTTCAAGGGCTAAATCGATGAATTCATGAGCATCGAAGTTTGAACCACGTATGCAAAAGAACAAAGCACCTTGTAGGTTAGTCCTAGTATCTATAGCTATTTGTGCGTTAGCTTCTTGATAGATTTCATAAAGGGCTTGAATTGAGGGCATAGTCTAAATGTCTAAAACGAAAAAAACCCTCTTTGGAAAAAGAGGGTTTTTAAGAATATGATATTTAATTATCTTTTTTTGAAGTGATTGCCAGAAGGTATTTTATTGCTAATTGGGCTTCCCATTCTATCCATAGCACATCTGAATCCTATATCATCTGTAGATTGGTACTCCTGAAGATGTCTTCTCGTACCAGGACTCAACCAATATACTCGGTCTTTCCAAGATCCACCTTTATATACTCTAGATTGATCATTGATTAATGAAGTTTCGCCATATCTATATTCAACTTCAGATTGTTTGTCTTGATCCACGAAATTTCTAACATCTGCAGAACGGTAGTTTCTTCTTGAACCCGCCTCTTCTTCTGTAACAGTTCTATATTTAAGACGACCTAAACTATCGACATCCTCAATTTCACCGTCTTCAGTAGTTTTCTTTGTTTTATAAACATTACCTCTAAAGCCAGCAAAATCATTCATATCTATGGAGTTCATTGGTCTATATACATCCATGACCCACTCGTTTACATTGCCTGCCATATTATACAATCCGAAATCATTTGGATAATAAGATTTTACTTCTGCAGTTACAGCTGCATTGTCATTTAAATGACCTGCAATACCCATATTATCACCTCTTCCTCTTTTAAAGTTTGCTAGCATTCTACCTTGATCCTTACCAGTTTTCGGATATCTCATACTAAATCCTTTCCATGGATAAATATTTTGGTCCGTGAAACGCTCTTCATCTTTATAAGGTTGATTTCCAATGAGTGAGTATGCAGCATATTCCCACTCAGACTCAGTAGGAAGTCTAAATGAAGGCTGAAGCACACCATCTTCTAGACGTACAGGTCTATCTTCTTTAGTAGGCGTTTTAAATGGCTTCTTACCCATTTCAGGTTCAAATTTACCAGCTAAGTATGATTCTGTATTAAAGTTATTTTCATCTACTTGGTCATCTGGGATGGAAGTAATAGCTCCTAATTTTACAAGTTTCTCTTCGTTGACTCGATCCGATCTCCATTTACAGAAATCATTAGCTTGTAACCAACTAACTCCTACGACAGGATAATTGTTATATGCAGGATGTCTTAGGTAATTCTCCACCAATGGTTCATTGTAGGCTAACTCATCTCGCCAAACAAGAGTATCAGGTAGCGCTCTACGATATACTTCAGGAAAAGACTCTCCGAAAACTCTATTAATCCAAAATAAATACTCTCTATAATGAACGTTTGCAACCTCTGTCTCATCCATATAGAAAGAATTAACAGTCATTTTTCTAGGCACATTATTCCATTCATACATCACATCCTGATCTTTTTGACCCATCATGTATGCCCCACCTTGGATGAAGACCATGCCTGGCGCAGCATCTTGACCCTTATATTTTGTGTTTACTTCGAAGCCTCCATTTTTAGCGTCGTTGTATTTCATGCTAGTCAATGAAGACACATCAGAGCCTTTTGACCCTTTTTTGCAGGAAAACATCAATGCGCTCAGTATCAAAATACTACTTACTAAAGTTACCTTATTCATATTCTTTATTTTTTTCAGTGTGCTAAAATAACGCTTTTTTTTTAAAATTATTGTAGAAATATTTTCATTAATTTTTTAAAACCTCAAAACACCTTAATCTATCTTTGTCAAATTTAGATGAAATTGTATTATCATCACCATGGAGCAAAAATCTCAACTGAATTTCGTGAGCACCACCTGAGCCATTTGAAATTTGATTGATTCCAATATCATAACTATAAGTAATTCTAAGTACATTGAGATTAATAGCTGCGAGGAGATGAGCTGATTCTATTTCGCGATAATTTATCAATCTAACCCCACTGCCAATACCATAAATATTAAATTGCCAATAGATTTGCGGTATGATTTGGTTTAAATCGTATTGATGCAAGGTGTTGGCAGATAAAAATAAAGAGGTATTTTCGGAGAAGTCTTTTTTGAGGCCAATTTGACCAAAATAGACGCGATTGTTTTCTAGGGCGTTATTGTTTGCAGCGTTTACTTTTGATAAAATATTTTTAACGCCGGCACCTATAAAAAAACTTCGATTGAAATAAGAAGCCCCAATATTGAAGTTAACACTTGATTTATTTTTTAGATCACCTAGATTCTCTTGCGTTGTTCCTGAGATGATACCCTTAATTGCGTCGATTTGGTCTGCGAATATAAGCTGATTCTCATCGAGTTGCCAAAGTTGATAACTCGCACCGAGACCAAAGCGAAAACCAGATTCATAAGTTACATTGAGTTGATAAGCATAAGCACCTTCAATTCGATATTGAGACAACAATCCTTGAGCATATTGATCACGAGTCATCACAAGCCCAATTCCACTATTGTATTGAGAGAAATAACCGTCCAAAGCGACTTGTGTGGTATTGTATCCTAGGCTATTTTGAGCAAGTCTAGCATATTGAATCCTGTGAAGCGCATTGACGCGGAGACTACCCATGACTCCAGCCAAGCTTGGATTATAAAAAAAATTATGGTTGTTTTGCTGCGTCAAGCCAATTTCCTGTGCAATTAGGGAGTAATTTATTTGACTACAAAATAAAACGACACTTAAAAATATTTTTGATGTATTTTCGTTTAAAAATAACCAGGATATTTTATTTATAATGAAGCGTTTTTTATTGGTTTTCATATTAAGTCTATTTGTAAACGCAGGGTTTGCTCAAATATTTCATATTAAATTTAATTCTTCTAGACCAACCGATGGAATAGATACTATTTGGACGTTAAAATTAAATCAAAATGATTCCGCAGAAGTTAGTTTTACAAACATTACTTATGCAAATGTAGCTTATTACGATCAGTTTCTACCAGATAATTTTTCGATCAGTTCCTGGACAACTATATTCAGAAAAGAAACAATTCTAAAAGTCAAAATGCCCAAATTTCTTCGTCAAGCCAATCAAATCAAACAAGTTCAAAGCGTCACGCTTCAAGTTAAAATTATACCCAAAAAAACACTTGAATTACAAAGCTCAGCTCAAATTACGCAGCGAAGTAGTGTATCAATGGGTTCAGGACAATGGTATAAAATTTCAACTGTAGCACAAGGAATTCATCGTTTGTCATATTCATTTATGGTTGATTCTTTGAAAATCCCTAAAAACAAGCTGAGATTTTCGACTTTTGGAGTCTTCGGCTATGGTCGAGGTACAATGCCTACGCCTAATTCTAAAATTTGGCCAGATTTTTTACCACAGCTCGCAGTCGAAGTCATAGATCAAAATCAAAATGATATATGGGAAGAAGGAGATTACGTTCTTTTCTTTGGACAAGGACTACATAGATTTGATTTTACAGGAAGTGATTATGTATATACCCCAAATTACTATAGCAATACCAAAGATTATCTCATAGCTTTTGATGTTTCGGCCAAGTTCATTGCTCCGAGTTTACCCCTGTCAGGAAATGCGCGCCCAATAATTGATTATGATCATTTATCAGTGGTTCATTTGGACTCAATTAACCCATATAATACAGGCAGGTCTTGGTTTCATAGAAAACTTACTCGGTCAAACCCCTCGATGCGACTATCTTTTGAATCTATAGGGAATTCATCAAACACACAAATCTCTTTTCAATATTTAGCCGTCGGCAATCAAGCCAATAGTGATATGGTTACCTTTTCTACAGAAAGTCGAATCATTGGTACCCATTCTGTTTTGATGTCTGATAATCTTAGTCAAGGCAAGTTGTCATTTAATCCGCTGCAGGATAATATAAATATTGACATTAGCTATAATGCTTCATCGACAAACGCAAATTTTTTTCTAGATTACGTCTCACTATGGAGCAAATCTAGAGCTGAGTATCGAAATAGACCCATAATTCTCAGAACTACGGAAGGTTTAAACACTAATGAACTGCTTGAATTCAGACTACAAGCTTCAAGTGGACCCTTGAAAATATGGAATATCACTCCAGAGCAAACAGAAACTCAAATCAATCCTACAACAAACGGAAATTTGTTTAGCTTTACTTTTAGAAATAATAAAATACAAGAGTTTGTGGTTTTCTCAGATACACAGGCCTTAATGCCTATAGCCCGAGGTCCTATAAACAATCAAAACCTTAGGGTAGTAACACAAGCTGATTATATCATCATCATACCAGAAGAATCATGGCGGAGCACAGCGATTCAATTTGCGGAATTTCATCAAAAATCCCATGGCTATACTACAGCTATAGCAACGATAAATGAAGTGTATCATGAGTTTGGATATGGTACCAAGGACATCATGGCTATTAGAAGATATCTCAAACATTTTTATGATAAAAATACGATAGATAAGTTGCCAAAATTTCTTTTATTAGTTGGTGATGCGAGTGTGGATTATAAAAATATTTTGCGAAGGAATAAAGACAAAGTGCCTACATATCAAACCTTATCCCCTAAAAATTTCAGTGATTCGTATTGTACCGATGATTTTTATGCCTTGCTCGATACACAAGAAGATGAACCTGAGTTAAATGCCTCTCTTGATATCGCTATCGGACGTTTTGTATCATCAAGCCTCGCAGAATTCTCTGGTATAGTAAATAAATCATATCAATATAAATCCAAAAAGTCTTTTGGGGAATGGCGCACCAATATCTCAATTATAGCTGATGATGTAGATGATAATAATGATTTTGCTTTTTTCCAACAATCTGAGTCTATCATAGCTCAGCTCAAAGCCCAAAACCCAAGAGTATTTTCACAAAAAATATATTTAGATGCTTTTCAAGAAACCTTGTTTAGTGGTGGAAGCAGATATTTTGATGTAGAGAAACTCATTAAAGATAATTTTAGATTCGGAAGTTTGCTTATGGCATATATCGGACATGGAGGTTATAGAAACTGGGCTCAAGAAAGAATCATCGATCCTAACGATTTACAGCTATATCAGAATTTAAAAAACTTGCCTTTTTTGGCTACTGCGACATGTGGCTTTGCACCATTTGACAATCCAAATTCGAGCGAAAGGTCTATGGGAGAGTCGCTTTTGCTTCAAAATGATGGCGGTGCCATTGGACTTTTGACCACATGTAGAGAAGTATATATCAGTGATCAAGAGTTCTTTATGAATAAATTGCTTCTTAACTTTTTAAAAAGAAATTCTGTGACTAATTTTCCACGTACCTTCGGAGAAATAGCTAGAGACACCAAAAATGACAATAATCTCTCAATAAATGCACAAAAAAATGTATTGCTTTGTGACCCAGGTCTTCCCGTAAATATTCCCATTTATCCGATTAAAACATTATCAATCTCAAATGGTAGCGATAGTGTCGTTTCTTCGTTGAGCCAAATAGAAATTAAAGGAGAAGTACAAGATTTTAGCGGCAATAAACTTCAAGATTTCAATGGCTTGGTCGTCGTGACTATATATGACAAAATGGAACTTCGTAGACTCAATCAAACGAAGTCCTATCCTAATGATTATGATAGCTTTTATGACTATAGTCAGCGCATTTTCAAAGGACAGGCCACAGTGTCTAAAGGTCAATTTTCTATAAAACTTATCGTACCAAAAGACATCAATTATGCTATTGGTAAGGGTAAGATTGTCTATTATGCTTATAGTAATAATTCTGAGAATCTAATCGATGCAAGTGGGGTAGATACAAATATTACTATAGGAGGTTCAAATCCTAATGCAGCCTCTGACAATCTCCCTCCAAAAGTTGACCCTTATATGAATTCTTTAGATTTTGTATTTGGTGGCATTACCAATAATGACCCTAATCTAATCTGTTTGTTAGCAGACGAAAGCGGTATCAATACTTCATCGGTTCGATTTGGACACAGTATTGTCGGCATACTCGATCAAGACGAGTCTAAGCCAATTTTACTCGATAATTACTACAAGAGTGATGTAGATGATTTCACCAAAGGTCAAGTGCTCTATCCTTTTTTTAATTTAAAAGAAGGCCTTCACACTTTAAGAGTTCGTGCATGGGATAATCATAACAACCCTGCAGAAGGTTATACGGAATTCGTCGTAATGAATAAGGATAACATTACTTTAGATAAACTTTTAAACTATCCTAATCCGTTTACAGATAGGACGTCTTTTGAATTTGAGCATAATAGACCAAATCAAGAGCTCGAAGTTGTAATTCAAGTCGCTACAATAACAGGTAGAGTAGTAAAATCTATATATCAAAAGATATTTACGGATGGTTTTCGTATTCGAGATCAATTTCATTGGGATGGTTTAGATAATTTCGGAGATAAAATAGGCAGAGGCGTCTATGTCTATAAAGTCAGTATCAAAGATGCTGCAGGAAATCACACCCATAAGTTTCAAAAACTCCTTCTTTTAAAATAAAAATATTAATATTGCGTTGCCATAATGTAGAGATTGTATCATGAATTTAAAAACTTCTTTTCTTTTATTTCTTTTCATATTCTTTTTTCAAAGTGCTTTGACGGCACAAACTATATCAAAAGGAGAACTTGATTATGCTATTACTACAGCCGTGCCTTTTTTAAGGATTATTCCAGATGCGCGCTCAAGCGGGATGGCAGATGTTGGGGTCTCTACTAATCCTGATAATAATGCTTTTTTCCATAATCCGAGCAAATACATTTTTATGCGCTCCGACTTTGGCGCTTCTTTTAATTTTGCACCTTGGCTCAGTCAAATTACCAATGATATTTTTTTAGCTAATGCCAATGGATTTTATAAACTCAACGAAAGTTTCGCTATAGGACTTGGATTTAGGTATTTCACTCTAGGCAAGATAAGTTTTAAGGACGAATTTAATGGAGATTTGGGAACTGGGAATCCTAATGAATTTGCTTTAGATGCTAGCTTTGCTTATAAATTAAGCGATAATTTGAGCATTGGTATAGGAGGTAGATTCATTTATTCTGACTTGACCAATGGATTAACCAATAATAATCAAAACAGAATTGGGCTAGCTGGTGCGGGCGATATTGGTCTTTTTTATAGAAGCAATTTGGGAAGTATCGGAGACATACAAGATGCAAACATAAATTTTGGCGTTAATATTTCTAATATTGGTACTAAAATGTCTTATGGTAGTAATGAGCCTGATTACTTACCTGCTAATTTGGGACTCGGCACAACTTTTTCGATGGCTATTGATGACTATAATGAAATTTCAGGCACATTGGAATTCAATAAGCTTTTGGTGCCTACTCCTAAGTTTACAGTAGATGATATTGGTGTTAGAAGATATATTGACAATAATAATAACGGTGTTCCAGATTTCAAAGAGTCTTCCTCTTTTGCTGGATTGCTTACTAGCTTTAGTGATCATCCTGATGGGATAGGTGGCGAAATAAAAGAAGTTATATCTCAACTCGGTATAGAATACAGCTATGACAAGAGTTTCTTCGTGCGTACAGGGCTTCATTATGAGCCAATTGCTTCAGGGGGCAGACAATTTGCTACGGCTGGAATCGGAGTAAAATACAATGCCTTCTTACTCAATGTTTCTTATGTCGTGCCGCTTTCTTCTGTCCGTTCGCCTTTAGACAATCAATTAAAATTTTCTCTAATTTTCAATCTTTCAGAGGAGGAGTCTCGATATAATTCTAGTAATTCATGGAGCAGTGGCTGGTAGCATGTTTTGAAGAGTTGTTGAAATGCGTCTAGTTTACCTTAGTTTATCTTATCTAGCTGATTTTTTATATCTTCTAACTAAAAGAACGGTTATATTTTTTGGAAATCAACCTAATGTTGTTCACCTCACCTTTGACGATGGACCAAGCGAATATCTCGATGAGGTATTGGAAATGCTCGATAGATACGATCAGAAAGCTACTTTTTTTCTTTTGCTCTCACAAATTATTCAGTTCCCTGATGCTGCCCAAAAAATTTATCAAAGAGGTCATCAAATCGCAAATCATGGCGTAACTCATGATAAATACGACTTTTTTTGCAGCAAGGGACAATATGAATCACAGTTTCTGCCTTTTGAAGCTCAATATCCTACAGCTTTATACAGACCTGCCTATGGTCGCATTTCTTTCTTTGACCTATGGAAAATTTCCAAAAAAGCTACAATCGTTTTTTATTCTTTGGTTTTACAAGACTGGCGAAAGGATATCAAAAAAGAACGAATTATGAGCAAAATCAATAAAATAAAACCCAAAGACATTATTTTATTGCATGATAACGAAAAATCAATTGAGAATATCAGAATATATCTACCCATTCTTTTGGAATATCTAGCCCAAAAATCTCTAAAATCCCTACCTATTTATTGAAAAGCATTGGCCAATAATTTTCTTTGACCATTTCATCTTCATCTTCGAGATAAGTAGCTCGGTAATAGGACTCCCAACCCTTATTGTAGTATTTAGGATTTGGAGCAAACTTAATGATCCCTTCATCCAAATCATTGCTTTCAGTCAAATAAATTCTATTAACCGAGAAAGTAAAAGGATAGGTTAAATTTTCATTATAATCTATCCAATTGCCTATAAATGCTATGTTTATATAGTCTGGCCTGATTTTTTCATATTCATTTAGACTTACGTTTTGGTTTGAATCTAAATATACATTAAAATAAGCATAACCTTCCAATATCCCATCATGAGCACCTTTTCTCTTCTCGAAGAGTTTAAAATAAAAACAAGCCAAACCTATAGATTCTATTCTCTGATGAAGGGACAATAGTTTATGCCCAGTTTTGTCTGTAGGCAAACATCTAATGTATTGAAGTTTTAGCAAACCTTTCATTGAATTGATATAGTCATTGACTTTGGTGAAGCCTGAAATAGATATTTCATTTTCGTTATCTACGATTTTACTATTTGTTACCGCAATTTGGAGGCGTTGATTATTATAGCCTATGATGCCTAAATAGTCTTGCCTAATTAAGGATTGTGCCAGGCTATATAGTTTCTTTGGTTCACAATAAATCAATTTTTCTGTTACCTTTGGGGTCAATTTTTTTATGATCGCCAAGGTATCTTGTGAAAAATTTTTAGTGACCTGACCCTTTGAGTATAAACTTATACCTATGAGCAATAAAACAAAGAAATTTTTTTTCAAATTTATCTATATTTTATAGGTTTACATTACATTTATAAACGCAAATTGCTATAAAATCTTTTAATTTTGTGAAATAAAACTAACTATAGAGTTGTTTTGTCTATTTTTCAAGACGATTTATGCAATTTTTTTAGTGACATCAAGAATTTTTATTAGTTTTGCTTATGAACTTAAAAGTCCTAAATCCACTTTATTCTTGGTGTAAAGCAGCTTTGATTCTTATCTTAACCTTAAGTATAACTAGAATATTGGTTTTAGCTATTTTGGCTAATCCATGGACTTCATTTCCTACGATATTGACCTTAGTCAAAGGATTTGATTTTGATTTTGGCTTGATTTTAGGGATTTTGGCTTTAATTTATATGAGTTTGTTCTTAGGCAAATTTTCGAAAATTCTGGTCTCTGTTATTCTTTTTTCGTGGTTCTTCATTCATTTTTTTATTTTTGGATTAAATGTAAACCTGTTCAAATCTTGGGGTAGTTTCATTAATTTAAAACTCTTGATTTATATTCAGAATACGCCAAATTTGTATAAAGTCCTTTTAGATCCTGAGCTATTCAGTGTACTCTTGATGATTATTTTGCTCAGTTTTATGTTGACTTGGTATATTCAAAAAGTGCTTATCAATGCTAGGCCATCTCGATTTAGACCGCTATTTTTTCTTGGAATTATTTTGCTTTCATTTCTATGGATTAGAGGTTTTTTCAGAGAAATTCCCAGAAATTTATCTGATGCCTATATCGAAGCGCCTATATATAGTGCTACAGTATTAAATCCAATGGTAGGGTTTTTTGATAAACCTGTATTAGTTTTAGATTTTGCTTCTTTGTATCCTTCTATTATTAGAGCTCATAATTTATGTTATTCTACTATAGTATTATCTCCAGAATTTTTAAATCTTCCTGGATATGATTATTATAAAG